>CAMFAL010000005.1 GCA_945948185.1 uncultured Clostridia bacterium | reverse complement strand
CAGACTACTATTACTTGCGCCTGCGGTAATGTGATTGAGACAGGTTCTACCAAGAGTGATATCAAGGTGGAAGTCTGCTCTAAGTGTCACCCCTTCTTCACTGGTAAGCAGAAGCTGGTGGATACCGGCGGACGCGTGGCCAAGTTCAACAAGAAGTTCGGTCTGGACAAGTAATCACGTTCAAAAGAGGGTCTGTCGTACTGACGGACCCTTTTTTTCTTTGCTTTCTTTACTTTTTCCGCTCCGGCGCATATACTGAAAGACAGAATGAAAGGAGCGATGCACCATGAACCTGCATCCCGTGGACTTTAAGACCCTGACTCCTGAGATTTTTCAGGTATTCGGTACCCAGAACGCCCTGCTGACCGCAGGAGACCAGACTGCCTGCAACACCATGACCATTGGATGGTGCCAGTTGGGCCGGCTGTGGAGCATTCCGGTGTGCACTGTCTATGTGCGGCCTGAGCGCTATACCTATCAATTTATGGAATCCCACGACTATTTCACGGTATCCGTGCTGCCCCTGAGCCACAAGCAGACCACCATGCAGGTCTGCGGTACGAAGAGCGGGCGGGACATTGATAAAGTGAAGGAGTGCGGCCTGACGTTGCGCTACGGTGCAGGAGACGCCCCCTTCTTCGATGAGGCGGAGTGGGTGCTGGTCTGCAAAAAAATCTTTGCGCAGGATATGGACCCCGCCTGCGTACTGGATCAGGAGGCCATTTTGCCACATTACGGCAAGAAGGGCGGCTGGCATCGCATCTATACCGGAAAAGTCGTGGAGGCCTATACCAAATAAGGAGAACCAATCATTTTATGCGGGAAACGGAAGAAATTCGTGATAATGTGGTACTGGTGGGTCTGAACTCCCCGGTACTGAAACGGGAGGAAAACGCGGACGAGGACACCATGGAGGAGCTGGCGGCTTTGGTAGAGACCGCCGGCGGCCTGACTGTGGGCAGTATCCTACAGAACCGGGCCACCCCGGACCCCCGCTGCTTCATCGGCGAGGGCAAGGTGCTGGAGGTACAGGAGTTCTGTCAGAACAACGGCGCCACCATGGTCATCTTTGACAATGACCTGTCGCCCTCCCAGCAGCGGATGCTGACGGATATGCTGGGCGTCCAGGTGCTGGACCGCTGCGGTCTGATCCTGGATATCTTTGCCCAGCGGGCCAAGACCAAAGAAGGCCGGCTCCAGGTGGAGCTGGCCCAGTACAAATATCTGCTGCCCCGTCTGACGGGCATGTGGACCCATCTGGAGCGTCAGGGCGGCAGCGGACAGGGCGCCATCGGCTCCAAGGGTCCCGGCGAGACCCAGCTGGAAACGGACCGCCGCCTGATCCACAAGAAGATCGACAAGCTGCGGGCGGACCTGGAGGACGTGCGCCGGGTGCGCAGCACCCAGCGTCAGCAGCGCCGGAAGAACGAGATTCCCGTGGTGGCCATCGTGGGCTATACCAACGCGGGCAAATCCACTCTTCTGAACCAGCTGACCGGAGCGGGCATCCCAGCCAACAACCGGCTGTTCGACACGCTGGATACCACCAGCCGCCTGTTGACTGTCAGCGACACCCTGGATGTGGTGATCTCCGATACCGTTGGCTTTATCCGCAAGCTGCCCCATCAGCTGGTGGAGGCCTTTAAGGCTACGTTGGAGGAGCTGGAATACGCGGATCTGCTGCTGCATGTGGTGGATGTATCCAATCCCGAGTGGCAGACTCAGGCCCAGGTGGTGGAGAATCTGATCCTGGAGCTGGGGGCGGGAGAGCTGCCCCGCATCGACGTGTTCAACAAGGCGGACTGTCTCCCGGCAGGGGAAATCCTCCCTCACGGCCAGGACATCTGCCTGATCTCCGCCCGGACCGGCGAGGGTATCCCCCGGTTGCTGGAGATGATCGACAAGCGCCTGGACAAGGGCACCCGCCGGGTGGTGCTGCACCTGCCTTACGACAAGGGCGGCCTGCTGGACATGCTGTACCGGGAGGCCAAGGTGGAGAGCGTGGAGTACAGCGAGACCATTGACGTAACCGCTGCCTGCGGGCCCAAGACCCTGGGACAGGTGACACCTTTCATTGAGGGATAAACAGTGGCTGAGATCGTTCTGGAAACACCCCGTCTCTGGCTCCGTCCCTTCCGGGACAGTGACGCGGCGGAGGTGTATGCGTATGCCAGGGACCCCAGAGTGGGCCCTATCGCCGGGTGGCAGCCCCACAAAAGCCAGGAGGAGAGCCGGGAGATCATTCACACGGTATTTTCCGCCCCCGGCGTGTTTGCCATGGAGCTGAAGGAGACGGGGGCAGTCATCGGCTCTGTGGGCTTTGTTGGCAATCACCCTGCCGGGGTGTTTCCGGACTGCCCAGACGACGAGGTGGGCTATGCCTTGTCACCTGTGTATTGGGGTATGGGACTAATGCCGGAGGCAGTGAACGCTGTACTGGAATATGGCTTTATACAGATTGGAATGAAGCGTATCTGGTGCGGCCACTACGCCGGAAATTGGCGCTCCAGACGGGTCATGGAAAAATGTGGTTTCCACTATCAGTTTTCCAAAACGGAATTTGTACAATTGATGGAGGAGACCAGGCAGAGCTATTTTTATGTGCTGACGGAGGAGACATGGCGTGAGCGAATATCTGGTACCCTTTGAGGACGTGGAGAGCGAATTTACCGAAAAGCGGTCCCGCTTCATCAGTCATCTCTGGCGGGTGGAAACTGAGGCTGAGGCTCGGACCCGTATTGAGGAGATGAAAAAGAAATATTACGACGCCCGCCACAATTGCTGGTGCTATCTTCTGAAGGAGGGCGGCGTGGTCCGGTATTCCGACGACGGAGAACCCCAGGGTACTGCGGGACAGCCTATGCTGAATGTCTTTCAGCGGGAGAGCGTGGTGAACGTCTGCTGCGTGGTGACCCGGTACTTCGGCGGTGTCCTCTTGGGAGCGGGCGGCCTGACCCGGGCCTATACCAAGGGGGCAAAGGATGCCCTGGACGCGGCCGGCATTGCCCGTATGAGCCTGTGGACGCTGTGGGATGTGCCCTGTACATACCCGCTGTTTGAGAGGATGAAGTTGGAGATCACTGCCTGCGGCGGAGTGGTGCGGGACGCGGAATATGGGGCGGATATTACTCTGCGGGCGGCTTTTCCGTCCGGCGGCGCGGAACAGTTCCTGACCAGGCTGACCGAGCTGTCCGCCGGCGGACTGGAAATGGTCCCGGCAGGGGAGGAGTTCCTGCCTGGTCCCAGAGAAGAAGCCAAGTAAAAAGGACGCGTCGTGCCGACGCGTCCTTTCCTATCTTATTATAGATGTTACTGCTGGGATTCCTTGCTGTGCTCCAGGCGGGCAGCCAGATCATTCAGCTCTGTGCCTGCCTGATCCATGGCGCGGGGCAGTTGGGTGAGATTGACCTCCACCTTCCGCAGCTCGCCGTTCACATGGCTGGCAGTAGACTCAAAGGTGCTCATGAGAGTCTGATACTGCTCCCGGAACAGATCCACCGTCTTTTGAAGCTGATTTGCCGTGGCCTGCTCCAGATCAGCGGCCCGCTTGCGGGCCTCGCACTCGATGGCACCGATGCGTTCCCGGAACTGGGCATAGGCTTCCGCGTCGGGACGCAGTCGGGCCACTTCGGCTTCCAGGGGCTTCAGAACCTCCAACTGCTGGCGGGAGGTGGATTCCTGGCTGAGGGCCTCCTGCAGGTGGTCACGTTCTGTGGACAGGGAGGAGACCTGTGCTCTCAAACTGAAGAGCTCCGCTGAGAGGGTACTTATCTGCTTCTGCAGATCCTCATTTTCGGACTGGAGAGCTTGCTGCGCAGCGGCAGCCTGTTGGGCGGTCTGCTCAATATATCGAATGACGTCCTGCTTGTCAAAGCCGCCAAAGGTCACACTTTTAATGGGATAGTTATCCATAAACCCACCGCCTTCTTCTCTTTTATCATGCAATACTTTACCATAGGCTTGGCCCGTTTACAAGGGTCAGAAAAAAATTGAAAATTTTTTAAAAAAGGGCTTGCATTTTAAAAAGTCTCGTGCTATTATAACTAAGCTGTCTGTGAGACATGCGCCGTTAGCTCAGCTGGATAGAGCGTCTGGCTACGGACCAGAAGGCCGGGGGTTCGAATCCCTCACGGCGTACCACACCGGAGTAAAGTTTACTTTGCTCCGGTGTTCTTTTATGTTGCGAAACGGAAGAGCGTTGTTTGTCTGCGTACTTCTTCTTCCTTACTGAATTGATTCTGCTTCGCTGGGCTGAATTTGCGGCTGAGCGTCGGGAGAACCCCATAAGACTGTAATCTGCACCGGAGCAAGGTAGTTTTGCTCCGGTGTGTTTTTATGCGTGGCAATGAGAAGCGTCCTATCAATTATGATTGTTTCCAACGCAAATTTTAAATTTTTTGCGAAAACTCGTTCCGGGAATTATTATATTTTTTTCGGATAAAAATGATAAAACTGTTAAAAATAAAACGAAAAAGTGAATTATTTAACGTAAATTATGCAAAATTTCCGAAAAAAACGCAAATCATATTGCTAAAATGTAGAAAAAAGAGATGGGCGATTGTGCAAAAGGAAGAAAGCGCTTCCGTGGTATGAAGATTTCCTTGCATTACCAGAACGGTGCGCCTATACTGTTCTAAAATACCAAGGCGAAAATGGAGAGTTTTTCTTTTGACGCGGAGGTAGAAATGGATAAAATAACAGGGTCAAAAGGGAAAGAGGTGAACAGACATGTCCCTGGAAGCAATTGAGAAGGTCACTTCATTGGAGACGCAGATGCGGGAGCGGAAAGCTGCCGCGGAGGCGGAAGCGCGCCAGATAGCTGCGGATGCTGAGCGTGAAGGTATTGAACTGCTTGAAAAAACACGTGCGGACGCGGCGGAGTGTGGCCGGAAGTTGCTGAAACAGGCCGAAGAACGGGCCGCCCAACAGGCGGATGATATCCGGAATGCAGCGGAGGCGGAAAGCGCCGCCCTGCGGGAAGCGGCCGGCAGGAACCTGGAGGAAGCTGCGGAGTTTATTGTCGGAAGGGTTGTGAAACACTGAAATGGCCATTGTAAAAATGAAGAAACTCCGCGTGATTGCCATGGCCGACCACCGGGAAGAACTGCTGAAAGGCCTCCTGAAGCTGGGGTGTGTGGAGATCAGCGAGCCGGATGACAAGCTGGCAGACCCGGCCTGGACCGCGCTGCTGAAGCGCGGGACCTCTGCTTTGGCGGAGACCAGAACGGAGTTAGCCGACGTCAACACGGCCCTTGCCGCCATCAAGCGCTACGGGCAGGTCAAGGACGGCCTGTTCATCCAGCGGAAAGCGGTTTCAGAGCAGGAGTTCCTCAGTACCGAAAGTGCGGAAAGAGCCAAGGCAGCCAGTCAGAAGGTAGGCGGGCTGCTTCAGGAGCTTTCCGGACTGCAGGCCGAGGAGACGCGGCTGCTGTCCAGACAGGCGGCGCTACGGCCTTGGATTCCCATGGACCTGCCGTTGGAGCGGGAAGGTACCGCCCACACGGTGTTCCGCATGGGTGTTTGCCCGGGAGCCACGGACACTGGCGCCATTCGGACGGAGCTGGCGGCGGCGGATGCGGCGGCGGAGCTCTATGAGATCAATGCGGACAAGCAACAGAAGTATTATTTGCTGATTCTTCACCGTTCGGAGGAGGAGAAGGTGCAGGAGATCCTGCGGCCCTTCAATTTCAGCGCCACGGCCTTCCAGAACGTGACCGGAACCGCGGCGGAGAACGTGGAGGAGTTGGACCGAAAGCTGGCGGAGAACCGCCGCCGGCAGGAGGCGGCCACCGCCGCCATTGTCCAGAGTGCGGAGGACCGGGACGCTCTTCGGATGTATGTGGATCGTCTGAATGCCGAGGCCTCCAAGGAGACCGGCGCGGAACGACTGCTGACGGATGGGACCATCGTCTTTTTCGAGGGCTGGGTTCCGGCGGAAAATCTCCAGCAGACGGAGAGGCTCCTGGAGCAGATGGGCTGTGCCTGGGATGCAGCGGATCCCACAGAGGATGAAATCCCCGACGTACCGGTCAAACTGAAGAACAATTGGTTTACCAAGCCGCTGAACATGGTGACAGAGATGTACTCTCTGCCCGCTTACGATAATGTGGACCCCAACCCCCTGATGGCGCCGTTCTTCATCCTGTTTTACGGCATCATGATGGCGGATATGGGCTACGGCCTGCTGATGATCCTGGCGGGTTTGATCGTGGGAAAGAAGTACCGGCCCAAGGGAACCATGGGTCACATGTTCGGTCTGATGACCCTGTGCGGCGTCAGCACCTTTATTATGGGCGCCATCACCGGCGGCTTCTTCGGCGACTTCCTGACTCAGGTGGTGAAGCTGACTACCGGCGGCGACTTTGCTCTGCCGGCGCTGTTCACGCCTCTGAACGACACGCTGATGATCCTGGTGGGCGCCATGGCTCTGGGCGTGGTGCAGATCGTCACCGGCATGGCCATCAGCTTTGTCCGAAAGGTAAAGCGGGGCCTGTACCTGGATGCCCTGTTTGAGGAAGTCACCTGGTGGGTGGTCTTTGCGGGTATCGGCTGTATGGCACTGGGTGTCACCAATCTGGTGCTGTACGCAGGCATCGTTCTGATCCTGGCCGGCCCCGTCATCACCGGAAAGGGCTTCGGCAAGATCATGGGCATCTTTGGCTCCCTGTACAACCACGTCACGGGCTATTTCGGCGATATTCTGTCTTACGCCCGTCTGATGGCCCTGATGCTGGCCGGCAGCGTCATTGCCCAGGTATTCAACACCCTGGGTGCCATCCCCGGCAACATCGTCATTTTCATCATCATCTCCATGGCGGGCAACGCGCTGAACTTTGCCCTGAACCTGCTGGGCTGCTACGTCCATGACCTGCGGCTTCAGTGCCTGGAGTATTTCGGCAAATTCTACGAGGACGGCGGCAAGCCTTTCCGTCCCCTGGCAATGCAGACAAAATACGTGGATATCGAATAACTTAAAGGAGGAAATTCACTATGGGATTCTTTGAAGCATTTGGCGGTTTGGCACTGGCGCTGCTGGGCGCCGGTCTGGCAGCAGTTCTCCCCGGCATCGGCTCCGCTAAGGGCACCGGCATTGCCGGCGAGGCAGGCACCGGCCTGCTGTGCCAGGACCCCAGCAAGTTTGGTAAGGTTATGATTCTGCAGGTTATCCCCGGCACCCAGGGCCTGTACGGCCTGGTGGTGTGGTTCTTCGCCATCTTCTCCATGGGCCTGCTGGGCGGCGTGCCCAACCTGTCCGTGCAGCAGGGCCTGCAGTACTTCGCAGCCTGCCTGCCTATGGCGCTGGGCGGCCTGTTCTCCGCCATCGCCCAGGGCCGCGTGGCTGCCGGTTCCATCAACATTCTGGCCAAGAAGCCCGACGACTGGTCCAAGGGCATGGTGCTGTGCATCACCGTGGAGTTCTACGCCATTCTGTCTCTGCTGGCTTCCATGCTGATGATCATCAACATCGCCTGACCCCATAGAAAGGGGAGACCTGATATGAAGGGAATCGAAAAAATCACGCAGCTGATCCAGACGGAAGCACAGTCTGAGATTGACAGCGTTCTGACCAATGCCCGCCGGGAGGCGGACACGGTCGCCAGCCGTTACCAGGTCCGGGCGGAAGCCGAGGCCGCGGAGCTGGCAGCCAAGAATGAGAAGGCTGCCGCCGAGCGGGAGGAGCGTCTGGTGAGCGCGGCCCAGATGGAGGCCCGCAAGGTCTGCCTGGCCGCCAAACAGGAAATGGTGGAAAAGGCATACATCCGGGCGCTGGAGAAGCTGTGCTCCATGCCGCAGGAGCAGTATGTGGATGTCCTGGCGGACCTGCTGATCCAGGCTTCTTCCACCGGCTCTGAAGAGGCGGTTTTTTCTCCGGAGGACCGGGACCATGCGGGTAAGGCCGCCGTGGAAAAGGCCAACAAAGCCTCCGGCAAGCAACTGGTCCTCTCTCAGGAGACTTTGCCCATCCAGGGCGGCTTCATCCTGCGGAGCGGCAATGTGGAGGTCAACTGCACCTTTGATACCCTGGTGCGTTTGCAGAAAGCGGAGACCGCGGGAGCGGTGGCAAAGAAGCTGTTCCCGGAGGCATGACTGAAGGAGGAAGTGTCTTGGCGAAAAAAATCAAAGACACCGATTACCTGGCCATCTCCGCCCGCATCCGGGCCATGGAGACCGGTCTGCTGACCCGGGAACGGATGGAGCAGGTGCTGGATGCCCGCACGGATGAGGAAGCTGTCAAGATTCTCCAGGAGTGCGGTTATCCGGAACTGGACCCCACCCGGCCGGAGGCCATGGACGCGGCTCTGTCCGCTGCCCGGGAGGCCACTCTGGCCGACCTGGCCGACAGCGCGCCGGACCCCAGGTATATCGACATTTTCAAACTGAAATACGACTATCATAACGTGAAGGCCATCCTGAAGGCGGACGCCATGGGAACGGATCCCAGCCATATGCTGATGGATATGGGCCGGGTAGACGTCCAGACGCTGAAGGAGGCCATCCAGAGCGGAAAGACGGAGGAACTGCCTGCCTGCCTGGCTGACGCCGCCGCGGAGGCCAAGGAGGTGCTGGACACCACCCGGGATCCCCAGCTGGCAGACATCGTGCTGGACCGCTGGTGCTACCGGGACATGGATGCGGTGGCAGAGGCCACCGGCAGCGAATTCCTCCATGGTTACGTGAAGGCCCAGATCGACGCGTCCAACCTGCGGGCCCTGGTCCGCACCATCCGGATGGGAAAGAACATGGAGTTCCTGCGGGGCGTTCTGTTTGAGGGCGGCGACATTGACGAGGCGGCCATTCTGAAGGTCAGCGCCGACGGCGGCAGCGGCCTGATGGAGCTGTATGGCCCCACCCGGTTCCAGGCGGCCGCCGAGGCCGGCAGCGAGATCCTGCGGGGTGGCGCCATGACCCAGTTCGAAAAGCTCTGCGACGACGCGGTGGGGGACTACCTCTCCGGCGCCCAGGCTGTGGCCTTCGGCGAAGCACCCCTGCTGGCCTATCTGGCAGCCCGGGAGACGGAGTACACCAATCTCCGCATCCTGCTGTTGGGCCGTGGAACGGGCCTGCCCGCCGATGTGATCCGTACCCGGCTCCGGGCCAGCTATGTGTAAGGCGGTGTAACGATGGCAACAACGTATCGGATCGCCGTGATCGGCGACTGGGAATCCGTCATGGGATTCCGTGCCCTGGGCCTTGATGCCTATCCTGTCACCTCCGTGGAGGAGGCAAAGGAGAAGGTTCGAGAGCTGGCCAAAAGCGACTGCGCGGTGATCTATCTCACCGAGACGGTGGGAAAGGATATGGAGGACGTGCTGTCCCGCTACAAGGACGAGCTGACTCCCGCTATCATCCTGATCCCCGGTCGGGAAGGCTCTCTGGGCATCGGCAAGAACAATATTCAAAGAGCGATCGAACGTGCGGTCGGTGCTGACATTCTGTAAGGCATCTGACTCAACAAGTGAGACGAACAGCCTCGGAAGAGAATTTTCCAAGGAAGAAGGTATTCTGATTTGAGCGGTAAAGTTGTTAAAGTTTCCGGACCGCTGGTGGTAGCCACGGGCCTGGCGGACGCCAATATGTCCGACGTGGTCCGCGTTGGCCCCCAGCGTCTGATCGGCGAAATCCTGACCATGAAGGGCGACTCCGCCTCCATCCAGGTTTACGAGGAGACCTCCGGCCTGGGCCCCGGCGCCGTGGTGGAGACCACCGGTGCCCCCATGAGCGTGGAGTTGGGCCCCGGCATGATCGAGGGCATTTACGACGGTATCCAGCGCCCGCTGGAAAAGATCGTGGAGAAGGTGGGCACCAACATCGCCCGCGGCGTGGAAGTGCCTGCCCTGGACCACGAGAAGAAGTGGGAGTTCACCGCCACCGCCAAGGTGGGGGATAAGGTGATCGGCGGCGACATCATCGGCACCGTGCCTGAGACCCCCGTGGTGCTCCATAAGATCATGGTGCCTCCCAACATGAGCGGTACCATCACCGACATCAAGAGCGGCTCCTTCAACGTAACGGAGACCATCGCCACCCTGAAGACCGACGACGGCAGGGAAGTGCCCCTGACCATGACCCAGAAGTGGCCGGTCCGTGTGGGCCGTCCTTATAGCCACAAGTATCCCCCCGAGCGTCCTCTGTGCTCCGGCCAGCGCATCATCGACACCATGTTCCCCATCGCCAAGGGCGGTACGGCGGCCGTGCCCGGCCCCTTTGGCTCCGGCAAGACTGTGGTGCAGCACCAGCTGGCCAAGTGGTCTGACGTGGACATCGTGGTCTACATCGGCTGCGGCGAGCGCGGCAACGAGATGACCGACGTTCTGCGGGAGTTCCCCGAACTGAAGGACCCCCGCACCGGCGAGTCCCTGATGAAGCGGACCGTCCTGATCGCCAACACCTCCGATATGCCCGTGGCGGCCCGTGAGGCCTCCGTGTATACCGGCATTACCATCGCCGAGTACTTCCGTGACATGGGCTACGATGTGGCCGTTATCGCCGACTCCACCTCACGTTGGGCCGAGGCCCTCCGTGAGATGTCCGGCCGTCTGGAAGAGATGCCCGGCGAAGAGGGCTACCCCGCCTACCTGGCCTCCCGTCTGGCCCAGTTCTACGAGCGTGCCGGCTCCGTGGAGTGCATCGGCTCCGATGACCGCAAGGGTAGCCTGACCGCCGTCGGCGCTGTTTCCCCTCCGGGGGGCGACCTGTCCGAGCCCGTGTCCCAGGCCACCATGCGTATCGTCAAGGTGTTCTGGTCTCTGGACTCCTCTCTGGCCTATAAGCGTCATTTCCCGGCCATCAACTGGCTGAACTCCTATTCTCTGTATCTGGACACCCTGAAGCCCTGGTTTGATGAGAACTTCGGCGAGGGCTTCATGCAGAGCCGGGCCCAGGCCATGAGCATCCTGCAGAACGAGGCCAGCCTGAACGAGATTGTCCAGCTGGTCGGTAAGGACGCTCTGTCTCCGGGTGACCAGCTGACACTGGAAGTTGCCCGTATGATCCGCGAGGACTTCCTGCAGCAGAACGCTTTCACCGACATTGACGGCTATTCCAGCTATGACCGGCAGGCCAAGCTGCTGGCCCTGATTCTGGGCTATGAGAAGCTGTGCCGTACCGCTATTGCCCAGGGCGCCGAGGCGGGCAAGCTGTTCACCATTCCTGCCCGTGAGCAGATCGGCCGTGCCAAGAGCGTGCCCGTGGAGGAATACGATCGGGCTTACGCCAAGATCCAGGCCGAGATGGAGCAGCAGATCGAAGCCATCGCTTCTCAGGGAGGTGAGCAGTAATGATTCGAGAATATAAGACCGTAGAGGAGATCTCCGGCCCTCTGATGATGGTCCGCATGGTGGAGAACGTCACCTATGACGAGCTGGTGGAGATCGAACTGCATGACGGCTCCATCCGCCGTGGTAAGGTACTGGAGGTCAACGGTGACGCCGCCGTGGTCCAGCTGTTCGAATCTGCCGCCGGCATCAACCTGGCGGATGCCAAGGTCCGCTTCCTGGGCCATCCCCTGCAGTTGGGCGTGTCCGGCGACATGCTGGGCCGCGTGTTCAACGGCATGGGCCGTCCCATCGACGGCGGTCCCGAAATTCTGGCTGAGGAGTACCGTGACATCAACGGCCTGCCCATGAACCCGGCGGCCCGTGACTACCCCAACGAGTTTATCCAGACCGGTGTTTCCACCATTGACGGTCTGAATACCCTGGTTCGTGGACAGAAGCTGCCCATCTTCTCTGGTTCCGGTCTGCCTCACGCCAACCTGGCCGCCCAGATTGCCCGTCAGGCCAAGGTGCGGGGCGACGAGGCCGCTAACTTCGCCGTGGTGTTCGCTGCCATCGGCATCACCTTCGAGGAATCTGAGTTCTTCGTCAGCGAGTTCAAGCGCACCGGCGCTATCGACCGTACCGTCATGTTCTCCAACCTGGCCAATGACCCGGCTGTCGAGCGTATCAGTACGCCCCGTATGGCTCTGACCGCCGCCGAGTATCTGGCCTTTGAGAAGGACATGCACGTGCTGGTCATCATGACCGATATTACCAACTACGCCGAAGCTCTCCGTGAGGTTTCCGCCGCAAAGAAAGAGGTCCCCGGCCGCCGCGGCTATCCCGGCTATCTGTATACCGACCTGGCCACTCTGTACGAGCGCGCCGGCCGGAAGCTGGGTAAGTCCGGCTCCATCACCTTGATCCCCATCCTGACCATGCCGGAGGATGACAAGACCCATCCCATCCCCGACCTGACCGGCTATATCACTGAGGGCCAGATTATTCTGAGCCGCGCCTTGTACCGCCAGGGTATCCATCCCCCCGTGGATGTGCTGCCCTCCCTGTCCCGTCTGAAGGATAAGGGTATCGGCGAGGGCAAGACCCGGGAGGATCATGCCAATACCATGAACCAGCTCTTCGCCGCTTACGCCACCGGTAAGGACAACAAGGAATTGATGTCCATTTTGGGCGAGGCCGCTCTGACTCCCACGGACCTGCTGTATGCCAAATTCGCCGACGAATTTGAGCGCCGCTACGTGAATCAGGGCTATGAGGAGAACCGTTCCATCGAGGAGACCCTGGACCTGGGCTGGGAGCTGCTGAGCATCCTGCCTAAGAGTGAGCTGAAACGGATCAAACCCGAGTATATTGAGAAGTACTGGCCGAAGAAAGACGAGAATTAAGGAGGGGTGAGCCATGGCGAATATCACGGTGACCCCTACCCGCATGGAGCTGACCCGACTGAAAGGAAAGCTCAAGACTGCCCGACGTGGCCACAAGCTGCTGAAGGATAAGCGCGACGGTCTGATGAAGCAGTTTTTGGAGACTGTCCGGGAGGTCCGTGCCCTCCGGGCTGAGGTGGAGGAGGAGCTGATGACGGTCCACAAGTCCTTCACCGTGGCCTCCGCCCTCATGAGCTCTGAGGCTTTGGAGCAGGCGCTGCTGTATCCCAAGCAGAGTGTGGAGCTGACCATGGGCAGTCAGAACATCATGTCTGTTAACGTGCCGGTGTATGACTTCCAAACCAAAACGAAGTCGGACGCTGACATCTATCCCTACGGCTTCGCGTCAACCTCCGGTGAGTTGGATACGGCTGTGGATGCCCTGGGCCATGTATTCAGGAAAATGCTGAAGCTGGCGGAGATCGAAAAATCCGCCCAGCTGATGGCGGAGGAGATCGAAAAGACCCGCCGCCGCGTCAATGCCCTGGAATACGTGATGATCCCCGAGACCGAGGCTGCCATCCGCTATATCACCATGAAGCTGGATGAGAACGACCGTGCCACCACCACCCGCCTGATGAAGGTGAAGGATATGATCCTGAAGCAGAGTCTGGAAGAGAAGCGGGCCGAGGACGCCAGAGCCATGAAGGCTTTCGGCGCCAGCGGCGAAGCACCTCAGGACGCATAAGCGGTCTTGCTCCGCGGAATAAAAACAAAGACGGTGCTGTCCGGATTTTTCCGGATAGCACCGTCTTTTTCTTGACAGGGGACATAGTGTGGTGTAGTATAAGCATGAAAAGTATAACTAATCATACTTTGCGGGGAGGAACATTAAATGAAGCAGTCAAAAGGAAAACATGCGGGGATTGTTCGTGTAGGGGAGAAAGGCCAGATCGTGATTCCCAAGGGGGTCCGGGATCTGTTTGACATCAAGCCGGGGGATACACTGTTGGTGTTGGCGGACGAGAAGCAGGGCATCGTTATCACCAAGGATGATGTGCTGTTTCAGCAGTTTGACGCCATCCTCAGAGGGGAGGAACCAACATGAGCCGTATTGTGTTTTTCTGCATCCCAGCCTGGGGACACACCAATCCCACTGTGGAAGTCGTGCGGCAGCTGACGGCTATGGGGCATCAAGTGCGTTATTATTCGTTTGAGCCCTTCCGGGAGAAGCTGGAGGCCGCTGGTGCGGAGGTGATCTGCTGCGATGAGGCCCTGCCGCCGCAACCCAAGGACCTGGATAAGAAGGTGGGACGGGATTTTGCGGCCCTGGTGGAGATGGTGACAGACACCACTTTAACCCTGGAGGGAAAGGTCTGCCGGGAACTGGAGGAATTCAAGCCGGATGTAGTGGTTTCAGATTCTGTCTGCTTCTGGGGAAAGCTCTTCGCCAAAAAGCTGGGCATCCCCTATGTCTGCTCCACCACTACCTTCGCCTTTAATCAGCACTCCGCCCAGCTGATGAAGCCCAAGGCAGGGGAGTTGCTGAGGTCCCTGCTGGGGATGCCCCGGATCGGCCGCAAGATGGCCCTGCTGCGGCAGCACGGATACCCGGTTGAAAAGGTCACGGACCTGCTGCAGAACGACAATGAGACCAACGCCATTGTCTATACTTCCCGGGACTTTCAGCCTATGGCCGAGACTTTTTCGGAGCGCTATGCGTTTGTCGGTCCCTCTGTGCCGGAGCGGGAGGAGCAGGTGCCGGTCAAGAGCCGTCCGCTGGTGTACGTGTCCCTGGGAACGGTCATGCATGACCGCAAGCGTTTTTGCAAAGATTGTGTGGCGGCGCTGGCGGACATGAATGTGGACGCTGTCCTGTCAGTAGGGACGGCGGAGAATCTGAAAACTCTGGGACAGTTGCCACCCCATATCCAGGCGGCGGAGCGAGTGGATCAGTTGGCTGTTCTGCGGCGGGCGGATGTGTTTTTGACCCACTGCGGGATGAACAGCGCCAGCGAGGCCATCTGGTATGGCATCCCCACGGTGCTGGCCCCCCAGCAGAGTGAGGAGGCGGCGATTGCGGATCGCATGGAGGAACTTGGGATGGGATTGCGCCTTAACGCAGAGGACCCGGATCATATCCGGGAGGCACTGGAAAAAGTGCTGGCGGATTCCTCCTACAAGGAGCGGACGGAGCGCATTGCCAAGAGCTTTCGGGAAGCGGGCGGTGCCAAACGGGCCGCGGATTATATCCTCTCTTGCCGGAAAATCTCATAAAAAGAGCCTGCTTTCCACGGAAAGCAGGCTCTTTTTAGTGATGTGAAATAACTTTACAGAAGCGTGATTCCAGCACTTTCACAGGCCTCCACAGTTGCCTGGTCCCACAGGCTGGCCTGCACCTCGCCGATGTGGCAGGTGCCCAGCATCAGCATGCACAGCCGGGACTGGCCGATGCCGCCGCCCATGGTCAGGGGCAGCTCACCATTCAGCAGCCTCTTGTGGAAGGGGAGGTTTCTGCGCTCATCGCAGCCTGCCAGCGTCAGCTGACGGTCCAGAGACGCCTCATCCACCCGGATACCCATGGAGGAAATCTCGAAACTCCGCTCCAGAATCGGGTTCCACATGAGGATGTCGCCGTTCAGCTCCCAGTCATCGTAGTCGGGTGCGCGGCCGTCGTGCTTTTTGCCGGACTTCAGCGTTTTGCCGATCTGCATCAGGAACACGGTGTGGTGCTGGCGGCAGATCTCAGTTTCCCGCTCGTTGGGGGTCAGGTCGGGGTACAGGTCCTCCAGCTCCTGAGTGGTGATAAAGAACACTTCGCGGTCCAGCTTGCCGCGCAGGCTGGGGAAGGCCACGTTCAAAGCCTCGGCAGTCTCGCAGACGGCGCCTACGATGGCCCGGACGCTGGATTTCAGGTAGTTGACGTTCCGGTCCTCCCGGGAGATGATCTTCTCCCAGTCCCACTGGTCCACGTAGATGGAGTGGATATTGTCCACTTCCTCGTCCCGCCGTATGGCATTCATGTCGGTGTAGAGGCCTTTGCCCTCATGGAAGCCGTAGCGCTTCAGCGCCAGACGCTTCCACTTTGCCAGGGAGTGGACCACCTGGCCGTTGACGCCCACATCGGGGATATCGAAGGCCACAGGGCGTTCCACGCCGTTCAGATCGTCGTTGAGGCCGGAGCCGCCGTCCACGAACAGGGGAGCGGATACCCGGCGCAGATTCAGGGCATTGCTCAGGTTGGTCTGGAAGGAGTCCTTGATGAAGGCGATGGCCCGCTGCAGCTCGTAGTTGGGCAGGGGAGTAGTGTAGCCCTGGGGAATATACAGTTTGCTCATGTGAATCTTCCTTTTTTCGAAATTCAGGCCTGCAGTTTTGCGCAGCCCTGCTTCAGGCGGCGGAGGGTTTCCTCTTTGCCCAGAATGTGGCACAGCTCCACAGCGCCGCCGGGAGTCACAAGCTTGCCGGCCACAGCGATGCGGACAGGCCACATGAGGGTGGCGTTCTTCACCTCCAAAGAGGCGGCCAGGTCGATGAGAGTGTCGTGAACGGCGTCCACAGTCCAGTCGGGGATGGCCTCCAGGGCGGGAATCACGGCCTCCAGCATCTTCAGGGACACCTCGGCATTGGTCTTGGATTTCTTGTTGGTGAAGAACTCCACATCGTACTCGGGCAGAGTGTCGAAGAAATCCACCTTTTCAGGGATGTCCGTCAGCTTTTCGCACCGGGCCTGCAGCAGGGCGGCAATGGCGGCGGTATCGATGGCGGGGTTCTTCACGGCCTGGCGAATATAGGGCTCGGCGACCTTGGCGAACTCTTCGGGAGCCAGGGCACGCAGGTACGTGGCGTTGAAATAGGTCAGCTTTTCAATGTCGAAGATGGCGGGGGACTTGGAGATGCCGGCGATGTCGAAAGCCTCTACCAGCTCGTCCAAGGAGAAGATCTCCTGCTCGCTGCGCTCGCCCTTGGGGGCCCAGCCCAGCAGCGCCACATAGTTCAAAATGGCGTCCGTCAGATAACCCTGAGCTTTCAGATCCTCATAGGAGGGATCGCCGTGGCGCTTGCTCATCTTGTTGTGCTGGTCCCGCATGACGGGAGAGCAGTGGACGTAGGTGGGGATGTCCCAGCCGAAGGCCTCGTACAGCAGGTTGTACTTGGGGGCGGAGCTGAGGTACTCGCTGCCCCGGACCACGTGGGTGATACCCATCAGGTGATCGTCCACCACGTTGGCGAAGTTGTAGGTGGGCAGTCCGTCCCGCTTCAGCAGCACCTGGTCATCCAGGGTCTTGTTTTCAACGGTGATGTCACCGAAGGATACATCGTGGAAGGTGGTAGTACCCTCATGGGGGATGCGCTGGCGGATGACATAGGGCTTTCCGGCGGCCAGATTGGCAGCGACTTCCTCAGCGCTCAGATTCCGGCAGGGGTCATCGGCCCGGTCAAAGTCGCCGGAGTCCTCCTCGGACTCGGTCTTCTCGCAGAAGCAGTAATAGGCGGCGCCCTTTTCCACCAGCAGCTGGGCGTAGGGCAGATATAGGTCCCGGCGCTCAGACTGGATATAGGGGCCGGTGGGGCCGCCCACATCGGGGCCTTCGTCATGGGTCAGGCCGCACTCGGTCATGGTGCGGTAGATCACGTCCGTGGCGCCCTCCACCAGACGACCCTGGTCGGTATCCTCAATGCGGAGAATGAAGGTTCCGTCGTTGTGCCGGGCGATGAGCCAGGTGTACAGGGCGGTGCGCAGGTTGCCCACGTGCATATAGCCGGTGGGAGAGGGGGCAAACCGGGTCCGCACCTTCCCCTTGGGAATACGGGCTTCCATCTCATCAAAAAAAGTCATATCAAGTGCCATGAAAGTACCTCCATGTGAAATTTTACGCAATACAATAAATTACATTATCTATGTTTAGACGGAAATTGTCAAGTCAGGAAGGTCATTCCGGGGGTTGAAAAATCCAGGGGCTGGTGCTATGCTTACACTGTAAAATTATGCGGCAGGGAGCGTGATGGAATGGAACTGCGCCGGGGGACAGATTGTCCGGTCAGTGGATGGCTGCGGGAATACTGGACGCCGGAGCGAAAGCAGACGGCGTGGCTGGTGCTGTGCGCTACGGCGGTGTGCTCCTTCGCGGCCCACGGCTTTTTATTTTCCAATGAGTTCTTCTCCCACGACTCCATCTCCTATTTTACCTACGCCACCGGGAGCTTTTCCTTTTACACCAGTATCGGCCGCTTCGTCATCCCGGTGTACGAGCTGTTGAAGGGGGACGCGGCGGCTCCCTGGCTTATCGGGCTGTTGTTCATTTTTTGGATGTCTCTGACCGCCTGGCTGGTCATCCATTTGCTGAAGATCCGAACTGCCGGCGGTATCCTGTTGACCTGCGGCTTGCTTTGTACAAACCTGGCCCTGACTCTGACGGGGGCCACCTATGTCTACTGCATGGACGAGTATGCCTTTGCCCTGCTTTTGGCGGTGACGGCGGTGTGTTGCTTTCACCGGGGGCGCTGGTGGGTGCTTCCGGGCCTTGGGGCGCTGATGATCTCTTTGGCGGTCTATCAGGCCTACTTCACCGTGGCGGCATCCCTCTGCCTGATTTTGGTGATGGTGCGTCTGCGGGACAACGAGGCCCTTTCCGGGGCAGTCCTGGCGGGCGTCCGGTATCTGGCTCTGCTGGCAGCGGGTTTCATGGCCTATTACGGGGTGTGGACCCTGGTTTGTGCTGTGACCGGCGTTGCCAAGCGCCGGGTGGAGGAATCTCTGCTGGCCGGAGGGGGCCTTGGAAAGCTGCTGGGGCTGGTACAGGACGCCAATGTGGACTATGTGAAGGGCCTTTTTGACGCCGGCGGGGTGCTGGGCTGGTGGATGCCGGTGGTCCACGGACTGCTTCTGGCGCTGTTGGGCTGGTATTTGCTCCGTACCCTGATGGACAAGCAGCGGCATATTGGAAACAAGGCGCTTTTGCTGGTGCTGGTGTGCCTGATTCCAACGGCTTTCAACTCCTCTGCCATTCTGCTGGAGGGCAGCGCCACCCAGCTGATGACCTTTGCAAATGAACTGATGTATCTGTTGGTGCTGCTGTGCCGGGAGCATGAGGAGCGGCAGGGAGCGCCTCTGCGGACTGCGGCAGCCGTGCTGCTGTGCTGTGTGCTGTGGCAGCATGTGGTGTACGCCAACCAGGTTTATCTGAAAAAGGAATTGGACAAAACGGCCACCGTAGCTCTGTCGGCCCGCATCATCGACCGGATTGAGCTGCTGGAGGGCTACGTGCCCGGCGAGACGCCGGTTGCCTTTGTGGGGCGGCTGGACCGGAACGACTATCTGAACCGGGGCCGGGACGAATTCAAGGCGCTGGACAAGACCGTGGGCCTGTGGAGTGATTATTCCGCCACTTACAATCTGGGCCGCTATCTGACAGATTATCTCAATTATCCCCTGGCGTGGGATACAGAGACAGATTTCTCCCAGATGCCGGAGGTGCAGGTCATGCCGGCCTTCCCTGACGCGGGTGGTATCCGCATGGTGGACGGCACCGTGGTGGTGAAGCTGTCCTGAGGTCAAGAAAGAGAGGTAAAGGGGATGCTGGTCACCATCATCGTACCCTGTTATAACGAGGAGGCCGCCCTGCCGTACTTTTTGGAGGCTATCCAAAAGACGGAGGCGGAGATGACCGCCGCTTACGGCTGCGGCTTTGAACTGTTGTTCGTCAACGACGGGTCAAAAGACGGAACGTTGTCTGTCCTGCGGCGGTTCGCCAAAGAGACACCCAACGTGCGGTATCTGTCCTTTTCCCGGAATTTTGGCAAGGAGGCCGCCATGTATGCCGGCCTCCGGGAGGCAAAGGGCGACTATGTGGCTATCATGGATGCCGACCTTCAGCACCCGCCTGCCATGCTGCCCGAGATGTACGAGGGCCTTCAAAGCGGCGAATACGACTGTGTGGCGGCACGCCGGGAGAGCCGGAAGGGGGAACCACCCATCCGCAGCTTCTTCGCCCGCTGCTTCTATAAAATCATCAACCGCATCTCCGACACGGAGATCGTGGACGGCGCCTGCGACTTCCGCATGATGACCCGCCAGATGGTGGACGCCATCGTTTCCATGGGGGAATATAACCGCTTCTCCAAGGGCATCTTCGGCTGGGTGGGTTTCCGCACCAAATGGCTGCCCTACGAGAACGTAGAGCGGGTGGCGGGAGAGACCAAGTGGTCCTTCTGGAAGCTGCTTCTGTATTCCCTCCAGGGCATCGTGGGCTTTTCCACAGTTCCTCTGGCCATTGCCTCGGTGCTGGGCACCCTGCTGTGCTTTGTTTCCTTCCTGATGGTGGTCTACATCATCGTCAAGACGCTGCTGTTCGGGGACCCGGTCAGCGGCTGGCCTTCTCTGGCCTGTATGGTCATGTTCATGGGCGGTATCCAGCTCCTGTGCATGGGTATCCTGGGTCAGTATCTTGCCAAGACCTATCTGGAGACCAAGCACCGCCCCATCTATATCCTGGCGGAGACCGACAAGGAGAACCCTGATGGAACGAAAACTGATTGACGGAACGGTGCCCCGGTTCTTGTTGGTGGGCGTTATCAACACCCTGGTGGGCTGCGGCACCATGTTCCTGCTGTATAACTGGGCCCACTGCTCCTACTGGGTGTCCTCCGCCGCCAACTATCTGCTGGGGGGTATCGTCAGCTTTTTCCTCAACAAGTATTTTACCTTCCGGAAGAAGGAGTGGTCCTGGCAGCAGGTGGTCCGGTTTGCTTTGAATGTGGCGGTCTGCTGGCTGCTGGCCTACGGGCTGGCAAAGCCTCTGGTCATCCATCTGCTGGAGGGCCGGAGCCAGTGGATGCAGGAAAATGCCGCCATGCTGGTGGGCATGTGTCTGTACACGGCCCTCAATTATCTGGGCCAGCGGTTCTTTGCGTTCCGAAAGTGAGCGTGGAAAATAGATTGCACAATTCCGATGGAACTGCTATAATATAACATTAAATTCACGCCGGGGCAGAGTTGGCCCGGCGGCAGAGAATGTCGAGGTGTTTCTCATGGAAAATCAGGAGAAGAAAAAGAGAATTTTCAGCGGTATTCAGCCCAGCGGCGAGCTGACCTTGGGCTCTTATATGGGCGCCATCAAGAACTGGGTGGCTCTCCAGGATGAATATGACTGCATCTACTGCATCGTGGATATGCACGCCATCACTGTCCGTCAGGATCCGGCAGAGCTGCGCCGCCGTTCCGTGGCTCAGCTGGCCCAGTATATCGCCTGCGGTCTGGACCCTCAGAAGAATATTATGTTCATCCAGAGCCATGTGCCACAGCATGCGGAGCTGAGCTGGATCCTGGGCTGCTATACCCAGTTCGGTGAGCTGAGCCGCATGACCCAGTTCAAGCAGAAGTCCCAGCAGCACGCTGACAACATCACCGCCGGCCTCTTCACCTATCCCGTGCTGATGGCGGCGGACATCCTGCTGTACCAGGCGGATCTGGTGCCGGTGGGCGAGGACCAGCGGCAGCATGTGGAGCTGACCCGTGACATCGCCCAGCGGTTCAACGGCGTGTACAGCAATACCTTCACCCTGCCGGAGGCCTTCATCCCCAAGATGGGCGCCCGCATCATGAGCCTGGGCAATCCGGACAACAAGATGAGTAAGTCCGATCCGGACGGCTGCGTCTACCTGCTGGATAAGCCGGAGGAGATCCAGCGGAAGTTCAAGCGGGCTGTTACCGACAGCGAGACTGCCGTGCGCTTTGACAAGGAAAACAAGCCCGGCGTTTCCAACCTGCTGACCATTTACTGCGCTGCTGCCGGAAAGACCATGGAGGAGGCCGAGGCGGAGTTTGCAGGCCAAGGCTACGGCGTGTTCAAGCCCGCCGTGGCAGACGCTGTGGTGGAGCTGCTGCGCCCCATTCGGGAGGAGTCCGAGCGCCTGATGGCCGACAAGGCCTATCTGGAGAGCATCTACCGGGAGGGTGCCCAGCGGGCCCAGTACCTGGCCAACAAGACCCTCTCCAAGGTTCAGAGAAAGGTCGGCTTTGCCGCCCGCTGATGGAGGAATGACATGTTAATCGAAAATCGGCTGGTGGCCTACGTGGTACTGGCGCTTCTGGTGGCCCTGGTGGTCAGCTTCCTGATGACGCCGGTGGTCAAGACCTTTGCCTATAAGGTGGGTGCCATCGACGTGCCCAAGGACAACCGACGGATGCACAAGGTACCCATCCCGCGGCTGGGCGGCCTTGCCATTTTCATTGGCTTCATGGTCAGCATCCTGCTGTTCGCGGAAATCAGTGCCGAGATGAAGAGCATTCTGCTGGGCGCGGTCATCATCGTGGTGCTGGGCGTGGTGGATGACATCATGGCCCTGCCGGCTATGCTGAAATTTGTGATCCAGATCGCGGCGGCCCTGATTCCTGCCCTGAACGGCGTCCAGATTCTGGCCTTTTCCAATCCCAATATTTTTTCCGAGAGCCTTTACTGGGTACTGGGAGGCTTATCCGTGCCCTTTACGGTGCTTTGGATCGTGGCCATCACCAACGCGGTGAACCTGATCGACGGTCTGGACGGTCTCGCCAACGGCGTCTCCGCCATTTCCGCCACCACCATGCTGGTCATTGCCCTGGTGGGGGGACAGACCCAGGTATCCATCGTCCTGGCCGCCCTGGTGGGCGCCTGCGTGGGATTTATGCCCTACAACATGAACCCCGCTAAGATGTTCATGGGGGATACCGGCGCCACCTTCCTGGGTTTTATCCTGGCCACCATGTCCATCCAGGGCCTGTTTAAGTATTACGCGGTGGTGTCCTTTGTTGTGCCCTTCCTGATTCTGGGATTGCCCATCTTTGACACGGCTTTTGCCTTCATCCGCCGCGTTGCCCACGGCCAGAGCCCCATGCACGCCGACCGGAGCCACATCCATCACCGGCTCATTGATATGGGCCTGAACCAGAAGCAGGCAGTGGCCACGCTGTATGTGATCTCCGCCATCCTGGGTCTATCCGCCGTAGTGCTGACCACCAGCGGTGAACAGAAGGCCATGCTGATGTTTGCGGCACTGTGCATTGTGGGTGCAGTAGCTGCCCGTGTGGTGTTTCCCCGGGAGGTCCGGGAGGAACTGAAGGAAGAGCTGGAGGAACTGAAGGACCACGGACACCATGAAGAAGAGAAGCCAGCCGAAGGACAGAAAGATGAGGAAGGTTAAATGGATAAGCTGCGTATCATGAGTGTGTTTGGCACCCGGCCGGAGGCCATCAAGATGTGCCCTCTGGTGAAGGAGCTGGCTGCCCGGGAGGAAGTGGAGAGCCTCTGCTGTGTCACCGCACAGCACCGTCAGATGCTGGACAGTGTGCTGGAGGTTTTTAATGTCAAGCCCGACTGGGATCTGGATATCATGACTCCCCGCCAGACACTGTCCACCATTACCAGCAAGTGCCTTACCGGTATGGACGAGGCCATCGAGGCCCTGAAGCCGGACATGATCCTGGTCCATGGAGATACCTCCACCACCTTTGCCGGCGCTCTGGCCGCCTTTTACCATCAGGTGCCTGTTGGGCACGTGGAGGCTGGATTACGAACCTATGACAAGTACTCTCCCTTTCCGGAGGAGATGAACCGGAAGCTGGTTTCCTCCATCGCGGACCTGTACTTTTGCCCCACGGTCAACAACAAAAACAATCTTCTGAAAGAGAACATTACCGAGGGTCTCTTCATTACCGGCAACACGGTGATCGATGCGCTGAAGACCACGGTCCGGGAGGACTACCACTTCACAACAGAAGAACTGAACCATCTGCCCTATGGGGAGAAAAAGATCATCCTGGTGACCTGCCACCGGCGGGAGAACTATGGTGAACCCATGAAGAACATCATGCTGGCCCTGCGGCAGATTGCCGAGGAGAACAAGGATGTGGAGTTGGTGTATCCCGTTCACCTGAGCCCGGTGGTCCGGGAGGCGGTGGACACCTACCTGCGGGGCGCCCCCCGGGTCCACCTCATTGACCCGCTGCCGGCGGATGAGATGCACAATCTGATGGCCCGTTGCTACATGGTCATGACGGACTCCGGCGGCTTGCAGGAGGAGGCTCCCGCCCTGGGCAAGCCCGTTCTGGTGCTCCGCCGGGAGACAGAGCGGCCTGAAGCCGTGGCTGCCGGGACCGTAAAGCTGGCTGGTGTGGTTCAGGATGACATCGTTACCATGGCCCACCGCCTGATCCGGGACAAGGAGGCCTACGCCAGAATGGCCCACGCGGTGAATCCCTACGGCGACGGCAATGCCTGCCGCCGAATCGCCGACGCCATCCTCTGGCACTTCGGAAGAGGCGAAAAGCCGGAGGATTATCAGACCTGAACGATTCAAAAGCGGGAGGAGGGCAGGCGTGGACAAGCGGAATCTCAACTGGATCACTTGGGGCTTCATTGTGGGCACTGTGATCGTGGTGGTCGTTATGCTGATGAACACCCTGCACCGCCCGGAGCACATCATTTTGCCGGATACCACAACGGCGACTGACCAGATCACGGAGGATCCCGGCACAGATATAGATGCCCTGACGGTAGTGGAGATTGCACCGGAGACCGTACAGTCCGCCATTGCCACCCTGTTCCGGCCGGAGGCTTACCGTCGGACGGTCACGGTGGAGCAGTCCTGGAGTACCGGAAGCGGCTCCTATGAGACCACGGTGACGGTCAGTGGCGGCTGGACCCGCATGGACCGGACCATGCCGGATGGCCGGGTGCGCCACAGCATCATAGGACTGGAGGAGACCTGTGTCTGGTACAACAACGAGCGGGAGATTTACCGCTCTGCGGTAGGGGCAGTCTCTGCTGACAATGAGCAGTGCATCCCCACCTATGAGGACATTCTGGACCTGCCGGTGGAGGCAATCTCCACAGCGGATTATCGGGTCCTGTCTGATATCCGGTGCATCTATGTGGAGGCAACTGAGGAGGATAGCCAGCTGCGCTATTGGGTCAGTGTGGATACCGGCCTGTTGGTGGCGTCGGAAATACTGCTGGACGGCCAACGAGTCTACCGGATGGAAGCGCTGACTGTGGACCAGACCGAGCCAGCGGCCGCGGAATTTACCCTGCCGGACGGTACCAATTTACTTTGACAGCAAAAAAGGCGGAGCGCAGGCTCCGCCTTTTTTATAAAATCAGGAGCAGCCCCAGGGCTACCAGAAGCTCCTCGTCGGCATCCTCCCGGAACAGGAAAAACAGCAGTACCAGAAGGATCAGATCACCTGTGTCCACATGGTCCAGGTGCAGCTGGTCCAGAATATGCCGCAGGAATCCGGTGAGCCCATCCGACCGGCAGCCGTTTCCGCCTGATGGCGGGGGAGGTGGCGGTGGGGGAGGAGGACGCTGCTGGCTGTCTGACTGAGGCGGTGTGTCCGCTGGGGGAGGAGACTGCCGCTGTTGCTGCTGCTCTTCCTGTGGGATGCGGGTATAGACGCCGTTGTCGTTGCGAATGTATCGGTTATACATGGCTCAGCCTCCCCACTCCGCCAGGAATTTCTTCCCCAGATGGAACAGGCGGGCCAGCTGCAGGGCACGCTCTACCTTTTCCTGCCGTTCCGGCTTCAGGTAGGGGCGCAGCGCATAGAGCAGCTGGCGGGCATTGGAGTCGTTCTGACTCCCCAGCTCCTGAATGAGCGGCATCAGTTTCATCAGCAGGGTGGGGTCCATGCCGCCCGCCAGGGAGGAGAGCAGGTCGGCACCACCCAGTGGCGGTGGGGCCGGAGGCCGGGGGGCTGACTGCGGCGGCGGAGCGGGTGCCGGCGGGGGCGCCGCCGGTCCCTGGCTCTCTCCGGAGAGGGATTGCGCCAGCTGCATGATCTGGACCATGGCGTCCGGATTGGCCAGAATGCTGTTGAGTTTTTCGTCGAATTCCGCCATCCGTGCCTACCGCCTTTCCTTCGGTTATTTCTGAACTGCCTTGTTGATGCGGTCCACCAGCGCCGCACCCTCCGGGCTCTGCATGATGCGCTGGATCATGGAAGCCATTTCCGCAGGATTGCCTTTGGCTGCCTCCTGGGCTGCCCGCTGCAGCCCGGCACCCCGGTCTCCCTGGGTCAGCATCTGCATGAGCATCTGCCCGTCCCGGGACTGCATCAGGGAGCGCAGCATTGCGGGGTTGTTTTTCAGCTGTTGGGCCAGCCGTGCCGTTATATCGTCCATAATGCCTCCTTGTTCTCACGGTTCTGGACCAGTATATGAAGCGGGAACGAAAAAAGTGCCTGCGCAGACGGCGCAGGCACAGGAAGGATCTTATTTTTTGGCTTTCCGGGCGGCCTTCGTGGTGTCACAGTCGGCAGCCAGCGGGCAGCCCTCACACTTGGGGCTGCGGGCGGTGCAGGTATCCCGGCCAAACAGCACCATCCGGTGGCAGAAGTTGTTGGACTCCTTGGGGGGCAGCACCTCCCGCAGCTGGCGCTCCACCTGGAGGGGGTCCTTGGAGCCGTCGGTGATGCCCAGGCGCCCGGTGATGCGGATGCAGTGGGTGTCGCAGACGTAGGCAGGCTGGCCGTATATGTCGCCCAGAATCAAGTTTGCGGTCTTGCGGCCAACACCGGGAAGGGCGGTCAGCTCCTCCATGGTCCCGGGGACCTTTCCGCCGTGCTTTTCCAGAATCTGACCGGCACAGGCCACCAGGTCCCGGGCCTTGCCGTTGAAGAAGCCGCAGGAGTGGATGTATTCGCCCACTTCTTTGGGGTCAGCCTCCGCGAAGCTCTCAAGGGTGGGGAAGCGGGCGAATAGGGCAGGGGTCACCTTGTTGACCCGCTCGTCAGTGCACTGGGCGGAAAGCCGCACCGCGAACAGCAGCTCATAGTCCTTTTCATATTGCAGGGAACAGAGCCCGTCGGGATAGAGTTCCTTCAATGTCTCGATGATCCGCTTCATGGCGGCTTTGGATTTCATGTCAATCACCTCTTGCCACAGGATACCACAACTTTCGGCAAAAGGCCAGTGAAAAAACCATGGTAATTGCAGCTGTGCTGTGGTAAAATATCAAGTCAGATATGACAGAAGGGAGGCGCGCCATGAAGCGGCCTTTAGCAGATGAAATACGGCCCAGGACGCTGGATGAAGTCGTGGGACAGCGGCATTTGCTGGCTCCCGGCGCAGTGCTCCGCCGTCTGATTGAGAAGGGTGCCGACGCCAACATGGTGTTCTATGGCCCCTCCGGCACCGGAAAGACCACAGTGGCCAATATCATTGCCGAAAAGACCAACAAGACCCTGTACCGGCTCAACGCCACCACGGCGTCCCTGCAGGACATCAAAGATATCATTGCCGACGTGGGGACTCTGCTGGCACCGGGCGGCATTCTGCTGTATCTGGACGAGATCCAGTACTTCAACAAAAAGCAGCAGCAGAGCCTGCTGGAGTTCATGGAGAACGGCAAGCTGACCCTGATCGCCTCCACAACGGAGAATCCCTACTTTTACGTATACAGCGCCCTGCTGTCCCGCAGTACGGTCTTTGAGTTTAAGGCCGTCACGGCCCGGGAGGCAGAACCTGCCGTCCTGCGGGCCCTGAAGATCGAGCGGGAGCGCAGTGAATTGCCTCTCAGCTGGGAGGAGGCTGTTCCTCTCCATATCGCCACTGCCTGCGGCGGAGACGTGCGAAAGGCCATTAACGCCGTGGAACTCCTCTGCCAGGCGGCAGAGGTGAAAAAGGGCGAACTGCACCTGACGGTCGAGGACGCAGTCCAGGTATCCCAGCGCAGCGCCATGCGGTATGACCGGGACGGCGACGCCCACTACGACATCATGTCCGCTTTGCAGAAGTCCATCCGGGGCAGCGACCCAGACGCGGCGGTCCATTACCTGGGCCGCCTGCTGGAGGCGGGAGACCTGCTGTCCCCCTGCCGCCGGCTGCTGGTCATTGCCGCTGAGGACGTGGGGCTGGCCTATCCCATGGCCATTGCCATCACCAAGGCCTGCGTGGATGCTGCTTTGCAGGTGGGATTACCGGAGGCCCGGCTGCCCCTGGCGGAGGCCGCCATTCTGCTGGCCACGGCCCCTAAGTCCAATACCGCCCACAACGCCATCATCGCCGCCATGGATGATTTGAAAAAAGGAAAAAGCGGCGACATTCCCCGGTGCCTGCAAAATGTCCACGCCGATACCACCGGCTTCGACAATCAGCAGCATTATCTGTATCCCCATGATTTCCCCCACCGCTGGGTGGAGCAGCAATACCTGCCAGATGTGCTGAAAAACGCCCGTTATTACGAATGGGGCGACAACAAGACGGAGCAGGCTGCCAAGGCCTACTGGGAGAAGATAAAAGGGAGAGAACTGTGAGGCTGCACGGTCAGCCGTCTTTCTGAAACACTGTCTCCACTGGATCTTTCTCGTAATTAGGCGGGGAGTATATCCAGCGGTCCAGGATACCGTCTGTGATCTGGTATTTCAAATCTGGCAGCGTGTTGTCCGGCGGGAGCTTTTCGATGACCTGGAGCTTGATTTTCATTCGTTCCGGACGAATGCTCTTGATGTAGACCGATACCCGGTTCCCGGCTTCCAGATTCTCTCGGGCATCCGCCAGACCGGAGAGGTTGGGGGTCAGCTCAATGAAGCTGCCATAGGGCTGGACGCTGCGGACTACCCCCGGAACCGTCTCACCGGGGCGGAACCAGCTGGCATTTTCCATCCAGGTGCCCAGCAGCTCCCGGTGGGTCATGGTGAACCGGCGCCGCTCCCGGTCCACGGACAGTACCGCCGCCAGAATTTTCTGGCCTGCCCTGAACCGCTCCTTCGTATGGGCGATGCGGGAGACCGAGATGTGCTCGATGGGCAGCATGGCAATGATGCCGCAGCCCATGTCCAGAAAGACCCCGAAGGACTCCAGCCGGGTCACCCGGCAGGTGAGGACAGACCCGGGCTGCAGGTATTGCAGAAAGTGGTCCATAGCTTTTTCCTGGGCCGTCCGGCGGCTGAGGCGGGCCACCGGTGCGCCTTTTTCATCGGTAAGGACCTCCTGCACTGTAAAGCAAGTCGGCTTGCCGACCCTTGACAATATGGCAATATCCCGGTCCGCACCGCTGATCCAGAGGGCATTGACTTCGTCACGCTCCATGATGGCACGGATGCCGTTCAGAGAGAAGTGGAGCGTGTGGTCCACATCGCAGCGCAGGGCCATGGATTCCAGAATTTCGCCGCTTTCAGCGGCACTTTTTAAGGACTGCAGGGTGTAAACAGTGGGGGGGCGCAGGCCTTCCGGCGGGAACGCTTTGTTTTCCGGCATTGACATCGCATCCTATCTGCCGCGTTGGCGGCGTCATGATTTGTTTGGTAACGTACTATATGCGCCGGAAGGGCATGGATTGACAGGAGGGGTAATATGGACCTGCATCTGCACGATAAGGTCGAGTTAAAAAAAGCGCATCCCTGCGGCAGCACCCAGTGGGAGATTCTGCGGGTGGGCATGGACATCAAGCTGAAGTGCCTGGGATGCGGGCATGAACTGATGCTGCCCCGCAGCAAGGCGGAGAAAAGCATCCGGAAGATCCTGACGAGGGAGGAATCGAAATGAACAAAAAAGTGACACGGGCCATTGCTCTGGCCCTGGTGGTTGTCATGATCGTGGCTCTGGTGGCCTCCATGATTGCACCCTATGTCTGATCACCAGAATCATGAAAAGCCGGACGGTTTGTCCGGCTTTTTTCTGTCCCCTTTTGCGACGGCTTTTCCGGAATGCCTGCCCTATAATAAAATCTGCTGAAGGAACAGTGGTTTGAATAGGGAGGTGACCCCATGACGGTGGTCTATGTGGATTCCGTGTTTTTGCTCAACGGTGCAATGGACTATCTCCTCTGTCTGGTTACGGCCCGGTTAGCGGGGGTACCGTTGCGGCGAGGACGGTATGCGTTGGCCGCCATTCTGGGCGGTGCCTATGCCGTGGCAGTGTTCCTGCCCGGATGTGGCTTTCTGGCTTCATGGCCCTCCAAGTTGGCAGTGGGTGTACTGATGGCCCTGGCGGCTTTTGGAGGCGAGCAGTACCTGCTGCGACTGACGCTGCTGCTGTTTGCCTTATCCTGTGGCCTGGCAGGGGGTGTCCTGGGGCTGAGTCTGTTGACCGGCAGTACGCTGCCCCGGGCCAACGGCGTTTTTTTTACAGATGTGAACGGAAAAGTTCTGCTGGCGGCATCCGCCGCGGCTTATGTGCTGGTGACCGTTGTGTTCCGGGCTGCGGCCCGCCACGGCGTCCGGGGAGAGCGGCTGGCGGTGCGGGTCTCCATCGACGGCCGGACAACGGAGCTGACAGCGCTGTGGGACAGTGGAAACGGGCTCCGGGACCCTGCCGGCGGACAGCCGGTGCTGGTGACGGCACCGGGTAGCCTGGACGCCGTCCTGCCGGACGGGGCCAGGCAGCTGTTGACGCCAGAGCTGCTACAGTTTCCTGCGGATTTGCTGGAACCCTTGCGCCAGACGGCCCCGGAATTGCGGCCCCGGCTGGTCCCGTACCGCGCAGTGGGCACCTCTACCGGGCTGCTGTTGGCGGTCCGGACAGACTGGGTGGAGATCTGCGGAACGCGCTATCGCGGAATGACGGCGGCGCTGTCGCCTACCATATTAGGCACAGGATACTCGGCTCTCTGGGGCGGAGATGTGAGAAAGGGAGGAGATCATGAGACCATTGGTGTACCTTTGGCGGCGGATGCTGGAACAGCTGGGGTTGGTCCAGGCCATTCACTACATCGGCGGGAGCGACACGCTGCCGCCGCCTCTGACAAAGGAGCGGGAAGCGGAGCTGCTGGCCAGATTGGAGGACGAGGACGCCCGGAAGGAGCTGATCGAGCATAATCTGCGGCTGGTGGTGTACATCGCCCGCCGGTTCGAGAACACCGGCGTAGGCATTGAGGATCTGATCTCCATCGGCACCATCGGCCTGATCAAGGCGATAGGGACCTACCGCACGGACAAAAACATCAAGCTGGCCACTTACGCCTCCCGCTGCATTGAAAACGAAATTTTAATGTACCTGAGGAAAAATGCCTCCCGGAAGGGGGAGGTTTCCTTTGATGAACCCCTGAACACTGACTGGGACGGCAACGAGCTGCTGTTGAGCGATGTATTGGGCACCGACGCGGACATCGTCATGCGGCCTATTGAAGAGGATGTGGACCGGAGTTTGCTGACGGAGGCCATTAACGTCCTGTCCCCACGGGAGAAACAGATCATCACCATGCGGTTCGGCCTGGGCGGCGGACGGGAGCGGACCCAGAAGGAGGTGGCGGACCAACTGGGCATTTCCCAGTCTTACATCTCCAGGCTGGAAAAGCGCATCATTTCCCGGCTGAAAAAGGAGATTTTGCGGCTATCCTGACTCTTGACAATCCAAAAAGGGTATACTATACTGTAACGGTATATTAGAAACTGCGAGGAAGGGAAGCAGTACCCGGCAGGCGGATGCCAAGAGAGGGAACGGACGGTGAGAGTTCCCGTGAAGCGGCCGGAGAAGTCGTCCCGGAGCATTGGGCTGAACAGACAGTAAGCCGCAACGGCATCCCACCGTTACCGGGGAGGGGCGTGAAAGCGCCCATGAGTGCGTGTTTCGACACGAATCCAGGTGGTACCGCGGACATTTGTTCGCCCTGAGCCGAAAGGCTCGGGGCGTTTTTGTTTTCGCGGCCTGAAAGCTGTGCTTGTCAAATAGGAACCATTTCGTTCAAAAGATAGGAGAGAAGACCAATGAACAAAGAACTGCCAAAGGTGTATGAGCCGCAGCAGGTGGAGTCCCGCATCTACCAGATGTGGATGGACGGCAACTGCTTCAACGGCGATCCCGATCCCAAGAAAAAGCCGTTTTCCATTTCCATGCCGCCCCCGAACGTCACGGGCCAGCTGCATATGGGCCATGCCCTGGATTCCACCCTGCAGGATATCCTGACCCGCTTCAAGCGGATGCAGGGTTATTCCACCCTGTGGCTGCCGGGTACCGACCATGCCGGCATTGCCACCCAGATCAAGGTGGAGGAGGAACTTCGGGTCAAGGAGGGCAAGACCCGCTACGACCTGGGCCGTGAGCAGTTTCTCCAGCGCGTCTGGCAGTGGAAGGAGAAGTACGGCGACCGCATCGTGGAGCAGCAGAAGAAACTGGGCGTTTCCTGCGACTGGAGCCGCTCCCGCTTCACCATGGATGACCGCTGCGCCAAGGCCGTCCGGGAGACCTTCTGCGAGCTGTATGACAAGGGCTTGATTTACAAGGGCAGCCGCATCATCAACTGGTGCCCCCACTGCGTCACCGCTCTGTCCGACGCCGAGGTGGAGTATGTGGACAAGCCCGGCTACCTGTGGCATATCCGCTATCCGCTGGCCGACGGTTCCGGCGACCTGGTGGTTGCCACCACACGTCCCGAGACGATGATGGGCGATACCGGTGTGGCGGTCAATCCCGAGGATGAGCGCTTCAAGCACCTGATCGGCAAGAAGTGCATCCTGCCCATCATGAACCGCGAGATCCCCATCGTGGGCGACGAATACTGCGAGATCGGTTTCGGCACCGGCGCGGTGAAGATGACTCCCGCCCACGACCCCAACGACTTCGAGGTGGGCCTGCGCCATAACCTGGAGGTCATCCGCTGCATCGGCGATGACGGCAAGATCAACGAGAACGGCGGCCCCTACAACGGGATGGACCGCTACGAGTGCCGTAAGGCCATCGTGAAGGACCTGGAGGAGCAGGGGTATCTGGTCAAGACCGAGCCATACAACCACAACGTGGGCACCTGCTATCGCTGCCACAACGACGTGGAGCCCCTGATTTCCGCCCAGTGGTTCGTGAAGATGGAGCCCCTGGCCAAGGAGGCCCTGCGGGTTGTGAAGGACGGCGAGGTGAAGTTTGTCCCCGAGCGGTTCTCCAAAACCTATATCAACTGGATGGAGAACGTCCATGACTGGTGCATCTCCCGCCAGCTGTGGTGGGGCCACCAGATCCCCGCTTGGTACTGCGACGAGTGCGGACACATCAATGTCAGCCGTGAGGACCCGACAAAGTGCGAAAAGTGCGGCTGCACCCATCTGACCCGGGATCCCGACGTGCTGGATACCTGGTTCTCCTCTGCCCTGTGGCCCTTCTCCACGCTGGGTTGGCCGGAAAAGACTGAGGACCTGGATTTCTACTATCCCAACAGCGTCATGGTCACCGGTTACGACATCATCTTCTTCTGGGTGGCCCGGATGATCTTCTCCGGCTGCGAGCAGATGAAGCAGATCCCCTTCCACACCGTTCTCATCCATGGTCTGGTCCGGGACGACAAGGGCCGCAAGATGTCCAAGTCCCTGGGCAACGGCATCGACCCTCTGGAGATGGCGGAGAAGTACGGCGCCGACGCTCTGCGTTTCAACCTCATCACCGGCAACAGCCCCGGCAACGACACCCGGTTCTACACTGAAAAGTGCGAGGCCATGCGGAACTTTGCCAACAAGATCTGGAACGCCAGCCGCTTTGTGATGATGAACCTGACCATCGACAAGTGCGAGCTGCCCGCCGCCGACAAGCTGGCCCCCGAGGACAAGTGGGTCCTCTCCAAGCTGAACACTCTGGTGAAGGAAGTCACCGAAAATCTGGATGCCTATGAGATCGGCGTGGCCTCTGCCAAGGTCTATGACTTCATCTGGGACACCTACTGCGACTGGTATATCGAGCTGACCAAGACCCGTCTCAACGGCGAGGACGAGCCGGCCAAGCTGGTGGCGCAGAATGTTCTTTGCTATGTGCTGACAGAGCTTTTGAAGCTGCTGCATCCCTTCATGCCCTTCATCACCGAGGAGATCTTCCAGGCGCTGCCTCACACCGGCGACTTCATCATGACCTCCCAGTGGCCTGAGTATCAGGACAGCTTGAACTTCCCCACCGAGGAGACCGCCATGGAGGCCGTCATGGATACCATCAAGGCCATCCGTGCCCGCCGTGCCGAGATGAACGTGCCGCCCTCCAAGAAGGCGGAGGTGCTGCTGGTCACCACCACTCCCGAGATCTATCAGCAGGGTCTGCACTTCATCCAGCGCCTGGCTTACGCCAGCGAGGTGACATTCGCCGACGCCGCTCCCGCCGATGTGGCGAAGATGGTGTCCGTGGTCACCCATAACGCCACGGCCTATATGCCCATGGCGGAGCTGGTGGACATTGCCGCCGAGTTGGAACGCATCAAAAAGGAGCTTGAGAAGGCTAAAAACGGCCTGCGCATTGTGGAGAAGAAGCTCTCCAACGAGAAGTTTGTTTCCAAGGCTCCCGAAGCGGTGGTCAACGCCGAGAAGGAGAAGGCCGCCAAATATGCTGAGCTTATCGCCAAGCTGGAGGAATCCGCCAAGGCAATGCAGGCGTAATCTTTCGAATAGACAAGAGCCTCCGTATAAACGGAGGCTCTGTCATATGAGTGAGCAAAATAAGGTAACAGTCCCGGTGCATTAAGCGCCGGGGCTGTTTTTGTTTACGGGTGGAGATGAACTTGCAAAGGGAGGGGGATACCCCCCGGAAAATGCTTTGGAAGTTCACCGGATAAAGTTGGTACGGGCGCCGGATTCCGCCTGGGGCGGCTGAATACCCATTGACTTTCCAGCCTCAATGCACCGAAGCATCCAGGCCATGTTGGCGGCCAGGTTCCGCATGGTCTGCAGCCCTTCCTCGTCCTTTAAAACATCCTCCGGCTGCTTGCCGTGTACCATGGTCCAGTAAGTGGAACTTACCACCGGCATCTGGGAGATAGTGAAATATTTTTGCAGCACGTCCAGCGTGGCGGTAGTGCCGACCCGCCGGGCAGAAGCGATGGCCGCCGCCGGTTTGTGCAGGAAAGCATTTTTGCCGGCATAAAATACCCGGTCAAGAACGGAGAGAATGCGTCCGCTGGGGTGCGCGTAATAGACAGGCGTGCCGAATACGAAGCCGTCGGAATCCCGGGCTTTTTCGATGATACGGTTGACAATATCATCGTCAAAGACACAGCGGTCCGGCACTTTTCCACACCCGCCGCAGGCAGTGCAATCCCGCACCGGCTCATTGCCCAGAAACAGGATTTCCGTTTCAATTCCGGCGGTCTCCAATGAGACTGCCACTTCATGCAGGGCGGTATAGGTGCATCCGCTGGGGCGGGAACTGCCATTGAGCAGTAAAACTTTCATGGCGTATTTTCCTTTCTGTGCCAATGACTGGCGGTGATATCCATACCATTATAGCGCGCGGATCATAGGGCGGCAAGTCTTGGAAAAAGAATATCTGTCTGAGCGGAAAAACGACAAAAAAGAAGCAGGACAAACCATATAATAAAAAATAAGGAAAACCGCACCTTGTAAAAATATACCAAAGCCTTAAGAGGGGAGTCAATATGGAGATCAACGCGAAAAGCATGGACAGAAATCTGCTGCTGGAGCTCAGCGGCGAGATCGATCATCACGGCGCCCGGGATGCCATGAGGGAGATGGAACTGGCGGTAGACGCAGCGCTGCCGAAAAAATTGGTGCTGGATATGGCCGGCGTGACATTCATGGACAGCTCCGGCATTGCCCTGATTCTGCGTGCACAACAGCGGATGTGCCTTTTAGATGGCAGTGTTCTGGTATGCCATGTACCGGAACAGGCAAAGCGAGTCCTGGATGCCGCCGGGATTGGGCGGCTGGTGACGATACGATAAAGGAGGTCTACATAATGAAAAGCAAAGCTATGAATGAGGTTGCACTGGAATTTCCCAGCCGCAGCAGCAATGAGGGCTTCGCGCGGTCCGCTGTGGCCTGTTTCGCGGCCCAGATGGACCCCACCCTCAACGAACTGGAGGACATCAAAACCGCTGTCAGCGAGGCGGTCACAAACGCCATCGTCCACGCCTATCCGGATTCCATTGGTAAGGTTCTGGTGAAGGCTCGGGTTTGTCCGGGAAATGTATTGGAGATCACGGTCAAAGACCACGGAAAGGGTATTCCGGACATCGACAAAGCCAGGGAACCAATGTTTACCACCGGAGGCGAGGAGCGCAGCGGTATGGGCTTCACCATCATGGAGAGCTTCATGGACAAGCTGGTAGTTCGCTCTGTGCCTGGAAAGGGGACCAGCGTCACCATGAAGAAGAAACTGGCGCCCCGGATGAAAGCGGGAAAATGAGCAGCAGCACACTGGAACTGCTGCGGGCTGCCCAGGAAGGGGACAGAGATGCCTGCGAGCAGGCTGTTCTGGAAAATAATGGCCTGATTTGGAGTATCGTACGGAGGTACTATGGGCGGGGCGTGGAGCCGGATGACCTGTACCAGCTGGGATGTCTGGGCTTTTTGAAGGCGGTGCAAGGCTTTGACTTTTCCTATGGGACCTGCTTTTCCACCTACGCAGTCCCCAAAATTGCCGGCGAAATCCGCCGTTTCCTGCGGGATGACGGATCGGTAAAAGTTGGACGGGCAATCAGGGAGCAAGCACAAACACTTTACAGCAAAAGGGAGCAGCTCCGTCATGATCTGGGCCGGGAGCCGGCCCTTTCCGAGCTGGCAGAGGCCACAGGACTTTCCGTGGAGGAAATTGCCCAAGTGGAACTGGCCACCGACTCTCCGGAATCCCTGCAGCGGGAGACAGCGGACGGCCTGACACTGGAGGGAGTGCTGGGTACCGACGCTCCGGAGGAGGCATTGGTAGAGCGGATTGCTCTGCGGGAGGCCATTGACCAACTGCCGGAGAAAGAGCGGATGACGATTTTACTACGCTATTTCAAGGGGCTGACCCAGGAGCGGACGGCCCGGGTGTTGGGGGTATCCCAGGTGCAGATATCCCGTCTGGAACGCCGGGGGTTGGCACGGCTGCGGGAGAGCTTTGAGGTTTGAAATAGGATTCGTCCTGAAATTCCGTCATGGTGCCCCAGTAACGCTTCGGCATATTGGTTCTGCGGCATTTGGGATTGTACCGCTCTTTGATGGCGATGGTATCGTAAAACCGCTTCCACAGAATACGGTAGTTGGCTTCCGTTTCATCGGGAGGGGCCATCTGGAAGAATTCCAGAGGCCGGATGACCGCCTTCCCGGCGGCGTAGAACAGCGCCTCCTTATGGGTACGGTCATAGATGAAAAAGGTTTCCTCCCGGTAGCGGGCACAGAAATGGCTTCGCAGGATGGGAAGGACCCGGTTCTTGGGTTCGATTTCACTGCCCAGAACGCCGCCCAGTTCCGAAAACCGGATGAAGCCCTTCAGCAGGTGCGCTTCACCATTTAAATGGCGGACCGCGGTGATGACAGGGTAGAGGGCCTCATCGGAAAAGTTTCTGAGAAACCCCGGTCCCTCCTTCAGAAGCTTTACTACCAACCGGTAAAGGTGCAGTTCCTTTTCCGGCAGACAAGTCAAAAAGCCCTTCCGCAGCAATTCTGCTGCATAGGGAGAATACTTTACAATCTTTCTGAATACACGGTTTGCATGATTCTGGTCTGTGACAATGTTCCGGGCGGCAAACAGTGTGGGCATAGCATCCTCATCGCGGCAGATCGCGGTGAGGATTTCTTTATTGGCATAGCTGTCAAAGATGCAGCAGAGAAAGCCCTCGAAGGAACCATCGTAGTAATAGATCATTTCTGTCATAGAGAAGTCCTCATGCACCGGCGCTGTCGAACAGGGACAGCTGGACCATTTCCTGCTGGGGCAGCAGAGGCTGTTCCGCGGCGATCAGTCCCCGCAGCAGGCTGTCGGGGGTGAACCGCAGGCCATTCGGCATCTTTCCGGAGGCGGTGAGAAAGTACTGGGCCCGCTTCATGACTACGCCCATGCGGCGAAGGTCCTCCAGGTGGAGCCGTCCCGTCCGGCGGGCGGTCAGGATGCGGCGGGCGGAGGTGATGCCGATGCCGGGGACCCGGAGCAGCGCCTCGTAGTCCGCAGTGTTCACCTCCACCGGGAAAAAGTCCAGGTGATTCAGGGCCCAACTGCACTTGGGGTCTACCCGGGGATCGAAATCCGGGTGGTGGTTGTCCAGAAGCTCCTCTGCCCGGAAGCCGTAAAACCGCAGGAGCCAGTCCGCCTGATACAGGCGGTGCTCCCGCAGGAGAGGCGGCTTCACATCCTTGGCGGGCAGGAGAGCATGTTCCACCACCGGCACATAAGCGGAATAGAACACACGTTTCAGACGGTACTTGTCATAGAGCCCCTGGGTCAGACGAAGGATGTGGAGGTCAGAGTCCGGGGTGGCGCCCACGATCAGTTGGGTGCTTTGGCCCGCTGGGGCGAACTTGGGGGCGTGGCGGTATTTCACCAGCTCCTCCTTGTTCTGCTGGTTCCGAGTCTGAATCTGCCGCATGGGGGCCAGGATGGCCTGTTTGGACTTGTCAGGTGCCAGGGTTCTGAGTCCCGCCTCGGAGGGCAGTTCAATGTTGACGCTGAGGCGGTCCGCCAGCAGTCCCAGCTGCTCCACCAGTTCCGGGGAGGTGCCGGGAATGGCCTTGGCGTGGATATAGCCGTTGAAGCGGTAGGTTTCCCGCAGGATGCGCAGGGCACGGATCATCCGCTCCGTGGTATAGTCCGGATTTCGGAGGACGCCGGAGGAGAGAAAGAGCCCCTCGATATAGTTCCGTCGGTAGAAATTGATGGTCAGGTCCGCCAGCTCCTCCGGGGTGAAAGTTGCCCGGCGGGTGTCGTTGCTGCGGCGGTTTACGCAGTATTTGCAGTCATATACGCAGCAGTTGGTCATCAGTACTTTCAGCAGGGTGACGCACCGTCCATCCGCAGAAAAGGAGTGGCAACACCCGGCCACAGAGGACGAGGTGTTGCCGATGTATCCCTTTTTGGACCCGCGGGTCCCTCCGCTGGAGGTACAGGCGGCATCATATTTGGCGGCGTCTGTCAGGATGGTCAGCTTTTCCAGAACATCCATGGCGTCAGGCTCAGCGGGCCATGGCGCGCCGGCGGGAAGTCCGGCGTGCGGGGCGTTCGATGGCGTCAATGATGCGGAACAGCTGATAGGTCAGAAAGGCCACGCCCACCAGAATAAAAAAGAAGCTCCAACCAGTCATCATCGTTTCCTCCTTAATCGAACTTTTGTTCTGATATGATCATAACTCGAACAAACGTTTCTGTCAAGAGGAAATCGAACAAATTTTCGAGAAACTTCCATATGATGAGAAAACCCATAGAATATGAAAGAGAGACGGCCAAAGCCGTCTCTCTTAGCTTGTGATGTCAGCTCACTTGCAGGCCGCCAGGTCCTTCAGGAACGCATCAATGGCGTTTTCCGGGGTGGCCCAGCTGGTAACAAAGCGGACGATGGTGTGTTCCGGGTCTGCAGGGCGGTCGATCTCAAACTCATAGCCCATGGACCGCAGCTGTTCCATCACGGTGTTGGGCAGCACTGGGAACTGCTGGTTGGAGGGAGAGGGGACAGGGAAGGGATAGCCCAGAGCGGCCACGCCGTCCCGCAGGCGGAAGGCCATGTCATTGGCATGGCGTGCCATGTCGAAGTACAGGCCGTCCTCCAGCAGGGCCTGGAACTGGACACCCAGCAGACGGCCCTTGGCCAGCATGGCGCCCCGCTGCTTCATGTGCCAGCGGAAGTGATCGTTGGGGGCGTTCATCACCAGAGCCTCGCCGAAGAGGGCGCCGTTCTTGGTGCCGCCGATATAGAAAGCATCCGTCAGGGCCGCCAGGTCCGGCAGCGTCAGGTCGTTGTCGGGGGAGGTGAGGGCAGAGCCCAGCCGGGCGCCGTCCAGAAACAGAAACAGGCCGTGAGCGTCGCAGCACGCCCGCAGTGCGGTCAGCTCGGCTTTGGTGTAGATGGTGCCGATTTCGGTGGTGTCGGAGATGTATACCATTTTGGGGGCAACCATGTGCTCCGTGCCGTTGTGCTCCGCCAGGACCGTCTCCACCAGGGCGGGGGTCAATTTGCCGTCGGGAGCGTAGATGGAGCAGACCTTGTGGCCGGTGGCCTCGATGGCGCCGGTCTCGTGGGTATTGATGTGGGAGGTGTGGGCGCCGATGACCGCCTCATAGGGCCGCAGCAGAGATTCGATGACCAGGAGGTTGGTCTGGGTGCCGCCCACCAGGAAGTGGACGTCGGCCTGGGGGGCATTGCACAGGCGGCGGACGGTGTCCCGGGCAGTCTCGCAGAGGAGATCTGTGCCGTAGCCCACAGTCTGGACCAGATTGGTGTCCGCCAGGGCCTGGAGAACCCTGGGGTGGGCGCCTTCGCTGTAGTCATTGCGGAAGCTGTACATAAAGAATTACCTGCTTTCTGAAATGTAACAAATTTGTTGTTGAAATCATACCGCGAATCCTGTATAAATGCAAGCGAGGGGGAAAATTTCTGTTAACTTTTCCGGATCGGGAAATAATGAGAAAAGAACGGAAACTTTTTTGCGAGTTGCTCCGTCATAGACATTGATCAAACAGTATAAGGAGAATGGTATGAAAAAGAAGATGGTCCTGCTGCTGGCAGGTTTGATGCTGCTGCTGAGTGCCTGCGGCGGAAATGGTGGACAGACGGAGACGGCCCATGTGGATCTCCAGGCCTACTGGGATACGCTCCAGGAGACCTACAAGTGGAATGAGGGTTATATGGTGGACATCGAGGGCGATATGCTGGAGGCCTATTACCCCGGCCTGAGCGATATTGCCGCGAAGCAGTTCGTCGCCAAGATGCCCATGATGAGTTCCGTGGTCAACGAGATGGTGTTCATGGAGTGCGAGACAGAGGATGACGCGGCTCTGGCGGCAGCGCTTCTGCAGGACCGCATCACCACCCAGGCCGAGGGCGGCGCCTGGTATCCCGAGTCCATGGAGGCCTGGGGCCGGGGTATCGTTATCCAGCAGGGAACGTATGTGGCCATGATTGCCTCCGCCGAGCATCAGGACGAGATCGCGGAGAGCTTCACCGCTCTGTTCCAGTAAGAGACGTTCAGCGGAACAGCCGCAGAGACCCTGCGGCTGTTTTACTCTGCTTGAACATATGTTCGATACGTGGGATCTGCATTCCAGAGTAGGGAGGATGGACCTTTGATCTTCAGCAGTCTGACATTTTTATTTGCCTATCTGCCGCTGACGCTGGTAGCTTATTTCCTGACGCCCCTGCGCTGGCGGAATCTGACGTTGCTGCTGGTAAGCCTGTTTTTCTACGGCTGGGGTGAGCCGGTCTATATCGTCATCATGTTCCTCTCCATCCTTATCGACTATACCCATGGCCTGCTGGTGGAGAAATACCGGGATAACGACAAAAAGGCCCGGTGGTTTGTGGCGCAGTCGGTGGTATTCAACCTGCTGCTTCTGGGCTTTTTCAAGTATTGGGATTTCCTGGCGGACAACCTGTTCCTGCTGACTGGGCTTAGCCTGCCAGCCAGCCTGACGCTGCTGGGTGTTACCATCCCTCTGCGGAATATCCCACTGCCCATCGGCATTTCCTTTTTCACTTTCCAGACCATGAGCTACACCATCGACGTTTACCGCAGGGACGCGCCGGTGCAGCGGAACATCATCAGCTTCGGCGCCTTCGTCACCATGTTTCCACAGCTGATCGCCGGTCCCATCGTCAAGTACAAAACCGTGGCGGAGGACCTGAACCACCGGGTCCACAGCACGGAGAACTTTGCCCTGGGCGCCCGTCGGTTCTGCGTTGGGCTTGCCAAGAAGGTGCTGCTGGCCAACTCCATCGGTGCTTTGTGGGATGCCCAGCTGGCTGCCCAGGGAGCCGGAACTTTGACGGCGGCGGGCGGTTGGATGGGCCTGCTGGCTTTCGGCTTTCAGATCTATTTTGACTTTTCCGGTTACTCCGATATGGCTATCGGCCTGGGTCAGATTTTTGGCTTCCGGTTCAATGAGAACTTTGACCACCCCTATCTGTCCACCTCTGCTTCCGAGTTCTGGCGGCGGTGGCACATGTCCCTGACCAGCTGGTTCCGGGAGTACCTGTATATCCCCCTGGGAGGCAACCGGGGCGGCACGGCCAAGACCCTGCGGAACATCCTGATCGTCTGGTTCTGCACCGGCTTCTGGCACGGCGCCAGCTGGAACTTCATCCTCTGGGGCCTGTACTTTGCCGCGTGGCTGATTTTGGAGAAATACGCGCTGCGGAATGTTCTGGAAAAGACCCCCGCGCCCTTGAAGCATCTGTACACCTTGATTGTGGTGTTCGTGGGCTGGGGTATCTTTGCCATGGAGGACCTGTCCGTCTGCGGCGCGTATCTGGCCGCCTGCTTCGGCGGGGCGCCTCTGTGGAGCGCCGTGGACGGCTACACCCTCCGCAGCTATGCCATCACGTTTGTCATTTTGATCACGGCCTCCACGACCCTGGGGGTCCGGGGCTGGGCCCGCCTGCCGGAGAAAGCGCAGAAGATTCTGACGCCTATCCTGATGGCGCTGAGCCTGCTGGTTTGCACGGCCTATCTGGTGGATGGCAGCTATAATCCCTTCCTGTATTTCAGATTTTAAAGGAGGCGGCACCATGACAAAAGCATACAGCCGCTTTCTGACGGCATTTTTCTGCCTGTTTCTGGCGGGACTGCTGGTGTGGCATGTCCTTTTGCCGGACCGGGGGCAGTCTGAAACGGAAAACCGTACCTTGGCTCAGGCTCCGGCTTTTTCCTGGTCCGCTCTGGTGAGCGGCAGCTATACCGAAGATGTGGAGGAATATTTTGCGGACCAGTTTCCCCTGCGGGACGGCTGGACCGGATTGAAGGCCCGGATGGAGCAGCTGCTTGGCAAGCGGGAATTCAACGGCGTCTACCTCTGCGGTGATACCCTGATCTCCAAGGTAGACACCCCGGTGGCTGGCGCCGTGGACAAGAATCTCAGCTATGTGGACCGTCTGGCGGGAAAGTCTGACGCCAATGTGGTCCTGGGCCTGATCCCTTCGGCGGCGGAGCTCTGGAAGGAGAAGCTTCCTGCCGGGGCGGACAGCTGGGACCAGACGGCTCTGATGGCCCGGAGTCAGGTGGACTTCCGGGATGCTCTGGCGGCCCATGCCGATGAACCCATCTTCTACCGCACGGACCACCACTGGACCACACTGGGAGCCTTTTATGGAGCAAATGCCCTGCTGGAAGTTCTGGGAAAAGAATCATTAAAGGAAGAATGCTTTACACCTGAAATTGCCTCTGACAACTTCAATGGTACTCTGTACTCCCAGTCCGGCATCCACTGGCTGGAACCGGACACCATGGAATTCTGGGTGGCGGAGGAGGGCCTGACTGTCACCTCCTGGCGGACAGGGAAGGAGGAACCTGCCAGCCTGTATGACAGGACGTACCTGGAGAAGAAGGATAAGTATTCCGCGTTCCTGGGCGGTAATCAACCCCTGTGCGTCATCAAGAATGAGAATGTGACGGACGGCAGCAAGCTGCTGCTGGTGCGGGACAGCTATTCCGACGCCCTGGCGCCATTCCTGGCTCAGCGGTTTTCCGAGGTCCACCTGCTGGACCTGCGGTATTACCGGGCCCCGGTCTCCGCTTACGCTGCGGAAAACGGCATCGGCGATATCGCTGTGGTGTACAGTGTGCAGAACTTCATTTCCGACGTGAACCTGGTGCTCCTGACCCAGTAAAAAAGAACGCCCAATCGGGCGTTCTTTTTTCATTCTGTTGTAATGTCGTAAGGCCAGTCGATGATGCCGCCGAAGTCGAAGACATTGGAAAAGCCAAGCTCCCGCAGCTTTTTGGCAGCCTCGGCACTGCGTCGGCCGGAACGGCAGTAGAGCAGAAGCTCTGTATCCTTGCCGAAGGGGAAGGGCATGTCCGCGGCAATAAATTCATTGGGCAGGCACACGGCGCCGGGGATGTGGCCCTGGTCAAATTCCTCCTGTGTCCGGACATCCAGCACGATGGCTTCACTGTTCTCATCCATCCGCTGTTTAGCTTCCTCTGCGGTGAGGACGCCGGTGTCTTTGCTGGCGGACTGGGGGGTAATCGGTGGGGAGTTTGGCTTCATCCGGGCGGTGCAGAATTTGATGGCTGCCATGCCAAAGCAGATGATGGCTGCCAGTAAAAAGAATTGTTTCATCAGTTAATCTCCTTTTCTGATTGATCGTGTAAATGCAGAATACTTCGGATATTGGGGTCGAATTTTGTGGACAGGCACTGGATGGCCAGTTCTTCTCCGGCGGAGAGTCCGGCCAGGATACACAGGGCAACGCAGAGGATATTTGACGGGAACCACGGCAGCAGGAAGGGAGCACAGAACAGCGCAGCGCCAGTGATCTTGTTTGCAAGGGTATGGAGGGCGGCAAAGCGGCGGTATTTCCGGTATCCTACCAGCCACGCTCCGCAACGGAGAAAGCAAATCAAGGCCAGTGCCAAGAGGAACCGGTGGGAAAGATGCAGCACCGGCAGGAGTCGGTACAGCACCGCCGCCAGGAATACCGCGTCTGCCAGACTGTCCAGCTTGGCTCCGGTCCGGCTCTCTGTATGGGTCCGGCGGGCCACAGGCCCGTCCAGCATGTCCGTGACGCCGGAGAGAACATAGAGCAGGAAAAATACCGGGGACAGGGGCGGCATCGCCAGCAGTCCCAACGCCAGGGGAATGCGGGCAAGCGTCAGCAGGTTGGCCGGAGTGAAAAAGTCCATAGACGCCTCCCACAGCGAACTTTTTTCTAGGGTAGCACAGTCTGCGGCGCCCGTCAAATAAAACTGCGGTTGACCCCACCGGGATTTTGTCCTAAAATAGTCTCCGAGATTATAGAAAACTGGTGAACATATGACTGACTTCAACGAACGCTACATCGCTGCCCGGAAAGCTGTTATCGCGGCGGACCTGCGGCGGCTGAATCCCATGCAGCGCCAAGCTGCCATGACCACCGAGGGGCCGCTGCTGCTGCTTGCCGGTGCCGGCTCCGGCAAGACCACGGTTCTGATTCAGCGGGTCTACAACCTGCTGACCTACGGCCGGGGCAGTGACTCCGACTTCGTCCCTGACTGGGTGACTCAGGAGGATCTGGACTTTCTGGAGCACTTTCCGGAGCACCCGGAGGGCTTTGAGATCGACCGGGTCCGCCGGCTCTGCGCCGTGGATGTGCCCCGGCCCTGGGAGATCATCGCCATCACCTTTACCAACAAGGCGGCGGGGGAGCTGAAGGACCGTCTGGCTGTCCGGCTGGGACCTATCGCAAACGACATTTGGGCCTCCACCTTCCATTCCGCCTGTGTCCGTATTCTGCGGCGGGACATCGACCGCATCGGCTTCGACAAGGATTTCACCATCTATGATACCGATGACTCCAAGCGGGTCATCAAGGATGTGCTGAAAGAATTGAACTTGGATGAAAAGGCCTTCCAGCCCAAAAGCGTTCTGGCTATCATCAGCCATGCCAAGGACCAGTACCAGAGTCCGGAGGCCTTCGCCAAGCAGCACGGCGGCGAGCTGGACTGGAAGATGGCCCGTATCGCCAAGGTCTACGCCAAGTATGCCCAGAAGCTGCGCTCTGCCAATGCCCTGGATTTCGACGATATCATCTATCATACGGTGACGCTTTTGCAGCAGGAGCCGGAGGTGCTGGCCTATTACCAGAACAAGTTCCGTTATGTGCTGGTGGACGAGTACCAGGATACCAACCACATGCAGTACCTGCTGACCAGCCTTCTGACGGGCGGGCGGAAGAACCTCTGCGTGGTGGGTGACGACGACCAGTCCATCTACCGCTTCCGGGGCGCCAACATTGAGAACATCCTGAACTTTGAACAGCAGTATCCCAATGCCCGGACCATCCGCCTGGAGCAGAATTACCGCTCCACTCAGAACATTCTGGACGCCGCTAACGCTGTTATCAAGAACAACCTGGGCCGCAAAGGCAAGACCCTGTGGACTGACAACGGCAGCGGCGATACTGTCACCATCAAGACCACCTTCAACGAGAGCGACGAGGCCAACTACGTGGTGGGGGACATCCTGATGGGTGTGAACCGGGGCCGGAACTTCCGGGATACGGCGGTGCTGTACCGCATGAATGCCCAGTCCAACGCCCTGGAATATGCCATGAAGCGCAACGGCATCCCCTATAAAGTGGTGGGCGGCATGAAGTTCTTTGACCGGGCCGAGGTCAAGGACATGCTGGCCTATCTGTGCGTGCTGAACAATCCCCTGGATGACCTGCGGCTGCGGCGGATCATCAACAACCCCGCCCGGGGCATCGGCACCACCACCATGGACAAGGTGGCCCTGCTGGCGGAGACCCAGGGCGCATCCCTGTACGAGATCATCCGCAATGCGGACCTGTTCCCGGAACTGAAAAGTGCCTCCGCCAAGCTGCTGAAATTCGCGGACCTGATCGACGGCCTCCGCCGCCAGGGTGCCAATCTGGCCCTGCCGGAGTTCTACGACGCCGTCTGCGACCAGACCGGTTACGTGAAGGCTCTGGAGGAAAAGGATGACATGGAGAGCCGGGGCCGCATCGAGAACGTCCAGGAGTTGAAGTCCAACATTCTGGGCTTCCTGGAGCAAGACCCGGAAGACTCCACACTGTCCGGCTTCCTCAATGAGATTGCCCTGTATACGGATTTGGACTCCGTGGAGGCCGATGACAACTGCGTCACCATGATGACCATTCACTCTGCCAAGGGCCTGGAGTTCCCGGTGATCTATGTGGTGGGCATGGAGGAGGGCATCTTCCCCGGCGCCTCCGCCCAGTACGACCAGGAGGAGCTGGAGGAGGAGAGGCGGCTCTGCTACGTGGCCATGACCCGTGCCAAGGAGAAGCTGACCCTGACCAACTGCCGCCAGCGTATGCTGTATGGCCGCACCAGTGCCAACAAGGCCTCCCGGTTCCTGGAGGAAATCCCGGAGGACAACATGCGCTGGGAGAGCAAGCCGGGACCCCGTTTCGGCGGTATGGAGCACGACAGTACCTTCGGCGGCGACCGCTACGAGGGTGGCTTCGGCGGAGGTACTTATGGCGGCTACGGAAGCCGCTCCGCAGGCGGCTCATCCTGGAGCAGCGGCGGTGTCCACAGCTACCGGGACCCCAAGCCCGCCGCGGCGCAGAAGCCTTTGCAGTCCGTTCGAAGGAATGCCGCTTCCTCCGCGCCTCTGATGCAGCTGCAGCAGGGTGATATGATCGAGCACACCGCCTTTGGAAAGGGCATGGTGCTGTCCGTCCGGCCCATGGGCGGCGACGCCCTGGTGCAGGTGGCCTTCGACAAGGTGGGGGAGAAGAAGCTGATGCTGAAATCCGCCGGGAGCCACATGAAAAAGCTGTAAAAAGTCCGTCCGAAGCGTTTTTGCTTCGGACGGTTTTTTATTCGCCCTCGTATTGTTCGCCCTCGTTGGCTTCTTCCTCAGTGGCTTCGTCGGGCAATTCCGTGGGGAAGCGGACCTGAAGCACCGCCTGGGGGCGGTTGAAGGACACGGCGGCGTGGCGGCCCCGTTTCTGAGCGGCTTCTTCCAAAGCCTTGACCAGCTCTGCCAGCATCTCCCGGGTGAGAGGCCCGCCCCGCCAGTGGAACACGAAGGGCAGGTCCTTGCGGATGGACATCTGGGCCCGCTTCACTACGTCCTCGACCTTGGTGAAGGACAGCTTGGCGGCGCGGTAATAGAACTGATCGCTTTTGCCGCAGGCGGGGACCGGGTAGACCACCGGCTGGTGATCCCGGAACAGGCGGTTGTCATCCAGGTTGAAGTAGTCGTACCGGATAACGCCGTCGTGGCCCAGGGAGTTGTCAAAGGTGGCGTCCAGATGGACATACTGGCCGTCCAGTTTCAGGATATTCCAGGCATGACGGTACTTGATGCCCGCCTCCGGGTTGGCCTCGGAGATGGCGATGACACACCACAGGCCCAGGATGTCGCACAAAATTTTCACCGACTTGGCGATACCCTCGCACACGCCCACACCCTGGCCCAGGGGGCCGATGATCTCATGGGAGTAGGGCTTTTTCAATTTGTCGTACCGCACGTTTTGACAGATAAAATCGTGGATGTACCGCTCTTTTTCCACAGGTGTCATGGATTTCGCGGGCCGGGCCAGCTTTTCCACCCGGGCAGAGAGGGCCTTCTGATGCTCCTTGATCTTGCTTTTTTCAAAGAGATATTCCGGGATCAGCTCCACGTGGTCCGCGCCCGGATAGAGTCGGTAAGTAAAGCCGGTGACATAGAAGATCTCCGGGCAATCCAGCCGCAGCTGAAAGAAAATATCCGACAGCTCCCGGTTTTCCAGCCTTGGAACGGGGAAGGAGGGAGAGAGGGCGGTGAACCCGGCCTTCATGGCGTGGTACACTGCCTGCCGGGGTTTGGTCATGTGCTGATAATAATAAGCTTCCATGGCGCTCATTTCCATCGTGCCTTCTGTTCCGGAGAGTACAGCAGTTCCTCAAAGCTGTCGATATAGACATCGCAGAAAGCTCGCATCTCTTTTTCATCCCGGTTGAAGAAGCTGTCGTGGACGCCCACCACCCGCATCCGGGCGGCCCGGGCGCCCCAGCAGGCAGCCAGACTGTCGTCAAAGACGGTGCAGTCCTCCGGACGGACGCCGTTCTTCGCCGCGGCGGCCAGCCAGACGTCGGGGTCCTTTTTGTGCATCCCGGCCTGCTGGGCAAAGGTGACATTTTCAAAGTACTTCTCGATATCCAGCTTCTTCAGGGCGGTATAGCAGTGCTCCGGCACGCTGGAGGTCACCACCGCCATCCGCCGGCCTTCCGATTTGCACTGCTTCAGGTAGGCACGGACGCCGGGCTTCAGGGGCACTTTGGCATACATGCCCCGGGACATCTCCATCCACTCGTCAATGATCTCCTGGCAGGATTCCTCCAAATGGCAGAATTCCTTGGTGAATTCCGCCGCCAGAGGCAGCGCGGTGTGAGCCACGCCCTCAAAATAGGCCCGGGAGTAGGGGAGTCCCCGGCGGGCTAGAAAGTCCCGGTCCACCTGCTTCCAGATACCGTTGGAGTCGATGAGTGTGCCGTCCAGATCAAAGAAAAACATGGTTTATGCCTCCTTTTCCAGCCAGAAGCGCCAGGGAAAGTCTTTAGCCTCTTCGGCGTAGTCAATGCCGATACGGGGACCGGCACAGATGCGTTCTTTGGGGAGCTCCGCCAGTGGAGCACCGAAGTCCAGGGGAGAGTCGCAGAGATACAGGGTGTCCTCTGTCAGGTCCAGCCCGTTTTCCGCTTTGGTGAGGGCCAGTCCCATGCAGAGCTTGCCGGGACCGTTGAGAAAGTTCTTTTTCCGGTAGGAGGTCAGGGGCTTGTCCACAAACCGCAGGCGGCGGATGGCATCCGTTCCGGCTACGGGCTCCATGGCCCGGATCAGCACGGCGGCGGGCTCACCCTCCGGCTCCGTCACCACGTTGAGACAGTGGTACATGCCGTAGATGAAATAGATATAGGCGCGGCCCGGTGGGCCGAACAGGGTGGCTGTACGTTCTGTGCGGCGGTAGTTGTAGGCATGGCAGGCTTTGTCGCAGCGGCCGACGTATGCCTCCGTCTCCGTCAGGCGTCCCGCCAGCACCGTGCCGTCCGGCAGCCTGCGCACCAGGTATTTGCCAAGCAGCGCCCGGGCAATTTCCACCGTGTCGCCGGTATAGAATTCACGGGAAAGTCTTGCCATTTTCTCACCCCTGTGCTAAAATTTCATGCGTTGTGTCTTTAAGAGATACAATTCAGTATACCATGGAACAGAAAACGGAGCAAGCCTATGAAAGTCAATCGGATTCGTCAAAATGTGCTGCCGGTGCTGGCAGCTTTCATCTGGGGTACCGCCTTCGTGGCCCAGAGTGTGGGCGCCGACTATGTGGAGCCCTTCACCTTCAATGCCGCTCGGTCGGCTATCGCCTTTTTGTTTTTGCTGGTTCTGTGTCTGGTGCGCCGCAAGGTGCAGAAGGGGATCGTGGAGAGTGCCACCCGCTCCTGGAAGGACCTGGCGGTGGGCGGAACCTGCTGCGGCGTGGCTCTGACGGTGGCCAGCTTTCTGCAGCAGAAGGGCCTGGAGACCACCACCAGCGGCAAGGCCGGGTTCATCACGGCCCTGTACATCGTCATTGTGCCCATTCTGGGCGTATTTTTGAGGAAAAAGGCTCCCCGGACCATCTGGATCAGCGTGGCCCTGGCGGTGGTGGGCCTGTACTGCCTCTGCATCACGGAGGGCTTCACCATCACCAGCGGCGACTTCTATATTCTGCTGTGTGCCTTCTGCTTCTCAGCCCACATTTTGGTGATTGACCACTTCACCCAGACGGTGGACGGCGTGGAGCTGTCCTGCATGCAGTTCCTGGTGGTGACGGTGCTGTCCGCCATGGGCATGATCGCCACAGAGAGACCCTCTCTGGAGGCACTGGGTATGTGCCTGGGGCCCATTTTGTACGTGGGTATCTTCTCCAGCGGCGTGGCCTACACCCTCCAGATCCTGGCTCAGAAGGACTCCAACCCCACGGTGGTGTCCCTGTTGCTGAGCCTGGAGTCCGTGTTCGCTACCCTGGCGGGAGCTGTCATCCTACACGACCAGATGAGCGGCAAGGAGTACTTCGGCTGCGTGCTGATGCTGGTGGCCGTGGTGCTGGCCCAGGTGCCGGAGCGAAAAAAGCCCGCCTGTGCCGAGGTGTAAAACCGCAAATGAGAGACCGGGGAGGCATTCTGCCTCCCCGTTTTTGCGGTCCAACAGGGAGGGCTTGTTGATTTTTGGGTTGGACAAAGGCAGACCTTTGTGGTATACTTTCAAACTGTATGAGTATGTAGTGAGGTGATCCTATGCGTATCGACGTTTTGGGCGTCGGTTTTGATAATGTGACCATGGGAGAAGCGGTGGACCGGGCCATGGAGCTGATGCACCAGCCGGGCGCTCATGTTGTGGTGACGCCGAACCCGGAGATTGTGGAGGTCTGCCGGCAGGACCCGGCGGCCAGGGAGGCTGTTAACAGCGCGGACCTGGTGCTGCCGGACGGCATCGGCGTCATCAAGGGTGCCGCCATGCTGGGGACGCCTTTGAAGGAAAAGACCCCTGGCATTGAATTTGCTGGGCATCTGATGGAAAGAATGGCAGGGGAGGGTTTATCCCTCTATCTGCTGGGCGCCAAGCCGGGCGTGGCGGAGCAGGCGGCGGAAAAGTTGGCGGCACAGTACCCCGGATTGAAGATTGCCGGGACCCATGACGGCTATTTCAAAGAGGACGGCCCCATTGTGGAAGCCATCGCCTCCAGCGGCGCGGACTGCGTGTTCGTGTGCCTGGGTGCTCCCAAGCAGGAGCTTTGGATGCGGAAGAACGGCCCTGCCACCGGCACCCGTCTGCTGTGCGGTCTGGGCGGCAGCCTGGACGTGTTTGCCGGCGTTGTGGAACGGGCACCAAAATTCTGGTCCGATCATGGCCTGGAGTGGTTCTACCGTCTCTGCAAGGAGCCGAAACGCATTGGCCGCATGATGAAGCTGCCCCTGTTCCTGGTCCATGTCAAGCAGGAGAAGAAAAAGAAATGAGTGGAAAACTGATCGTATTTGAAGGGACCGATGGGTCCGGCAAGGCCACCCAGGCCAAGCTCCTGTGCCGCCGTCTGGAAGAGGAGAGGAACCCCTTCCGGGAGATCAACTTTCCCCGGTACGGAAAGCCCTCCGCCGCTATGGTCCAGGAGTACCTGGATGGTAATTTGGGAAAACACCCCGGCGATGTGAACGCCTTCGCTGCTTCCATGTTTTTCTCCATGGACCGCTATGCCTCCTATAAGCAGGACTGGGGAGACTTCTATGAGAGTGGTGGACTGATCGTGGCAGACCGCTACACCACCTCCAACGCTGTCCACCAGGCCTCCAAGCTGCCGGAGTACCAACGAAAGGAATATTTGGACTGGCTGTTTGATCTGGAATACGGAAAGCTGGGCCTGCCGAAGCCGGACCTGGTGATCTATCTGGATATGCCTACGGAGATCGCAGAGCGGATGATGCGCCAACGGGAGCAGGCCACCGGCACCCACGCGGACATCCATGAGCAGGATGAGGTGTATTTAAAGAACTGCCGGTCCAATGCCGGAGAGATTGCCAAGGAGTGCGGCTGGTCCGTGGTCAACTGTGCAAGAGACGGTGCGCCCCGGACCCCGGAGGATATCCACCAGCAGGTGTATGATCTGGTGAAGAATCTGCTGTAAGGCCTGTCCCGTTCCGGAAGGAAGAAAACGGGACGCCCGGCGTCCCGCTTTCCCACGGCTGTCAGCAGCAGCTGTCTCCGCGGTCGCAGTCACGGTCATGGTCATGGCCGCAGCAGCAATTGCCGCCCCAGGAGCTGCCGCAGCAGCAGAAGAGCAGAATGACGATGATGATAAGCCACAGGCAGGAACAGTCGTTGTTTCCATTGTTAAACCACATGATTGTCACCTCACTTTGTTAAGACATTCTATGCGCCGGGAGCCTGTAATGGAGCCTGGCCACCTGAAAAAACCCGGAGAGACGGGAAAGAAAGATCGCGTGCCTTCGCAGGAACTGGCGAAGAGAAATGGAGGTTTCCATGGCTGATTACAAGCGCGGCGATACCGCCAGCTGGGACGCGGAGCAGGTCCGCAGGAGCGAACAGCCCCGGCAGGTATCCCGCAAGAGCCGTAAGAGAAAGAGAAGGAAGCGGATCAATCCGCTGCTGTATATCCTGTTTGTGCTGGTCACCTCGGCCCTGCTGGCAGGCGTGGGCTGGCTGTTGGCCTCTGACCTGTGCGCCTTCAACAAGGAGTACAAGGAGGAGACCATCCAGATTACTGCTGAGGATACGGTGAGCACCGTGGCGGACAAGCTGGAAGAGGCGGGGCTCATCAACTATAAATGGTTCTTCCGCCTGTTTGCGAACTTCGCCCATGCCGAGGAGAAAATCGGTATGGGGACGTATACCCTCAATACGGAGATGGACTACCGGGCTCTTATTGTGGGAATGCGGAGTACCTCCGGCAATATGACGGCGGAGACCGTCCGGGTCACCATTCCGGAGGGCTACACGGTGGCGGAGACCATCGAGCTGCTGGCCAAGAACAATGTCAGCAGCAAGGAGGACCTGCTGAAGGCCGCCCAGACCTACAACTTCAACTATGATTTTATCGACAACGAGACAGAGGACATCAGCCGCCTGGAGGGCTACCTCTTCCCGGACACCTATGAGTTCTATGTGAACGGCAAGGCCTCCGCGGCTCTGAACAAGATGATTGCCACCTTCAACAGCAGGCTGGACGACGACCTGCTGGCCCAGGCCAAGGAGCGGGGCTATGATCTGCAGAAGATTGTCACTATCGCCTCTCTGATCGAAAAGGAGACTGACGGAACAGACCACGGCAAGATCGCCTCTGTGATCTACAACCGTCTGGAGGGTCCCGGTGACAAGGGCGGCACCTACGGATATCTGCAGATTGACGCATCTCTGCTGTATGCCCTGCCGGACCACGAGGGTGCCATCACCAACAGCGACAAGGAGACGGATTCCCCTTATAACCTCTATAAGAAGGCTGGCCTGCCTCCCACAGCCATCGCAAATCCGGGCATGGCTTCCATCCAGGCCGCTCTGGAGCCGGAGACCACGGACTATTACTATTACGCCCTGGCCAAGGATCACCGGCATCGCTTCTTCACCAACTATCAGGACCACCTGAACTTCGTCAACAGCAGCGAGTATATTGGAAACTGACATGAGAAAGAAACCTGAGATTCTGGCCCCCGCGGGGGATATGGAACGGCTGCACATGGCCGTCCTTTACGGCGCGGACGCCGTGTATCTGGCCGGCACCGACTTCGGCATGCGGGCCTTTGCCGGCAACTTTACGCCGGAGGAGCTACGCCAGGCGGTCCGCTTTGCCCATGACCACGGCGCCCGAACCTACTGCACCATCAACACCATGCCCCGGAATGATGAAGTCTCCCGGCTTCCGGAGCACTTGGAGCTTCTGAACGACGCGGGGGTGGACGCCCTGATCGTGGCGGATCTGGGTGCCTTCACCCTGGCGGGAAAGTATGCCCCCAACTGCCGCCGCCACGTCTCCACCCAGGCCAGCGTCTGCAACTACGAGACGGCCAGGGCGTGGTACGACCTGGGTGCCTCTCGGGTTGTGCTGGCCCGGGAACTGAGTCTGGAGGAGATCCGCACCATCCGGGAGAAGATCCCGGCGGAGCTGGAGCTGGAGACCTTTGTCCACGGCGCCATGTGTGTCAGCTACTCCGGCCGGTGCCTGCTGAGCAACTATATGACCGGGCGGGACGCCAGCCGCGGTGCCTGCGCCCAGCCCTGCCGCTACCAGTACGCCCTGATGGAGGAAAAGCGCCCCGGAGAGTATTTTCCCATCGAGGAGGACGCCCAGGGCACCTACATTCTGAATTCCCGGGATATGTGCATGATCGACCATCTGGAGGACCTGTGCGACGCTGGTATTTCCAGCCTGAAGATCGAGGGTCGGGCCAAATCCGCCTATTACGCCGCCATTGTTACCGGGGCCTACCGGCACTGCCTGGATGACGCGGCGGCGGGGAAGCCTCTGGACCCCGTCTGGCGGGACGAGGTGGAGCATGTGAGCCACCGCCCCTACGCCACAGGCTTTTACTACGGCCACCCCGGCCAATATTATGCAAACTCCCGTTATATCAGGGAGTGGCAGGTAGTTGCCCTTGTCACCGAATGTGACCAAGAAGGCAATGCTGTCCTGTCCCTCCGCAACAAATTCCGGACCGGGGACACCGTGGAGCTGGTTGGTCCGCACCTGCGGCCCTTCTCCATGACCGTCCCGGATATGACGGACGGCGAGGGCCAGCCCCTGGAAGAGCCCCGTACACCCCAGATGACCTTCCGCATGAAGCTGCCCCGGCAGGTGCCGCCCTTCACCCTGGTGCGTCACGCCGTGGAACTATCCGCCAAATAAGCGGAAATCGACAGAAGGAGAGAGCCATATGAATACAGATGTTGTCATTGTCGGCGCCGGCCCCGCCGGTATTTTCACCGCCCTGGAAATGATCAAGAAGGGCAGCCACCAGAAGATCATCATGGTGGAAAAGGGGCAGGCCATTGAAAACCGTCACTGTCCCAAGGACAAGACCCGCAAGTGTGTCAGCTGCAAGCCCTACTGCCACATCACCACTGGTTTCTCCGGCGCGGGTGCGTTCTCCGACGGCAAGCTGTCTCTGAGCTATGAGGTGGGCGGCGATCTGCCTTCCCTCATCGGCGAGGACCTGGCCCAGGATACCATCGACTACGCCGATAAAATCTACCTGGAATTCGGTGCGGATACCCATATCGAGGGTCTGGAGCATGAGGAAGAGCGGAAGGAAATCCGCAAGCGGGCTATTCATGCGGGGCTGAAGCTGGTGGACTGCCCCATCCGCCACATGGGCACGGAGAAGGCGCAGGACATTTACCTGGCCATTGAGAGGTATCTGCAGGAAAACGGTGTGGAGATGTACTTCGGCTATGAGTGCCGCAACCTGATCCTGGAAAACGAGGTCTGCAAGGGCGTTTCCATCACCAACGGCAAGAAAGACCTGGAGATCTATGCCAAGCACACGGTGGTTGCCACTGGCCGCCGGGGTGCCGATTGGCTGGAAAAGCTCTGTGCCGAGCACAATATCGCTCATGCTCCCGGCACCGTGGATATCGGCGTCCGGGTGGAGGTCCGCAATGAGGTCATGGAGATGGTGAACCGGGTGCTGTACGAGTCCAAGCTGGTGGGCTATCCCAAGCCCTTCAAGAACAAGGTCCGCACTTTCTGCCAGAACCCTGGCGGCTTCGTCAGCCAGGAGAACTACGACAACAACCTGGCAGTGGTCAACGGCCATTCCTACAAGGATCTGAAGAGCGACAACACCAACCTCTCCATCCTCTGCTCCCACAACTTCAGCGTGCCCTTCAACCAGCCCATCGCCTACGCCCAGAAGGTAGGCGAGCTGACCAACATGCTGGCCAACGGCCAGATCCTGGTCCAGCGGTTCGGCGACATTCTGGACGGCAAGCGCACTTGGCAGAAGGAGCTGGCCCAGTCCAACATCCGGCCTACCCTGCCCGACGCCGTGGCCGGCGACATCACCGCCGCCATGCCCTACCGGGCCATGACCAACATCATCGGCTTCATCCAGGCTATGGACTACGTGGTCCCCGGCTTCGCCGCCTATGAGACCCTGCTGTATTCCCCCGAGCTGAAGTTCTACTCCAACCGGGTGAAGATGGACGCCGACTTCAACACCAGCCTCAAGGGCCTGCACTGCCTGGGCGACAGCTCCGGCTGGACCCGGGGCCTCATGATGGCCTCCATCATGGGCGTCCTCATGGGCCGCAAGATCGCCGAAGAAGGCTGAGCCAAAGAAATAGAAAACCGCTGGGACCTCCCGCAATTTCATTAAGATAAGAAAATTTGGGCATCGCAGAAATGCGGTGTCCAAATTTTTTGGAACTATTTTCAAAATATTGCTTGACAAATGCGGTGAAATGTGCGGCCTTTTTGCTAGCCCAAGTTAGCAAAAAGGCCCTTGTAAT
>CAMFAL010000004.1 GCA_945948185.1 uncultured Clostridia bacterium | reverse complement strand
AATCCTACATGGGTGCCTTTTTGTACTGTCCGTACAACTTGGGCCGGTTCAATTTGCAAAAAGTGGAAGAAAGGCGATTCCCGGTTGTTTTCCTGCCGGTTTTATGCTATCATATATCAGTTAAAGTATACCATTCTGGAGGAACGACATTGGAACGCAAAAACGTACTGGTCTCCCAGGCGGATCTGGACCGTCAGCGGGAGTTTGAGAAGAAGATCAAAGACATGTTTGATGCCCGGGAGGCCCATCCTGTGGCATGCGTGGATACCTTCGGCTGCCAGCAGAACGTGGCCGACGGCCAGAAGCTGATGGGTATGCTGGAGACCTGCGGCTTCACCCTCACGGACAAGCCTGCCGAGGCGGACCTGGTGATCCTGAACACCTGTGCCGTCCGGGAGCACGCCGAGGACCGGGTATTCGGCAATCTGGGTGCTCTGACCCATGCCAAAAAGGAAAACCCGGAAATGGTCATCGCCCTCTGCGGCTGCATGGCCCAGGAGCAGCGGGTCTCCGAGCGCATTAAAAAATCCTATCCCCTGGTGAACCTGGTGTTCGGCCCCCACGCCCTGTGGAAGTTCCCGGAGCTGCTGTGGCGGGTCTACGAGAGCCGCAAGCGGGTCTTTTCCGTGGATGATGAGCACGGAACCATCGCCGAGGGGATCCCCGTGGTGCGGGAGAAGGGCGTCAAGGCCTGGGTCTCCATCATGTACGGCTGCAACAACTTCTGCTCCTACTGCATCGTGCCCTACGTCCGGGGCCGGGAGCGGAGCCGGGACCCTCAGTGTGTCTTGCAGGAAGTGAAAGAACTGGTGAAGGCGGGGTACAAGGACATTACCCTGCTGGGCCAGAATGTCAACTCTTACGGCAACGATCTGGATATTGAGTACGACTTTGCGGACCTGCTGGCGGACATTGACAAGATTCCCGGCGAGTACCGTATCCGCTTCATGTCCAGCCACCCCAAGGACGCTACGAAAAAGCTGTTTGATACCATGGCGGCAAGCCGGCATGTAGCTCGCCAGCTGCATCTGCCCTTCCAGTCCGGCAACGACCGGGTGCTGAAGGAGATGAACCGGCGATATACCCGGCAGCAGTACCTGGACCTGGTGAACTACGCCAAAAGCGTCATGCCGGGGCTGGTATTGACCTCCGATGTCATCATCGGTTTTCCCGGTGAGACGGAGACGGAGGCCATGGACACTGTGTCCCTGGTGGACGAGGTGGGCTTTGACGCCCTGTTTACGTTTATCTACTCCCCCCGCCCCGGCACGAAAGCGGCGGAGATGCCGGACCCGGCTACCCGACAGGAGAAGCAGAAATGGTTCGACAAGCTGTTGGAGGTTCAGAACGCCAAGTCCGCTGCCCTCCATGCGGCCTACATCGGCCAGACGGTCCGGGTGCTGGTGGACGGCGAGAGTGACGATCCGGCATATCCCCTGGCCTCCCGGACCGACGGCAACCGCCTGGTGCGGCTCAAGGGAGACAAGAGCCTGATGGGGCAGTTCGTGGACGTGAAGGTCACAGACAGCAATACCTGGGCCCTGTACGGCGAGCCGGTTTAAGCGGCCGCTTACGATATACAGAGATAACGAGGTGAAGCTCATGGCGGAATTGACCCCCATGATGAAGCAATATCTGGAAATCAAGAAAGATAACCCGGACTCCATTCTGTTCTTCCGCCTGGGTGACTTCTACGAGATGTTTGCCGATGACGCCCGCACGGCGTCCAAGGAGCTGGATCTGACCCTGACCTCCCGGGACAAGGACCCCAACAAGGCCCCGGAGGACAAGGTCCCTATGTGCGGCATCCCCTACCACGCCAGCGAGTCCTATATCGCCCGACTCATCAGTAAGGGCTATAAGGTGGCCATCTGTGAGCAGATGGAGGACCCCGCCACTGCCAAGGGGCTGGTGAAGCGGGACATTATCCGGGTGGTGACGCCGGGAACGGTTATCGACGCCGCCTGCCTGGACGACAAGTCCAGCAACTTTATCTGCGGCATCTATCTGGACTCCCGCTGTGCCGGCGTGGCCTTCTGCGACATCTCCACCGGCAAGGCCCACCTGACGGCCTTCACCGGGAAGGACCGGCTGGAGCACGTCATCAACGAGCTGGGCCGCTTCTCTCCCGCCGAGGCCATTTTGAACGACGGTGCCTATGCCGAGCGGACTCTGACGGACACCCTGCGGGACAAGTTTTCCTGCCGGGTGGAGAACGGCGGCGAGCGCCGCTTTCTTTTGAAAGAGGCGGAGCAGAACATCCGGAAGCAGTTCGGGGAGGATGCCCTGAAGAACCTGCCTGCCGGAAACCCGGCGGCGGCCATGGCCCTGGGCGGACTGCTGAATTATCTGTACGAGACCCAAAAAACGGATCTCTCCCACATTAACGACCTGGATTACTACGAGCAGGGCCGCTTTATGGAGCTGGACCTGACGGCACGGCGGAACCTGGAGCTGACGGAGACCCTGCGGGGCAAGGAGAAAAAGGGGAGCCTGCTGTGGGTGCTGGACAAGACCCGGACCCCCATGGGCGCCCGTTGCCTGCGTTCCTGGCTGGAGCGGCCCCTGCTGAGCGTGACCGCCATCTGTAAGCGGAATTCCGCTGTGGCGGCTTTGGTGGACGACACCATCGCAAGAGAAGAACTGATCGCCGCCATGACCGGCCTGGGCGACATGGAGCGGCTCATCGGCCGCATCGTCTACGGCACTGCCGGCGGCCGGGACATGGCCTCCCTGCGGGCGGCTATCGAAAAGCTGCCTGCCGTGAAGGAGCAGGTGTCCCGGCTCTCGGACCGCCGCCTGGGGGAGCTGACTACGGAACTGGACACCCTGGACGATATCGGGGCCCGCATCGCCGCCACCATCTGCGACGAGCCGCCCTTCTCCGTCCGGGAGGGCGGATTCATCCGGGATGGCTTCCACGAGGAGGTGGACCGCCTGCGCCACATCCTAAAGGGCGGCAAGGGCATCATCGCCGAGATGGAGGCCAAGGAAAAAGAGCGCACCGGCATCCGCACCCTGAAGATCGGCTACAATAAAGTTTTTGGTTACTACATCGAGGTCAGCAACTCTTTCAAGGAGCTGGTTCCTGATACATACATCCGCAAGCAGACTCTGGTGAACGGCGAGCGGTTCATTACCCAGGAGCTGAAAGACCTGGAGCACCAGGTTCTGACGGCCTCGGAGCGGGTGGTAGCTCTGGAGTACGAGCTGTTCACGGCCCTGCGGGAGGAGGTCTCCGCCGCCGCCCAGCGCATCCAGAAGACGGCTGCCGCCGTGGCTGAGATCGATGCGCTGACTTCCTTTGCCGCCGTGGCGGTGCGGAATAACTACTGCCGCCCCGACGTAGACGAATCCGGCGTCATTGAGATCAAGGAGGGCCGTCATCCCGTGGTGGAGCGTGTCCTGAAGGATGCGCTTTTTGTCCCCAACGACACCTTTATGGGTGAGAAGGAGGACCGGGTGGCGATCATCACCGGCCCCAACATGGCGGGCAAGTCCACCTATATGCGCCAGGTGGCGTTGATCGTCCTGATGGCTCAGATGGGCTCCTTTGTCCCGGCGAAATTCGCCCATATCGGCGTGGTGGACCGCATCTTCACCCGCATCGGTGCCAGCGACGACCTTTCCGCCGGCCAGTCCACCTTCATGGTGGAGATGACGGAGGTCTCCGACATTTTGCACCACGCCACAAAGAACTCCCTGCTGATCCTGGACGAGATCGGCCGGGGCACCAGTACCTTTGACGGCATGTCCATCGCCCGTGCGGTGCTGGAATACTGTGCCGACCGGAAGCTGCTGGGAGCCAAGACCCTGTTCGCCACCCATTACCACGAACTGACGGAGCTGGAGGGGACCCTCCCCGGCACTGTGAACTATTCCATCGCCGTGAAAACCAGAGGAGAGGACATCATCTTCCTGCGGAAGATCGTACCCGGCGGCGCAGACCGCAGCTACGGCATCGAGGTCGCCAAACTGGCGGGCCTGCCCGACAAGGTGGTTCAGCGTGCCAAGGCCGTTTTGAAGGAACTGGAGGCGGAGAATGGCGTGCAGTATGTGGCCGCCCGGAAGGAGACCGATCAGGTGTCCCTGGACGCCATCGGGGAAGGCGAGGTGCTGGACGCCCTGCGGCGGTGCCAGCCGGATACGCTGACGCCTATCGAGGCGATGAGTTTGCTGTATGAGCTGAAACAGAAGCTCATGTGAGGGATACGCCGGCTGGGAACGGCGCGGGGCGTCTCCCCGCACGGCGAAGCTGTGCACATCTAGGAGGTTTCTATGGCAAAACGCAAGTCCGCATCCTACATGTCCCTTGGGGAGCAGATCGCCGGTGTGATTTTTTTCATCATCTATCTGGTGGTTCTGCCCTTTGCCGCGGATCCGCTGTTCCGGACGTTGGAGAAACTGCTGGCGGTGAACATCTCTGCCGCCATGCAGAACATGATCTATTACTACGTTCTGTTTGCCGTCACGGTTATCATTTTCCACAAGTTCCTGCTGCGCACCTCCCGGCAGTTCGCGGACAATCTGGGAAATGCCTGCAAATCGGTGCTGGTGGGCTTGATAGGGCTGTATGGCCTTAACGAGCTGGTGTACCGGCTCAGCAACCTGGTTATCACCAACCGGACCAATCTCAACGACACCACCATTTCCGCCCAGATCCAGGATGCCCCCCGGGTGACGCTGCTGATTGTCGTTTTCCTGGCCCCCTTTGTGGAGGAGGTTCTCTTCCGGGGCCTGGTGTTCGGCAACCTGAAAAGCAAGAGCCGGGTCGTGGCGTACCTGCTGAGCTGCTTCCTGTTCGCCCTGCTGCACGTGTGGCAGTTCGCGGTGGTGAAGCAGGATATCACCTATTTCCTGCTGATGGTCCAGTATCTGGTGCCGGGACTGGTGCTGGCCTGGGCTTATGAACACAGCGGGACCCTTTGGACATCCATTGTCATTCACGCGGCGGCTAACGCACTCAGCGCGTGGACTATGCTATAAAAAAGGAGAAACGACCATGTCTGGTGAACTGACCATCAAACGCAGCGGCGGCTGGCGGAAGGCGGCGGCCCTTGGGATCACGGCGGTAGTGGTCATCCTGGTGATGCTGCCTATGGCGCGGATGCTGTCCACCCGTTTGGAGGCCGGCCTTATGCCCCAGATCGGTATCGCCATCCTGGTGCCGGTGCTGATCTGGCTGCTGTATCCTCAGATGATGAAGCTGCTGCCCGGAGACAAGAGTGCCAGCGAGACGCTGCGCTGGACTATCCGGGACGGTATGCTGACCCTGGGGGAGACGGAAATTCCCCAGAAGACCATCAAAATGGTCTACTGCTGGGAGAAGGACGGCGACTGGACCGTCAACATTGAGACCACCGGCAAAAATCAATTGCTGCGCTCCGTGGAGGGGGACGCCCGCTCCGTGCGGCAGCTGTATGCCCTGGTGGACGCCCTAGGCTTCCGCAGCCAGTGGCGCGAGGCGTGATTTAAAAGAGAAAGAAGAACAGATCCATGAGTTTTTTGGATACCTTTTTTGAAATGCTGGTGATTCTCTTCGGCATCGCCGCAGGCTACCTGGCCCGCCGCCTGGGCTACATGGGAGGAGAGACTGACCAGAAGATCTGCAAGATCATCCTGAATATCACTGTGCCCTGTCTGATCATCGCCACTGTGGCCACGGGGGATTCCCTGCCCGGCGTGTCGGAGATCCTGTCGGTGCTGAAGGTGGCGGTGGTGTTTTACGGCATGGAGCTGCTGGTGGCTGCCGTGGTGCCCCGGCTGCTGGGCGGCACGGACAAGCAGAAGGGCGTGTGGCGTTATATCCTGATGTTTCCCAACGTGGCTTTTATTGGCTATCCGGTGACAGTGGCCATCTTCGGCCCGGAGGCGCTGTTCTATGCCGTTATCCTGGTGCTGCCCTTCAACCTGCTGTCCTATTCCCTGGGACCGCTGATGCTGTCTGGACGGGCCAAGTTCCGCTGGCAGCAATTGGTCTCTCCCTGCATTATTGCCTCTGTCGCCGCCCTGGTGATCGCTCTGGGCCGCATTTCTCTGCCGGCCCTGGTAGGAGAGTGTACGGCCTTTGTGGGCGACCTGACCACGCCGATGTCCCTGCTGGTGGTGGGTTCCCTGCTGGCGGGCCTGTCGGCGAAGCAGGTATTCGCCTCCCCACGGCTGTGGGTGCTGACGGCGCTGCGGCTGCTGGTGCTGCCGGCCATGCTGTGGGTGATCCTGGGCTGGATGGGTGTGGAGCCGCCCGTGGTGGCGGGCGTCTCCGTTATCCTCATGGCCATGCCCGCAGCGGTCAACGGCACTATGCTGTGCATGGAGTACAACGGCGACACGGAGTGCATGGCCCAGGGTACCTTTTTAACCACTCTGGTATCCATTATCACCATCCCTGTGGTGGCAGTGCTGTTCCTGTGAGTTTTTGCTTTCCTGGAGGTATGTGAGATGCCCCATATTCAACAATTACCCGCCCATGTGGCGGACCTGATTGCCGCCGGTGAAGTGGTAGAGCGGCCGGCCAGCGTGGTCAAGGAGCTGGTGGAGAATGCCATCGACGCCGGGGCCTCCGCCGTGGTGGTGGAGATTCGCCGGGGCGGTATGGGCCTGATCCGAGTCACCGATAACGGGTGCGGCATCGCTCCCGGCGAACTGCCTACCGCTTTCCTGCGCCATGCCACCAGCAAGCTGCGCTCCGCCGGTGACCTGGGGAAGATCGGTACCCTGGGCTTCCGGGGCGAGGCTTTGGCGGCTATCTCTGCTGTCAGCCGGGTGGAGATCCTGACCCGGCAGAAGGACAGTGGGAGCGGCGCTTGTCTGCATCTGGAGGGCGGCGTGCCCGGCCAGGTGGAGGAGGCCGGCGCCCCGGTGGGCACCACCATCGCCGTCCGGGACCTGTTTTACAACACCCCGGCCCGGCTGAAATTCATGAAAAAAGACAGTGCGGAGACTGCTGCTGTGGCGGGGCTCATGCAGCATCTGGCACTCAGTCATCCGGATATCTCCTTCAAATTCATCAAGGACGGCGTGGAGAGCCTCCACACTCCCGGTGACGGGAAAACAGAGTCCGCCGTCTACGCGGCCCTGGGCCGGGACTTTGCGAAATCCCTGGTGCCGGTAGAGGGCCGGGGAGGCGAGGTGGCCGTCAGCGGCTTTGTGACCCAGCCCCTCATGGGGCGAGGTTCCCGCTCCATGCAGGTGTTCTTCGTCAACGGCCGCTTCATCAAGTCCCAGCTTTTGACGGCGGCCCTGGAGGAGGGCTACCGTAACCAGATCATGAAGGGAAAGTTCCCGGGCTGTGTCTTGTCCGTGACTCTTCCGGTGACGGAGGTGGACGTGAACGTCCATCCCGCCAAGACCCAGGTGAAATTCGCCCGGGAGCGGGAGGTCTTTGACGCGGTGTACCACACTGTGCTGGACTGCCTGGACGCCCGGACGGCCCCGGCGGCGCCCAAGAGCGTCCAGCAGGCGGTGAATCCCCGGAAGGACTTTTTTCAGACCATGGACGCAAAGACCTACCGGGAGCAGGGGGCGAAACCCACGGAAAAGCCCGCTCCGGCAGCGCCTGCCCGGCCTGCGGCCCCGTCCAAACCCGCCCGGCCGGTGTCCGGAGGGCTCTACACTACATCCTGGGACGGAGAATGGAGGTCCACCGTCCAGGTGGCGGACAGCGTTCCGCCCCCGGTGCGGCCTGCGGCTTTCCGACCGCTGGAAAAACCGGCGGGCGCCTTCGGAAAGCCCCCGGCCTCTGTGACGGAGAAACCAGTGGAACGGCCCGCCCCGGCACCGGAGAAGAAACCGGAGCCTCGTGCCCAAGCTTCCGCAGAGCCGGAGCTGCCCAAACCGGAGCCGTCTTTCGTGCCCGCTATCCCGCCGGAGCCGCAGACCACACTGGAGCTGCCGGAGCAGCAGACCATTGAGGAGCCGAAAGAGGCTCCCTGGCGCATTGCCGGAGAGGTGCTGCACACCTACATCATCTGCGAGAGCGGGGACGGCTGCGTCTGGCTCATCGACAAGCACGCCGCTCATGAGCGAATCAACTTTGACCGGCTGAAGGCCAATTTGGAGCCCCCCATGCGGCAGACCCTGCTGAGACCCATCGCGGCGGAGCTGACCAAGGAGGACGGTGCCTTGCTGCTGGAAAACCTGTCCCTGCTGACGCAGTTCGGCTTTGCCTGCGAGGACTTCGGTGATGGAGCCATCCTGGTGCGGGAGGTACCGGCGGATATCAACGCCGAGGATACAGCGCCCACCCTGGAGGAGTTCGCGGAGAACCTCCGGGCCGGGCGCAGCCTGGAGGAGAAGCGGGAGAACCTGCTGCACACCATGGCTTGCAAGGCGGCCATCAAGGGCGGCTGGACCAGCGATCCGGCAGAACTGCGGGTTCTGGTGGAGAAGGTCCAGAGCGGAGAGGTGAAGTACTGTCCCCACGGACGGCCCGTAGCGGTGAAGCTGACAAAATACGAGCTGGAAAAGATGTTCAGGCGGGCATAATATCATTATTCAAGGGGGAGCGGACCATGAAACTCTTATTTGTAGACTGCTGCATTAGCCAGCGGGGAGCGGATTCCCGCACCCGGACCCTGGCAGATGCCTTTTTAACCGCTTTCCGGGGGAAGCACCCGGATGCGGAAGCCGAGACCATTTCTCAGGAGACCCTGCTGGCACTGAAGCCCTTTGACGCGGCCATGCTGAATGACCGGGACGCTTTGGCCTCCGTGAGAGCCTGGGATGCACCGGTGTTTGCCTTGGCCCGGCAGTTCCGGGCGGCAGACGCCATCGTGGTAGCGGCGCCCTTCTGGGACCTGAGCTACCCGACGGCCCTGCGGACCTACATTGAGTATATTTCGGCCAACGGCCTGACCTATCACTATGACGAGCATGGCTGTCACGGCGACTGCCGGGCCTCCCGCCTGGTGTATCTCACCAGCGGCGGCGATTTCGAGCATGAGGACAGCGTGGGCGTGGTCCATTGGCGGCAGCTGGCCGCTATGTTCGGTATCCCCCAGTTTGACTATGTGTTTGCCGGAGGCTTGAACGCGGCGCCGGAGAAGGCACCGGAGCTGCTGGATGCCGCCTGTGCCCTGGCGGCGAAGCTGGCGAAAGCGTGAAACGGGAGAACAAGGTCCTGTTGGGCATCGCGGTTTTACTGGCGGCGGTTTGTTTGGGCCAGATTTGGATCAAGCACCTGGAGAAAGTCCGGATGCTGGCGGAACAGGAGGCCGAACGGACGGCCAAAGAGGACAGTGTGGTCTTTGAGGACGGCGATGTGGTCAGCGGACGGGAGCTCTGGCTGGATTTTTACGGGACCACTCAGGCGGGGGAGCCTGCCAGTGTGCGGCTGGTGAGAAGCTATTCCGCAATTGAGCCGGACGATACCCACTACGTCACGCGGGAGCACAGCTATCACGTCCGGGAACTGACCTTTGACGGAGAGATGTATGCCTTCGCGGATGGAGACCGCGCCTACCGGTATCTGCTTTGCTATCCGGATCAGGCGGCATGGAATCCGAGCATGGCCTATACTTCTGCCACCTTTTACATCCTGACCAATGACGAGGATGTGACGCCGCGGGATATTGAGCGGTATGAGACCTCCTCCCTTTGGGAAGGTGAGCCGCTGGACGCCTGCACCGTCTATGCGGAATACGTCTGGAAAGAGGAATACCAGCATTTACATGAGCATTGAGAGAGGAGGGAGACCATGGCACCGAAGATCGTTTGCGTCGTAGGCCCCACGGCTTGCGGCAAGACTACCCTTGGTGTGCTGCTGGCGAAAAAATTCAACGGAGAAGTGGTCTCCGCCGATTCCATGCAGATTTACCGGGGCATGACCATCGGTACCGCCGCCCCCACAGCGGCGGAGATGGACGGCGTGCCCCACCACATGATCGCCGTGGCGGACCCGTCGGAGCAGTGGTCTGTGGCCCGGTACGCCCAGGCGGCCATCCCGGTTATCGATGACATTCTGGCCCGGGGAAAGCTGCCCATCCTGGTGGGCGGCACGGGACTGTGGCTGGAGGCTGTGGTCCGGGGCCGTACCTTCGCCGGCGGCCACGCCGGGGGAGAGGTCCGGGAGACCCTCCAGCGGCGGCTGGAAGCGGAGGGCATCGAGCCCCTGCTGACGGAGCTGCGGCAAGTGGATCCCGCGGCGGCGGAGCGGCTTCACCCGGCGGATGAAAAGCGCATTCTCCGGGCGCTGGAGGTGTATTTGGAGACCGGAAAGACCATCACCGCCCACAACGAGGAGACACAGCGCATCCCGCCCCGGTATGACGCTGTGTGGATCGGCCTGCGGTTCGCGGACCGGGAGGACATGAAGACCCTTATCGACCGGCGGGTGGACAAGATGGTGGAGGAGGGACTTCTGGAGGAGGTCCAGAACCTTCTGCAAAGCGGTATTCCCCGGGGGGCCACCGCTCTCCAGGCCATCGGCTACAAAGAGTTTTTAGGGGTGGCCGACGGCACTGCCACCGTGGAGGAGGCCGTGGCGGAGGTGAAGCTTCGCTCCCGGCAGTACGCTAAGCGCCAGCTCACCTGGCTGCGGCGGAATGCGGTTATCCACTGGATCGAATGGGAAAAACAGCGGAATTTTGAACGGGCCTTACAGCTTTCGACAGAAATTCTGACCGCCGCGGGGGTATCCTAATCCCGGCGGGCGAAAAAAGGAAAAATCGTCCGACCCACACAGAAAAAGGAGCGGACGATATGCAGAACAAAGCGAATTTACAGGATCTATTTCTTCTCAGAGCCAAACGGGACAAGGTGCCTGTCACGATGTTCCTGATGAACGGCTTTCAGATGCGGGGCACCATCACAGGCTTTGACGCCTTCGTGGTCATCCTGGACAGTGAAGGCAGACAACAGGTAATTTACAAGCATGCCATTTCCACCATTGCCCCCTTCCGGAACGTGAGCCTGGCGGAGAACGATTCATAACCCCTGCGCTTTCCCTGACCGGGGGAGCGCGGCTACATAAGAGGCCAACATGAAAAACAACTCTCTCGGTACAAAATTACTGATGGCGGCGGTGACCTTGGCCCTGGCCGCCTATTTCGGCTTTCAGGCGGTGCGCTATTTCAGCGACCCCCTGTCCACCATTCCGGCATACAACTATCGGGTGGAGGAGGCCGTCAGCGTCTCCGGCTACGTGGTGCGGCAGGAGCGGGTGCTGCCGGATCAGACCGGCGGCGTGCTTCAGGTCCGCAGGGCGGAAGGGGAGCGGGTCGCCGTAGGCGGCACCGTGGCGGCGGTCTATGCGGACCAGGCCTCGGTGGACCGTCAGACGGAGATTGAGGCCCTCAATGCCCGCATCGAGCAGCTCCAGTACGCCCGGGAGGCGGAGGTCGGCGTGGAGGTGGCCCAGAAGCTGGACGCCCAGATCCGCCGAAATATTCTGGATTACCGGGCCGCCCTGACGGCGGGCCATCTGGGCGACGCGCAGAAGCAGGGCGCGCAGCTGCGGGCACAGGTGCTGAAGCGGGATTACACCAACACCGACACTGCTGACCTGACTCTCCGGATTCAGGAACTGCAGGCCCAGGTGAAGGACCTGAAAGCCCAGATCGCGGGCGCCGTCCAGCGAGTCACCGCCCCGGTCTCCGGACTGTATTCAGCGGTGGTGGACGGCTATGAGTCCGTCCTGACGCCGGAGAGCATTCTGGAGCTGACGCCCTCTCAGCTCAGCGCCGTCAAGGCCGACAGCGGTACTGCCTCCGGCGTGGGTAAACTGGTGCTGGGGGATTCCTGGTACTATGTGGCCGCCATGCAGGCCCAGGAGGCCCAGGCCCTGGAGGAGGCCGGAGAACTGACCCTCCGCTTTGCCAAGGGCGTGGAGAGGGATCTGAGGGTGACGGTGGCCCATGTGGGCGCCGAGGAAAACGGCCGGTGCGTGGTGGTGTTGAAGGGCAGAACCTACCTGGCTGAGCTGACGCTGCTGCGTCAGCAGAGCGCTCAGATCATCTCCAACAGCGTGGAGGGCATCCGGGTGCCGGAGGAGGCATTGCGGGTAATGACCACCACCCGAACGGATGAGGATGGGAACACCACGGAGAGCCAGTCCATCGGCGTCTACTGCGTAGTGGGCGTGGAGGCCCGGTTCAAGCCGGTGGAGATCCTGTACAGTGGGGAAAACTTCGTGCTGGTGAGGGCTGACCAGCCCTCCGACAAGGAGACCCTCCGCCTGCGGCCCGGTGATCAGGTCATCCTCTCTGCAAGAGACCTTTCCGACGGCAAGGTCGTGGCCGCGGACTGAGGCTCGCGGCTGGAAATCAGAGCAAGCTTGAAAATTTATCATAGAAAGAAGTTGGAAAGTATGTCCATTGCCGAAAATATTGCCCAGGTGCGGGCCAACATCGCCGCAGCCGCCAGAGAGGCGGGACGGGACCCCGGGGAGATTACCCTGGTTGGTGCCAGCAAGATGAACGACGCCGCAGCCTGCCGGGAGGCTATCGCCGCCGGCATCGACGTGCTGGGGGAAAACCGGGTCCAGGAGATGACCCAGAAGCTCAGCGAGCGTGCCTATGACGGCGCCCCTCTGCACTTTATCGGCCACCTGCAGCGCAATAAGGTGAAGCAGGTGGTGGGCCACGTAGCCATGATCCAGTCCGTGGGTTCCCTGGCGCTGCTGGACGAGATCGAGAAGGTATCTGCCGCCAAGAACTTGGCCCAGGACATCCTGCTGGAGGTCAACATCGGCGAGGAGGAGGCCAAGAGCGGCTTCGCCCCGGCGGAACTCTTTGCCGCGGCGGAGGAAGCGCAGAAGCGGGAGCATGTCCGGGTGCGGGGACTGATGACCATTCCCCCGGCGGATGCCGACCGGGATACCAATATGCAGTATTTCCACAAAGTTCGGGCACTTTATGTTGACATCAATGCGAAATTGTTCCATAATGAATTAGAATATCTCTCTATGGGCATGAGCGGCGATTACGAAGACGCTATCCGCGCCGGTGCCAACATGGTCCGCGTGGGGACTGCCATCTTTGGCGCCCGCCATTATACTTGAGGAAAAACTCCAATAAGGAGGCTGCTGCCATGGGCTTTATTGATGAACTGAAAAAGCTGACCCACCCCTACGAGGATGAGGACGAAGAATTTGAGGAGTTCGAGGAGACTCCCCGCCGGGATACCTTCGAGGACCGGCGCAACAAGCCGGAGGACCGCCGCAACAAGGTGGTCAACATCCACGCCACCACCCAACTGAAGGTGGTGTTGGTGAAGCCGGAGCGGTTTGAGAACGCCTCCGAGATCGCCGATCATCTGAAGGACAAGCGGACTGTGGTCCTGAACCTGGAATCCACCAACAAGGACATTGCCCGCCGCCTGATCGACTTCCTGTCCGGCGTGGCCTATGCCGGTGAAGGCAAGATCAAGAAGGTTTCCGCCAACACCTACATCATCACGCCCTACCATGTGGATATCGAGGGCGACCTGATCGACGAGCTGGAAAATAACGGCTTGTACTTCTAACGGGGGGAGAGACAGATATGCTGACACCGCAGGAAGTTTCCACTCGCGCCTTTGCCAAGGCGGTCATGGGCGGATACAACATGGCCATGGTCGACGAGTTCCTGGACGAGCTGACCGATGACTACACGGCCCTTTACAAAGAGAATGCGGCTCTGAAGGCCAAGATGAAGGTCCTGGTGGAGAAGGTGGAGGAATACCGCGCCACGGAGGATTCCATGCGGGCTACTCTGCTGACGGCCCAGCGCATGGCGGATTCCATCGTCCGGGACGCCGAGACCAAGCGGGATGAGATCTTGGCTAAGGCCAACACCGACGCCAAGGAAAAGACCGTGCAGTACCAGCAGGAGCTGACAATGGCACAGGAGCGCCTGGCCCAGGGCCAGCAGGAGCTGGCGAAGTTCATCTCCGCCAGCCGGGACCTGTGTGCCCGGGAACTGCAGTTCCTGGATCAGCTGCCCCAGCTGGAGATAGAGCAGCCTGCCCCCGCCCGGGAGGAAGCCCGGGTGGAGGAGATCGGCGAGAACGTGATGGCCGCCTTTGCCGCCCAGCAGGCAGAAGACACGGCATCGGAGGAGCCGGTGGAGATCTCCGAAGAGACGGCTGCGGCGGACGACTATCCCATGGACGACCCCTTTGCCCGGGAGGATCTGGACGCCACTCGCCGCATCAATCTGGATGACCTGAAGTTCGGCCGCAATTACACCGGCGAATAAATCACGCAGCATGGAAAAGCGGCTCCGGGGAGGAGCCGCTTTTTTTAAATGAAGGAGGACCTATGGAGAAGCAGATGCCCATTGTGGCCTTTTTGTATGACTTTGATAAGACCCTCTGCACCACCGATATGCAGGACTACGCCTTCATCCCCTCTCTGGGTATGACCCCCGCGGAGTTCTGGGCTTTGGCCAACGGCTTTGGCCGCCAGCACCGCATCGACGGTATCCTGGCCTATATGTACACCATGATCCGGGAATCGGAGCGGAAAAACCTGCCCTTTACCCGGCAGGACCTGGTGGAGAAGGGCCGCGGCATCGTGCTGTTTCCCGGCGTTCAGAACTGGTTCCGCCGCATCAATGAATTCGGCGCAGCCCAGGGTGTTCAGGTGGAGCACTACATCATCTCCTCCGGCCTGCGGGAGATCATCGAGGGCTCTCCCATCAGCGGGGAGTTCAAGGAGATCTACGCCAGCGAATTTTACTACGATGAAAACGGCCGCCCTGTCTGGCCCAAGCTGGCGGTCAACTTCACCGCCAAAACCCAGTTTGTCTACCGCATCAACAAGGGCGTGCTGGACGTGTCCGACGACAAGACACTGAACGATTCCATGCCTGATGACAGCAAGCGGGTGCCCTTCACCAACATGGTCTATATGGGAGACGGCCTCTCGGACGTGCCCTGCATGAAGATGATGCGGGCTTACGGCGGCCAGGCCATCGCCGTGTATCAGGACAGCAACCGCATGGGCGTGGAGGACCTGCTGGCTAAGGGCCGGGTGGACTTCATCTTCAAGGCGGATTACAGCGAGGGCACCGCTTTGGACCTGACGGTAAAGAACATCATCCGCAAAATGGCCATCTCCGACCAGCTTTGGGAGGAGAATACCCAGCAGCTCCGCAGCATCGGCGGGGATGTGCTGCCCAATCAGGTGGGGCTGTTTTGAGGATATCCCCCTTGGCAGGGGACGTGGGGAGAGAAGGGGGAGAGGTCTTTTGAAAAGACCCCTCCCCCTTACACCCTTTTCAGAAACGAGGGGGCCGCATCCCCCGCAGCGCCCCAAAGGGGCGCTATTTTTATCTATGAATCTTCTTTACAATCCGTATCCAATTTGCTAAACTATACAATACGTATTTAAAAAGAGACGCTTCATAAAGGAGAACAGATATGGCTTCCGAATTTTCCAGAACCCTGTCCCTGCTGCGTAAGGAGCGGGGCGTGTCCCAGCGGACCGCTGCCAGTGACCTGGGGATCTCCCAGGCACTGTTGAGTCATTACGAGAATGGCATCCGGGAACCGGGGCTTTCCTTCGTGGTGAAGGCCTGCGATTATTACCATGTGTCGGCGGATTTCATCCTGGGCCGCACCCTGTCCCGGGAGGGCAGTATGCTGACCAGCGAGGAGATCCTGAATGCCGCCGAGCCGGGCAACGTGCTCCAGGGCAGCGTCATGGCCACGCTCCAGAGCAAGCTGCTGTCCGGCGCCATTGGCGTCCTGTTTGGATTGCTGGGCAAGCTGGGGGACAAGACAGCCATCAACGCGGCGGCCGCGTATCTGGGCAGCGGTGTCTATCAGCTGTACCGCCACCTGTACCGGGAGGCCGGCGCCAACGAGGGCTACTTCGCCCTGGACGCCGGTGACTGCGCCATGGGCATGGCGGAGGTGGACATGAAGCTGGAGGAGACCAAGTTTGTCCATGCCCTGAAGCAGCAGACCGCGCAGAAAGCGGCTTTCCCCGACTTGTCGCCCGAGACTTTGGCGGAGGCCTACCCGGGCCGGAACCAGAGCATGACCCAGGTCCTCAGCTCCGCTGACGCCCGCCTCAACGGCCTTTCCCAGCAGTAATATGAGTTTTCAGTCGCTGGCCTTTCTGGCCTTTTTGGCGTTGACGGTGTTTGCCTGCCTTGGGGTGGGACGCCGCAGCCGCCGGGCGGGCTTATGGCTGCTGCTGGCAGCATGCGCGGTGTTCTGCCTGTGGGGATTTCCAGACCGAAGGGTGCTGGGTGGGTTTCTGGTCCTGCTGGGCGGCGGCATTGTGACCTGGGCGGGCACCAGGGACTTTTCAGTCCATCCGAAGCGGAAAAAGGCCGTGTTCCTGACAGCCCTGCTCTGGCTGATCGGCACGCTGCTGTGGTACAAGTACGCCGGTGCGATTACCGGCGGTTGGATGCCCCTGGGGCTGAGCTTCTTCACCTTCCAGCAGATTTGGTACCTGAAAGAGGTCTATACCGGCGCGGCGGAGCCTGTGGGGGGGCGGGAGTACCTGCTGTATACCTTCTTTTTTCCCACCCTTACCTCTGGCCCTATTCTGCGGCCATCTGCCTTTTTCCCGCAGCTGAGCGGAGAGACCTTTCTGCGCCCCGGCTGGCAGGACATCTCCGCCGCCCTGTACGCCATCTCTCTGGGCATGGCGAAAAAAGTGCTGCTGGCGGACTCCCTGGGGACTGTGGTCGCCAACGGCTGGGCTATGTCGGCGGACCTGACGCCCCCCGGGGCGTGGCTGGTGATGCTGGCTTATACCCTCCAATTATACCTGGATTTCTCCGGCTACTGTGACATTGCGGCGGGATGCGCGCGGCTGCTGGGCATCCGCCTGCCGGTGAACTTTGACTCCCCCTACCGGGCTTTGAGCGTAGGGGAGTTCTGGAAGCGGTGGCATATTACCCTCACCACCTTCCTGCGGGAGTGCCTGTACTTCCCCCTGGGCGGCAGCCGGAAGGGGAGAGGTAGAACGTACCTGAATATTTTGATCGTCTATCTGGCCAGCGGCATTTGGCACGGCGCCGGGTGGACCTTCCTGGTTTGGGGCGGACTCCACGGCCTGGCGCAGATCATTGAGCGGGCCTGGGGCCCCCGGCGGGAACGGCTGCCCAAAACCCTCCGCTGGCTCATGACATTCCTGTTCGTCAACTTGGCCTGGGTGTTCTTCCGGGCCCCCAATCTGGAGGCGGCGGGAGGGCTCCTTTCCGCGGCGGTGTCCGGCGGCGCGGGCCTGCCCCTGTCCGCCTTGGCGGCAGGGGTGCTGGACAGCGAGACCACCGCCCTGACCACGCTGCTGCCCATGATGGCGAAGCGGATGCCGGGTCTGGTGCTGGCGGTGCTGCTGGCAGTGAGCTTGGCGGTGTCCCTGTGGCCCCGGAATACCATCCGGAAGATGGAGGATTTCCGCCCCGGCACGGGCGGCGCCCTGGTGTGCGGCGTGCTGCTGGTGTGGGCGGTACTGTCCTTCTCCAGTGGGGCGACTTTCATTTACTCCAATTTCTGAGGAGGCGCGGCCTTGAAAACACCATATCAACGCTGGGCGGCCGCACTGCTGCTGATCGCCGCGGTGCTGCTGGCTCTGTGCGCCGGGACCGTGCGGCTGGTGGACCCCTTCTTTCACTATCACGATCCGGACCCGGAGGGAGAGGTCTGGTTTGACCAGCGGGCCCAGGGGGCGGGGCTCCTGCGGAGCCAAGAGTATGAGACTCTGCTGATGGGGTCCTCGCTGGCGGCCAATTACCGCCCATTTTGGTTCGACGTGTTCTACGACACCTCCACCGTGAAGGTGACATTTCCCAACGGCGGCTTCGGAGAATTCACCCGGGCGCTGGACTATGCCTGCACCCAACAGGACGTAAAGCGGGTGATCTTCGGCCTGGATCCCAATCTGCTGGCCCGAAGCCCGGCAGAGGCGCCGGAGGAGCTCCCGGACTATCTCTACGACGACAACCCCTGGAACGACGGGCAGTACCTGCTGAATAAGGACGTGCTGCTGAGGTCCGGCTATACCCTGCTGAAGAAGGCAAAAGGGGAGACCCAGACCATTCAGGACGCCTTCGTGTGGGATGGCAATGTGTTCTTCTCCAAAGAACTGGCTTTGGCAGGCTACCAGCGGCCGGAGCAGACAGGTGCCGCGCTGCCGGAGGACGCCTTCCTGGAAAACTGCCGGGAGAACCTGGCGGTGGTCACCGGCTGGCTGGAGGCACACCCGGATACGGAGTTTATCTTTTTCTTCTCCCCGTACAGCATCCTGTTCTGGGACAAGATGGACCGGCTGGGGGAGACGGAGGCCATGCTGGCCCTGCTGGAGGAGACCACGGAGACCCTGCTCCGGTACGACAACGCGGAGCTGCAGTTTTTCATGGCGGACACGGATGTTATCACGAACCTGGACAACTACGCGGACCACATCCACGTAGCGGGCCGGGTGACCTACCACATGGCCCAGGCCATGCCCACGGGGCAGTACCGGCTGACGGCGGAAAACCGGACGGAAGTGCTGGACGGTCTGCGGGACTTTGTGGTACACTACGATTACGACGAAATCTGGAAATGACCTCATGGAGGTACTTGATATATGAGTAAACAGGCAAATATTCGAAATTTTTCCATCATTGCCCACATTGACCACGGCAAGTCCACGCTGGCGGACCGGCTGCTGGAGAAGTGCGAGGCGGTGGCTCAGCGGCAGATGGCGGACCAGCTGCTGGACAACATGGACCTGGAGCGGGAGAGAGGCATCACCATCAAGGCCCGGGCCGTCCGGCTGAACTACAAGGCCCAGGACGGGGAGACCTACGAGCTGAACCTCATCGACACCCCGGGCCATGTGGACTTCAACTACGAGGTTTCCCGGTCCCTGGCGGCCTGCGAGGGGGCCGTTCTGGTGGTGGATTCCACCCAGGGTGTGGAGGCCCAGACCCTGGCCAACACCTACCTCGCCATGGAGCATGACCTGGAGATTCTTCCGGTATTCAACAAGATCGACCTGCCTGCCGCCGACCCCCTGAAATCCAAGCAGGAGGTGGAGGACATCATCGGCCTGCCCGCCATGGACGCGCCGGAGATCTCTGCCAAAATGGGCATCAACATCGAGGCCGTGTTGGAGGACGTGGTGAAAAACGTGCCGCCCCCGACGGGCGACGAGAAGGCGCCTCTGAAGGCTCTGATTTTTGACAGCCAGTATGACAGCTACCGGGGCGTCATTGTCTATATGCGGCTCATGGAGGGTACCCTTCGGGTGGGCCAGACGGTGAAGATGATGGCCTCCGGCGCCAGTTACCAGGTCATCGAGTGCGGCCACCTGCTGCCATTGGGCCTGGAGCCCTGCCAGGAGCTGCTGGCAGGCGAGGTGGGATATTTCACCGCCTCTATCAAGAACGTGCAGGACACCCGGGTGGGCGATACCGTCACCGACGCCGCCGAGCCCACGGCGGAGCCCCTGCCCGGCTACCGTCCGGTGCAGCCCATGGTCTACTGCGGCATCTACACCGAGGACGGCAGCAAATACCCTGACCTGCGGGACGCTCTGGAGAAGCTGCAATTGAACGACGCCTCCCTCAGCTTTGAACCGGAATCCTCCGTAGCTCTGGGCTTCGGCTTCCGCTGCGGCTTTTTGGGCATGCTCCACATGGAGGTCATCCAGGAGCGGCTGGAGCGGGAGTTTGACCTGGACCTGGTGACCACCTTGCCCTCCGTCATCTACAATGTCTATAAGACCGACGGCACCATGGTGCGGGTGGACAACCCTCACAACTACCCGGACCCGGGCATCATTGAGCACGCCGAGGAACCATACGTGAAGGTGAACATCATCAGCCCCAACGAGTATGTAGGCAACATCATGCCCATGTGCCAGGTCCGCCGGGGTGAGTTCAAGGACATGCAGTATCTGGACACCCACCTGGTGGAGCTCCATTACCAGATGCCCCTGAATGAGATCATCTACGACTTCTTTGACACCCTGAAGGCCAACACCAAGGGCTATGCTTCCCTGGACTATGAGCTGTCCGACTACCGGCCCAGCGAGCTGGTGAAGGTGGACCTGCTGCTCAACGGCGACAAGGTGGACGCCCTCAGCTTCATCGCCCACAAGGACAAGGCCTACCCCCGGGCCCGGCGCCTGTGCGAAAAGCTGAAGGAGAACGTGCCCCGCCAGCTGTTCGAAATTCCCATCCAGGCGGCCATCGGCGGCCGGATTATTGCCCGGGAGACCATCAAAGCCATGCGGAAGGACGTGCTGGCCAAGTGCTACGGCGGCGACGTGACCCGGAAAAAGAAGCTGCTGGAAAAGCAGAAGGAGGGCAAAAAGAAAATGCGTTCCCTGGGTACCGTACAGGTGCCCACGGAGGCCTTCCTGGCAGTCCTCAAGCTGGATGAATAAAGGAGGCGGCACAGATGGAGCCAGGAAAACTGCTGGACATTCTGTCCGTGGCGGAAAAGCTGAAGTGCAATACCCGGCACAGCTACACTTCCAGTGGACGGAAGGAGAGCGTGGCGGAGCACAGCTGGCGGCTGGCGCTGATGGCCCTGCTGCTCCGGGATGAGTTCCCGGAGGCGGACATGGACCACGTGCTCCGCATGTGCCTGATCCACGACCTGGGAGAGGCCTTCACCGGAGACATCCCCGCCTTTGAAAAGAGCGAGGGAGCCGGCCAACGGGAGGAGGAACTGCTGGAGGCCTGGGTCGGCAGTTTCCCGGCACCTCAGGGACCCGAGCTGCTGGCGCTCTTGCGGGAGATGGACGCTCTGGAGACCCCGGAGGCCCGGATTTATAAGGCTTTGGACAATCTGGAAGCTGTCATCCAGCACGACGAGGCGGATATTGCCACCTGGCTGCCCCTGGAATATGGGCTGCAGCTGACCTACGGCGCGGAGCGGGTAAAGGCCGCGCCCTACCTCCAGCGGCTGAAAGCGGAGATCGACCGCCGGACCCGCCGGAAGATCGCGGAGGCGGCCGCCGACAAAGCGGAAAGCAAATAAAAAATCTGGAGAAAGGATTTCCTTTCTCCAGGTTTTTTCGTCATCCCATAAAGGGCCGGAAGGTCAGGCGGAGGACACCTTTGCTCCAGTCATAGCCGGGGAGAAATGCTGTTTCCACCTGGATGGCGTTGGCATGGGCGCTGTGCATCCAGGATTCCTCCGGCAATGCTGTCCCCAGAAAGCAGGTGACGGTGGTATAGGTGTCACGATGTTCGGCCCGGATGTCCTTCATATAGAGATTGCTGCCGGAGACGGTACAGCGCAGGTCGGTCTCCAGACACGTCAGTGACAGTTGCCCAAGGGATTCGTTATAGCAAATCTGTAACTGGGGAAACGCCGCCTGCTCTGAGGTGTCGAATACCAGCTCCAAGGAATCGGCACCGGGATAGACCGCCTCCAGAGAGGCGGCGGTGCTGTTTCCCGGCAAGGTGAGTATGGTGATATCCTGGAGCGGGATTTCCCGCGGAGAAGCACGGACCTCTGCAGCGCAGTACAGCCCATTCTGCTGCGGGACAGGTTCTCCCGTATCGGTGTTTATCAGGGAGCGGTCTAAGCCGGCGGAGATGGTAATGGGGCCGCTCTGTTCGTCAGCGGCGTTCAGCGTGATACTGCCCTGGCCGGCGAACAGGACCTCATCCATGGTGTACCGCCCTTCCAACAGGGCATAGCAATACCCGGTTTCCCCAAAGATCCAGTCGAACCGGGTATCCTCATCCGGAGCTTCCCCGGTATCCGTGTAAGGCATGGCAGCGGACCAGACCAGAAAATCGCCGTTTTCCTCCCGGATGCCCAATACATACCGATCAAACCCGTCCAAGGACTGGTAGTAGGCCCGGATGCCGTCCTCCGTCACCGGCAGAGCCAGTTTTCGACCGATGGTCAGGGTGACGCCTGTGGTCTCCTCTGGGATGGGCGCAGGGGCTTCTGCCGTCTCCGCTGCGGGTGCCGGAGCGGCGGTGTAGCCGGACAGGAGCAGCACACACAGTAAAAAAGCGGACAGACGCCTCATAAAAATCCCCCCTTTTTCCTCAGATTATCAGGAAAAAGGAGGGAAAATATTACAATACAGTAAAATATAAATACAAATGATGACACATCCGCCCTAAGGGTGGGCTTGCCCGCCAGGAAAATTCCAGATCGTTCCCCCGGAAGAACTTTTGAGAAACCCGCAGGTTTTTCAGCTCTGTCCGGGGGCGGCGTCTGGTCCGGGCCGCAGATCTGCGCTTTTTTGAAACGGTGGCTGATCTGGCAGCGATTCCGAGGCTTAGCCCAGCTTTTCCAGCTCGGTCAGGGTATGGGCACAATAGCCGGAAGCGCCGATAAAGGCCAGGAGCGCCATCATGCCGCTGATGTAGTACATCGTGCTGCCCTTAACAGCGCCGACTTCCTCCAGGATTGCGCCTACCATAACCACCATCAGCGCAGCCACAACGCCCCAGGCGCGGTGGATGATTTTCTTTTCCTTCTTCGTATCCATGTTGAATACCTCCTTGTTTTTTTCTTAACAACACGTAGTATACCGGCAATATAAACAAAATTAAATACCTAAAATAAGAAGTTATGCCCAAATAACTTGACGTTTCAAAGGAATTTCGCTAGAATACATTCCGATTTTAAAGAACACTTTGAGGAGGCATCCACAATGGATACGACAGACCGCCGCATTCTGCGCATATTACAGCAGGATGCACGGATCACCATGACGGCGTTGGCCGAGCAGATTTCCATGAGCGTACCGGCCACAGCGGAACGGGTGCACCGGCTGGAGGAGCAGCAGGTCATCCGGGGTTACCACGCGGACATCAGCGCCGCGGCCACGGGATATGAGATCGAGGTTATGATGCTGGTGACCGCGCACGCCGGCGCGGAGCAGAGTCTTTGCCAGTTGATTGAGGACAGGCCGGAGGTGGTGGCTGCCTGGGACCTGGCCGGCCGCACCGGATTGATGCTGCGGGTCATCTGCAAGGATATGGCTTCCTTCCAGACTCTGGTGGAGTCCTTTCAACAGGTTGCCACCACGGAATCTTATTTCTGTCTTCATCAGCGCAAGGGTGCCCAGTTTCCATTGGAAGACGTTTAAGAGAACAGGACGGCGCAATTTCGCGCCGTCCTGTTCTGCACTTTTTCGGATCTGCCGGGGATTCCACATGAATCTAAAGAACCCTGCAATGGCGGGATAGGTCCACCTTTGCGAAAATGCACAAAAAGTAGTACCTATCCGCAGAGAAAGTCTACCGCTGAACATGTGCGGAGTCGTTGACTGTTGGAGAAAAAACCATCATAATAGCATGGAAATCATAAAAAATGGGAAAGTACGGGCAAAAGGTAGGAGGAAGCTATGAAAAAGGGCTATTTGGTGCTCCAGGATGGCCGGGTGTTCGAGGGCATCCGCTTCGGCGCCGGGGCTGACGCCGTGGGCGAACTGGTATTCACCACCGGCATGTGCGGCTACATCGAGACCCTGACGGACCCCAGCTACGCGGGGCAGATCGTTATGCAGACCTATCCCCTCATGGGCAACTACGGCATCATCCGGGAGGATTTCGAGGGCGAATGCTGCGTCAGAGGCTACGTGGTGCGGGAGTGGTGTGACGCCCCGTCCAATTTCCGCACGGACTGCGATCTGGACACCTATTTAAAGGAGCAGGGCGTACCGGGCCTGTACGGCGTGGACACCCGGGAGCTGACCCGCATCATCCGGGAGCACGGCGTTATGAACGCCGCCATCTGCGACGAGGTACCCGCCGACCTGAGGCCGGTTGCCACCTACGCCGTCACCGGTGTGGTGGAGGCTGTTACCTGCAAGGAGCCCGCTGTTCACCCGGCGGTAGGGGAGGAGACATTCAAGGTCTCCCTCATTGACTACGGCGCCAAGCGCAATATCGTACGGGAGCTGCAGAAGCGGGGCTGTACCGTCACCGTCCTGCCCGCCATAACCTCCGCTGAGGACATTCTGGCGGCGGATCCCGACGGCGTCATGCTGTCCAACGGCCCCGGTGACCCGGCGGAAAATGTCTATCAGATCGAACAGATCAAAAAGCTGCTGGGCAAGGTCCCCATGTTCGGCATCTGCCTGGGCCACCAGCTGACGGCCCTGGCCGCCGGTGGAAAGACCTACAAGCTGAAATACGGCCACCGGGGTGTGAACCAGCCTGTCCGGGACGTGAACGGTGTCCGCACCTATATTACCAGCCAGAACCACGGCTATGCTGTGGATTCTGACAGCATCAAGACCGGCCGCCTCTCCTTCGCCAATGCCAACGACGGCACCTGCGAGGGCATCGACTACCCCGACCTGAAAGCCTTTACCGTGCAGTTCCACCCGGAAGCCTGCACCGGACCGAAAGACACATCCTTCCTCTTTGACCGCTTTATGGAACTGATGAAAGGAGGCGAGCTGTAATGCCTTTGGATACTTCCATCAAAAAAGTCCTAGTCATCGGCTCTGGCCCCATCGTCATCGGCCAGGCCGCTGAGTTCGACTACGCCGGCGCTCAGGCCTGCCGCATTCTGAAAGAAGCCGGCGTCAACGTGGTGCTGTGCAACTCCAACCCCGCCACCATTATGACCGACCAGGCCATGGCGGATGAGATCTACCTGGAGCCCCTGACCACCGAGACCATCAAGCGCATCATCCTCAAGGAGCGGCCCGACTCCATCCTGGCGGGCCTGGGCGGCCAGACCGGCCTGACCCTGGCTATGCAGCTGGATAAGGAGGGCTTCCTCCAGGAGCAGGGCGTCCGCCTGCTGGGCACCGACGCCAAGGTCATCTCCCGGGCCGAGGACCGGGAACTGTTTAAGGAAGCCATGGCGGAGATCGGCCAGCCGGTCATCGCCTCCGACATTGCCGAGACCGTGGAGGACGCCCTCAAGGTGGCCGACCGCATCGGCTATCCCGTCATCGTCCGTCCCGCCTTCACTCTGGGCGGCGCAGGCGGCGGCGCGGCCCAAACGTCGGCGGAGCTGCGCATCATCGCCCAGACCGGTCTGGACGCATCCCCCATCACCCAGGTGCTGGTGGAGAAGGCCATCTTTGGCTGGAAGGAAATTGAGTTTGAGACCATGCGGGACGGCGTTGGCAACGTCATCGCCGTCTGCTCCATGGAGAACCTGGACCCCGTGGGCGTCCACACCGGCGACTCCATCGTGGTGGCCCCCACCCAGACCCTGGCGGACAAGGAGTTCCAGATGCTCCGCAAGGCCTCTCTGGACATCATCACGCACCTTGGCATCGTGGGCGGCTGCAACGTGCAGCTGGCCCTGAATCCCGACAGCTTTGAGTACGCGGTCATCGAGGTGAACCCCCGTGTCAGCCGCTCCTCCGCCCTGGCCTCCAAGGCCACCGGCTATCCCATTGCCAAGATCACCACCAAGATCGCCCTGGGCTATACCCTGGACGAGATCAAGAACGACATCACCGGCAAGACCTGCGCCTGCTTCGAGCCTACTCTGGACTACATCGTGGTGAAGATGCCCAAGTGGCCCTTCGACAAGTTTGCCGACGCCAGCCGTACCCTGGGCACCAAGATGAAGGCCACCGGCGAGGTCATGTCCATCGCACCCAGCTTCGAAATGGCCTTGATGAAGGCCGTCCGGGGCGCGGAGATTGGTCAGGACAGCCTGAACCGCAAGAAGGACCCGGAGGACACGGCCCCCATCTGGGAGCGGCTGCGCCGGGTGGATGACCACCGGCTGTTCACCGTGTTCGAGGCCTTGAAATCCGGCATCTCCATCGGGGAGATCCACAGCATCACCAAGATCGACCGCTGGTTCCTGGCCAAGCTGAAGAAGATGGCCGGCTTCGAGCTGGCTTTGGAAAAGGAAGGCCTCACCGCCGAACACTACGAAACCGGCAAGAAGATGGGCTATCCCGATACCACCCTGCTGCGTCTTTCCGGAGCGGACAGCCTGCCCTGTGACAGCAAGACCGCCGTCTACAAGATGGTGGATACCTGCGGCGCTGAATTTGACGCCGAGACCCCCTATTTCTACTCCTCTTTTGATCAATTCTGCGAATCCCGCACCTTCCCCCGCAGCGGTAAGCCCGTTATCATGGTGTTGGGCTCCGGCCCCATCCGCATCGGCCAGGGCATTGAGTTCGACTACTCCTCTGTCCACTGTGTGTGGACATTGAAGGAGCTGGGCTACGAGGTGGTCATTGTCAATAACAACCCGGAGACTGTCTCCACCGACTATGACACCGCCGACCGCCTGTACTTTGAGCCCCTGTTCCCCGAGGATGTCATGCACATCATTGAGGTGGAGAAGCCCGTGGGCGTCGTGGTGGCCTTCGGCGGTCAGACGGCCATCAAGCTGACCCAGTTCCTGGACAGCCACGGCATCCCCATCCTGGGTACCTCCGCCGAATCCATCGACATGGCCGAGGACCGGGAGCGGTTCGACGAGCTGCTGGAGCGGTTCCACATCAAGCGCCCCCGGGGCATGGGCATCACCGGTATGCAGGGCGCCCTGGACGCCGCCCATGAGCTGGGCTATCCCGTGCTGCTGCGTCCCTCCTACGTCATCGGCGGCCAGAACATGGTCATTGCCCACAACGACGAGGACGTGCGGACCTACATGGAGGTCATCCTCTCCGGCAAGATCGAGAACCCTGTCCTGGTGGACCAGTATCTCATGGGCAAGGAGCTGGAGGTGGACGTCATCTCCGACGGCAAGGACGTGCTGATCCCAGGCGTCATGCAGCACATCGAGCGCACCGGCGTCCATTCCGGTGACTCCATCGCCGTGTACCCGCCCTTCTCCATCAGCGATAAGATGCTGGAGGTCATCATTGAGTGCTCTGAAAAGCTGGCCCTGTCCCTGGGCACCAAGGGCCTCATCAACATCCAATATCTTATTTACCAAGGCGAGCTGTACGTCATCGAGGTGAATCCCCGCGCCTCCCGTACCGTGCCCTATATCTCCAAGGTTACCGGCGTACCCATGGTGGACCTGGCTTCTCGGGTCATGGTGGGCCAGCCCCTGGCCTCCCTGGGCTACGGCACCGGCCTGTACCAGCAGCCCCCCTATGTGGCGGTCAAGGTCCCCGTCTTTTCCTTCGAGAAGATTACCGACGCCAACGCCGCCCTGTCCCCTGAGATGAAGTCCACCGGTGAAGTGCTGGGCCTTGGCAAGAACATGCAGGAGGCTCTCTTCAAGGGCTTGGTCTCTGCCGGATACAAGGTGGAGAAGCCTGAGCACGCGGGTGTGCTCATCTCCGTCAACCGCCGGGACCAGCCGGAGATTGTCAACATCGCCCGGAAGTTGGATGACATGGGCTTCAAGCTCTACGCCACGGAGCGCACCGCCCATGAGATTTCCCAGCTGGGCACTGATGTGGAGATCGTGGGCAAGTTGGGCCAGGACAACCGGGTGTTCCAGCTGCTGGAGGAGGGGAAGATCGACTATGTCATCCTCACCGGCTCCACGGAGCCCGGCTATATCAAGGATTTCATCCACCTGAATCACCGCTGCGTCCAGCTGGGCATTCCCTGCCTGACCTCTCTGGATACGGCCAACGCCCTGACGGACATTTTGGCCTCCCGGTACACCCAGCACAACACGGAGCTGGTGGACATCTGCCACCTGCGGACCGAGCGTCAGAAGCTGAAGTTTGCCAAGATGCAGACCTGCGGCAATGACTATATTTTCCTGGAGAACTGGAACGGGGAGATCACCTGCCCCGAGTCCCTGTGCATCACCTTCTGCGACCGCCATTACGGCGTGGGCGCCGACGGCATCGTGCTCATGGAGCACTCCCGGAAGGCTGACGCCAAGATGCGTATGTTCAACGCCGACGGAAGCGAGGGTATGATGGCCGGCAACGCCCTGCGGTGCATGGGCAAGTACCTGTACGATAACGGGATCGTCAAAAAGGACGAGCTGACTATCGAGACCGGCAAGGGCGTCAAGACCGTGAAGCTCTATACCGCCGGCGGCAAGGTGACCTCCGCCTGCGTGGATATGGGCTATGCCACCCTGGACACGGCGGCGCTGAAATTCGCCATCCCCGAACAGACGGTGGTGGATTACCCCGTCCGCATCGGTGGCCGCCCCTACAACATCACCTGCGTGGACATGGGCAACCCCCACTGCGTGGTGTTCTGCCCCCGGGTGGATGCGGTGGATATCGATTTCATCGGTCCCCGGTTCGAGCACGCCCCCTACTTCCCGGAGCGGGTCAACACGGAGTTCATCCGTGTGGTCAACCCTAGCACCATTAAGATGCGTGTCTGGGAGCGGGGCAGCGGTGAGACCATGGCCTGCGGTACCGGCGCCTGCGCGGCGGTGGTGGCGGCTGTGGCCAACGGCTTGTGCGAAAAGGGCCGGGATGTTACCGTCCGGGCCAAGGGTGGAGACCTGATTGTCAACTATACCGATGAGCGGGTGACCCTCACCGGTGACGCCAAGCTGGTCTATACCGGCGAGATGGAATACTGATTTTTCAAGAGGGCCGGCGCCTGAAAGCGCCGGCCTTTTCATGGAGTGAACGGATATGAAAACAGAAACCACTATACAGCGATCGGAGTCCCTGGCAGCGGCGGCGTTGTTGGCTCTGGCGGGCGGCCTGCTGGACGCCTATACCTACCTCTGCCGGGGCGGCGTGTTCGCCAATGCCCAGACCGGCAACATGGTGCTGCTGGCCATCCGCGCGGCAGAGGGAGACTGGCAGGGCACCGGGCACTATCTGGTGCCGGTGGCCGCCTTTGCGGCGGGTGTTCTGGTGACGGAGTCTCTGAAGGAACGGACCCCCGCCACCAGACTCCTCCACTGGCGTCAGGCGGTGCTGGCAGTGGAAATGGCAGTGCTGGCGGCGGCTGCCTGCATTCCGCTGGGGGCGGGAGACGGGGCCGTCAATGTGTTGGTGTCCTTCGTCTGTGCCATGCAGGTGGAAGCCTTCCGCAAGGTCCGGGGCCACGCCTTCGCCTCCACCATGTGCACAGGTAACCTCCGCAGCGGCACGGAGGCTTTCTGGCATGTCCTTCGGAAACAGGACCGGACTGCTCTGGAGACTTCCTGCTGCTATTTTGCGGTGATCGGCTGTTTCATTGCCGGAGCGGCCCTGGGAGGGCTGCTGCTGCCCCGGATGGGCCGGTGGACGGCCCTGGCGGCGGTCATCCTCCAGATGGGGGCTTTCCTCTGGATGTGCCTTTGAAACGGGACGACGCTGCCACGCAAATTTTTACAAAAAAACCGGCGTTTTTTGCAAAAAAGCGCCGCCGCACCCTTTTCATGCCGGTCAGGAGCTGGTATAATTTTTAACGAAATCTTTACAGAGAACGGAGATGTCTGTTATGGACTCCAGCACCCAGCCCAAGCACCATCTGCCCACCATCGGTATGCGGAATATCAAGACCGCCCTGGCCGCCACCCTCTGCGCGCTGGTCTATTTCTTTCTGGACCGCAGCCCCGCCTTTGCCTGTATCGGCGCCATCTTCGGCATGGGCAGCGACTATGAGATGAGCAAGCTCCATGGCGGCAACCGCTTTTTCGGCACAATGGTGGGAGGCTTTATCGGCATGGGCCTGTTCGCCATTTACGCGCAGCTGTTCCCGGACGGCAGCAACCGCTGGTTCCTGATTCCCCTGACCTTCGTCGGTGTGGTGCTGCTGATCCTGGCCTGCCAGTGCATCTGGGTGGGCGGCATCCAGCCCGGCGGCGTGGTGCTGTGTATCATCCTGTTCAACACGCCCGTGGAGACCTACATCTCTTACGCTCTGAACCGCATTCTGGATACCGGCATCGGTGTGATAGCGGCGCTGTTTGTCAACGCCATGCTGCCCGGCGGATTTACTTTCCGGTTTATGCGCCGTTTCTATGAGTGGCTGGGTATCCGGAACGACATCCACCATACAGGGCCGGAGGTCACGCTTATCAACAGAAAGAACAAAAAATAACACGGACGGAAAAATACTTTTGTCGCTTTTTCAAGAAGATAAAATTGCCGCTTGACAAAACGATGAAAAGTCGGTTATAGTAAGCCCAACACAAATCACCGGAAATACAATGACGGGGAAAAAGTCTTGCCACAGACGCTTCAGAGAGTTGCCGGCCGCTGCGAGGCAATGCAGAGTGGAGAGATGTCACTGGCCCCTGAGTAGTTTCGCTGAGACGGGAACGTTTAGGCGGAAACGGGTTTCCTCACCGTTACCAAAGAGGCGGGATTCGCGCAGCAAGGGGCTGTGCCGATGCCGAAAGCGGGCATTTTTTATGCCAATGAGAGTGGTACCGCGGAAGTTTACAGCTTTCGTCTCTTCAACAGAAGAGGCGAAAGCTGTTTTTGTTTTTCCGGACAGATCTGAAAAGCAGGAGGAACCAAGTTATGAAGCGCATCAAAATTTTTGACACTACCCTGAGAGACGGTGAGCAGTCTCCGGGCTGCAGCATGAATCTCCCGGAGAAGATTGAAATGGCAAAGCAGCTGGAAAAGCTGGGCGTGGACATCATCGAGGCCGGCTTCGCCATCGCTTCCCCCATGGACCACAAGAGCGTCAAGGCCATCGCCGGCGCTGTGACCAACTGCACCGTGGCCTCTCTGGCCCGCTGTACCAAGGGCGATATCGACGCCGCCTGGGACGCGGTGAAGGAGGCTAAGCACCCCCGTATCCACGTTTTTCTCGCCACCAGCGACATCCACATGGAGTACAAGCTGCAGATGACCCGGGAGCAGGTTCTCCAGCGCATCAGTGAGATGGTGGCCTACGCCAGGAGCTTCTGCGAGGACATCGAGTTCTCTGCCGAGGACGCCTCCCGCTCCGAATGGGCGTTCCTGGCTCAGTGCTATTCCAACGCCGTCGCCGCGGGTGCCACCACGCTGAACGTGCCCGACACCGTGGGCTACTCCACGCCCCAGGAAATGTGCGAGCTCATTACCTACCTGCGGCAGAATGTTGCCGGCATCGAAAATGTGGACATCTCCGTCCACTGCCACAACGACCTGGGAATGGCCGTCGCCAACTCCCTGGCCTGCGTGAAGGCCGGCGCCACTCAGATCGAGTGCACTGTCAACGGTATCGGTGAGCGGGCGGGCAACGCCAGTCTGGAAGAACTGGTCATGGCCATCCACACCCGCCGGGACTTCTACGACGCGGAGACCGGTATCAACACCAAGCAGATCTACCGCTCCAGCAAGCTCCTCAGCAACATCACCGGCGTGCCCATCCCGCCCAGCAAGGCCATCGTCGGCGCCAACGCCTTCGCCCATGAGTCCGGTATCCACCAGCATGGCGTCATCGCCAACGCCCAGACCTACGAGATCATGAATTCCGTGGATGTGGGCATCCCCCAGAACACCATGGTCTTGGGCAAGCACTCCGGCAAGCACGCCCTGCGTGAGAAGCTCATCTCCATGGGCTACGAGCTCACCGACGAGGAACTGGAGAGTGTGTTCACACGGTTCAAGGTCCTGGCGGACAAGAAGAAGAACATCACCGGCTCCGATATCGAAGCTCTGGTGCTCCACCGCCGCAATACCTCCATCGGCTCCTGCCGCCTGCTGAGCCATGTGGTCAACGCCGGAGACGGCGTACCCAACACCTCCTGCATTAAACTCCAGCGGGAGGACGATGTGATGGAGGAGGTCGCCATCGGCTCCGGTCCTCTGGATGCCTCCTTCAAGGCCATCAACCGGATGCTGGATATGGACATCAAGCTGGAGAGCTTCAGCCTGAACGCCGTCACCGACGGGGAGGACGCCATCGGCGAGGCTGTGGTGAAGGTAGCCGCTCCCGATGGCCAGGTCTATACCGGCACCGGCCTTTCCACCGATATCATCGAATCCTCCATCCGCGCTTACGTCAACGGCATCAATAAGATGATGGAAGCCACCGCTTAAAAGGAGAATAAGACATGGGAATGACAATGACGCAGAAGATCCTGGCCAGGCACGCGGGTCTCGACAGTGTGCGGGCCGGACAGCTGATTCAGGCAAAGCTGGACCTGGTGCTGGGCAACGACATCACCACCCCGGTGGCTATCAACGAGTTTGAGGCGGCGGGCTTTGACAAGGTGTTCGACAAGAGCCGCATCGCCCTGGTGATGGACCACTTCGCCCCCAACAAGGACATCAAGGCCGCCACCCAGTGCAAGCAGTGCCGCACCTTTGCCCGGAAGTTCGACATTGACCACTACTACGATGTGGGCACCATGGGCATTGAGCACGCCCTCCTGCCGGAGCAGGGCCTGGTGGCCCCCGGCGAGGCCGTCATCGGTGCCGACTCCCACACCTGCACCTACGGCGCCCTGGGCGCCTTCTCCACCGGCGTCGGCTCCACGGACATGGGTGCCGCCATGGCAGCCGGAGAGACCTGGTTCAAGGTGCCCTCCGCCATCAAGGTGAACCTGACCGGGAAGCTGAAGCCCTATGTCTCCGGTAAGGATGTGATTTTGACCCTCATCGGCATGATCGGCGTGGACGGCGCCCGGTATCAATCCCTGGAATTCACCGGCCCCGGCGTGGCGGAGCTGACCATTTACGACCGCCTGACCATCTCCAACATGGCCATCGAGGCCGGCGCCAAGAACGGTATCTTCCCGGTGGATGACGTGACCCGGGCCTACGTGGAGGGACGTGTCAACCGCCCCTGGACCGCCTTCGAGGCGGACCCCGACGCGGAGTATGAGCGCACTGTGGAGATCGATCTCTCTCAGGTGGACTGTACCGTGGCCTACCCCCACCTTCCCGAAAACGCCCATCCCGCCCGGGAGGGCAAGGACATTGCCATTGACCAGATCGTCATCGGCTCCTGCACCAACGGCCAGCTGCCCGACATGGCCGCTGCCGCCGAGATTCTGAAGGGCCGCCATTTGGCCCCCGGTGTCCGGGGCATCGTGATTCCCGCCACCCAGAGCGTCTACCGGGAGTGCATGCACCGGGGCTACACCGACATCTTCCTGGACGCGGGCTGCATCGTTTCCACCCCTACCTGCGGTCCCTGCCTGGGCGGCTACATGGGAATCCTGGCCGCCGGAGAGCGCTGTGTTTCCAGCACCAACCGCAACTTCGTGGGCCGCATGGGCCACGTGGACAGTGAGGTCTATCTGGCCTCTCCCGCCGTGGCCGCCGCTTCCGGTATTGCCGGACATATCGCACACCCCGATGAAATTTAAAGGGGGAGCCTGCTCCCCCTTTAGAGCCCCCACCACCAGTGACATCGGTCACTGGTGTGTGCGCCCCAAGGGCGCACGAGTCGAGGTATTTTCGCCACGTACAGAAGGTGAATTGCCGCAAAGCGGCAAGAGAAGCCGCTCTGGAGCGCGCCGCGGCGAAAATGATTTCAATATTCGCCGCAAAATGCGGCGAAATGGAGGAATAAGCTAATGAACGCACATGGAACAGTCCATAAATACGGCGACCACGTGGATACCGACGTGATCATCCCAGCCCGGTATCTGAACACCCAAAGCCACCAGGAGCTGGCCGCCCACTGCATGGAGGACATTGACAAGACCTTCATCACAAAGGTGAAGGACGGCGACATCATGGCAGCCGGGGTGAACTTTGGTTGCGGCTCCTCCCGGGAGCATGCCCCCATTGCCATCAAGGCCAGCGGTATCTCCTGCGTCATCGCCGCCAGCTTCGCCCGCATCTTCTACCGCAACGCCATCAACATCGGCCTGCCCATTTTGGAGTGCCCTGCCGCCAGCAAGGGCATTGACGACGGCGACGAGGCAGCGGTGGATTTCGACACCGGCATCATTACCAACGTTACCAAAAACGAGACCTACCAGGCGGAGCCTTTCCCGCCCTTCATCAAGGACATGATCGCCAAGGGCGGCTTGATGGCCTCCCTGAAAGCAAAGGAGGGCTGAGCGTGGAAAAGACAATCGCCATCATCAAGGGTGACGGCATCGGCCCCGAGATCGTGAACGAGGCCATGGGGGTGCTGGACGCCGTGGCCGCCAGATTCGGCCATACCTTCACCTACGTGGACGCCCCCATGGGCGGCAACGCCATCGACGCCTTCGGCGTACCCCTGCCGGATGAAAGCCTTGCGACCTGCCTGAGCGCCGACAACGTGCTGCTGGGCGCCGTGGGCGGTCCCAAGTGGGACAGCCAGCCCTCTGCCAACCGCCCGGAGCGGGGCTTGCTGAAGCTCCGGGGAGCCATGGGCCTCTACACCAATGTCCGGCCCGCCCGCATGTTTTCCGAACTGTCCGACGCCTGCCCCCTGCGGGCGGATATCGCCGCCAAGGGTATCGATTTCGTGGTGGTCCGGGAACTGATCGGAGGCGTGTACTTCGGCGAGCACCGCACGGAAGAGGCCGACGGCGAGCAGAAGGCCACCGACATCATGTCCTATTCCGAGCATGAGATCCGAAGAGTGGCCCATGTGGCCTTTCAGATGGCCCAAAAGCGCCGCAAGCGGGTGACTTCCATTGACAAGGCCAACGTGCTGGACACCTCCCGCCTTTGGCGCAAGACCGTCACAGAGGTCGCCAAAGAATACCAGGATGTGGAACTGCTGCACATGTACGTGGACAACGCCGCCATGCAGATCGTCCGGGACCCCAGTCAGTTTGACGTCATCGTGACGGAGAACCTGTTCGGCGACATTCTCTCCGATGAGGCCAGCCAGATCACTGGTTCCATCGGCATGATTCCCTCCTCCAGCATGGGCGAGGGCACCCGGGGCCTGTACGAGCCCATCCACGGCTCCGCTCCGGACATTGCGGGCCAGGACAAGGCCAACCCCATCGGCACCATTCTGGCGGCAGCCATGATGCTGCGGTACAGCTTCGACATGGCGGCGGAAGCCGACGCCATTGAAGCCGCCGTGGACGAGACCCTGAAGGCCGGTATCCGCTGCGGCGACATCATGCGCCAGGGCTGCAGGCTGGTAGGCTGCCGGGAGATGGGCGCGGAGATCCGCAGTCGTATCTGACCACTGATGTCAGACATCATAAAAATTACACTTGACATTTGCAAACTTCTATGGCAAAATCACCCTCAAGAAATATGATGAAGGGAACAAGTAACCCGCTTCGCTCCGTTTTCAGAGAATTGCCGGTCGGTGCAAGGCAACAAACGTCGGAGAGGATGAAATCATCCCGGAGTAGCCTGCTGAAGGAGATCCCTTAGGCAGAGCCGGACGCACCCGTTACCGTGCAGGGCTTGTTGGAGCCTGCTGAGATGACGGTGCGGTGACGCATCGTTAACAAGAGTGGTACCGCGAAGGATCTTTCGACGCCTTTGCCTCTTGGTTTGCAAGAGGCAAAGGCGTTTTTGATTTTCCGCCGGGACTAATCCGGCCGGAACCATCAGCACAGACCCCTGAACACAAACACAAAGAAAAAACACCAATAGAAAAAGGAGAAATTTATCATGGCTGTTAAGAAGTATTACGATTCCGACTGCAACATGGGTATGCTGGACGGCAAGACCGTCGCCGTCATCGGCTTTGGCTCCCAGGGCCACGCCCATTCCGAAAACCTGGCCGAGTCCGGCGTCAACGTGGTGGTTGGCCTGCGGAAGGGCTCCTCCCACTGGGAGAAGGCCGCCAAGTTCGCCGAGACCTGCCCCAACTTCCATGTGATGGAGGTTGAAGAGGCTGCCAAGGCTGGTGACATCGTCATGATGCTGGTGCCTGACGAGCTGTGCGCCGACATCTACAATAAGCAGGTGGCTCCCTACATGACCGAGGGCAAGACCCTGGCCTTCGCCCACGGCTTCAACATCCACTTCAAGACCATCGTGCCTCCCGCCAACGTGGACGTCATCATGATTGCCCCCAAGGGCCCCGGTCACACCGTCCGCAGCCAGTACCTGGAGGGCAAGGGCGTGCCCAGCCTGATCTGCGTGGAGCAGAACTACACCGGTAAGGCCAAGGACGTGGCTCTGGCCTACGCCTCCGGTATCGGCGCCGGCCGTGCCGGTATCCTGGAGACCACCTTCAAGGAGGAGACTGAGACCGATCTGTTCGGTGAGCAGGCCGTTCTGTGCGGCGGCGTCTGCGAGTTGATCGTCGCCGGCTTCGACACTCTGGTGGAGGCCGGTTACGAGCCCGAGATGGCCTACTTCGAGACCTGCCATGAGATGAAGCTGATCGTTGACCTGATCAACCAGGGTGGCCTGGCCAAGATGCGCTACTCTATCTCCAACACCGCTGAGTACGGCGACTACCGCACCGGCAAGCGCATCATCACCGAGGACACCCGCAAGGAGATGAAGAAGGTCCTGCGGGAGATCCAGGACGGTACCTTCGCCTCTGAGTTCCTCACTGAGATGAACCCCAATGGCGGCCGCCGTGCCCACTTCCTGGCCCAGCGCCGCATGGCCGGCGAGCACCTTATCGAGAAGGTGGGCGCCCAGCTCCGCGGCATGATGAGCTGGCTGAAGAAATAACGACCAAATCCGCAGCGCAGGCCGGGGCCGCAAGGCCTCCGGCCTGCCGGCGAATCTGAAAGAGGAGAACACCATGCGCAGTGATAATGTGACAAAGGGTGCCGAGCGGGCGCCCAACCGCAGTCTGTTTTACGCTCTGGGCTACACGCCCGAGGATCTGGAAAAGCCCCTGATCGCCGTGGTCAGCGCCCATAGCGATATCGTCCCCGGCCACATGAATCTGGACAAGCTGACCGCAGCTGTCAAGAGCGGCATTGAGGCTGCCGGCGGCACCCCCTTCATGGTGCCTGCCATCGGTGTGTGCGACGGCATCGCTATGGGCCATGTGGGTATGAAGTACTCCCTGGCCAGCCGGGAGCTGATCTGCGACAGCGTGGAGACCATGTTCCTGGCCCACCAGTTCGACGGTATGGTGCTGGTGCCCAACTGTGACAAGATCGTCCCCGGTATGGTCATGGCTGCCGTCCGCATGAACGTGCCCGCCGTAGTCTGCTCCGGCGGTCCCATGCTGGCAGGCAGCTACGATGGCCAGGAGGTAAGCCTGTCCAAGATGTTCGAGGCCGTGGGTTCCTACAAGGCCCGGATGATCTCTGAGGAGAAGCTGGAGGAGTGCGCCCAGAACTGCTGCCCCAGCTGCGGCAGCTGCTCCGGCATGTACACCGCCAACAGCATGAACTGCCTGTGCGAGGCCATCGGCATTGGCCTGCCCGGCAACGGCACCATCCCCGCCCCGTACAGCAAACGCCTCCAGCTGGGCCGTCAGGCCGGCGCCGCCATTATGGAGATGGTCCGCCGCAACATCTGCGCCCGGGACATCATCAACGAACGCAGCATCCGCAACGCCCTGACCTGCGACATGGCCCTGGGCTGCTCCACCAACACGGTGCTGCACCTGCTGGCCATCGCCCACGAGGCGGGCGTGCCTATGGACCTGGCGCTGTTCAATGAAATTTCCGCCAGGACCCCCAACCTGTGCCATCTGGCCCCTGCCGGTCCCACCCACATGCCGGACCTGTACGCCGCCGGCGGTATCCCCGCCGTCCAGGCCGAACTGGCCAAGCAGAACCTGCTGGACCTGGACTGCATGACCGTCACCGGCAAGACCGTGGGTGAGAACATCAAGGGCGCCAAGAACCTCAACCACAATGCCATCCGTCCCATTGAGGACCCGTACAGCACCACCGGCGGCCTCCAGATCCTGTGGGGCAATCTGGCCCCCAATGGCTGCGTGGTGAAGCGCAGTGCCGTGGCCCCGGAGATGCAGGCTCACACCGGCCCCGCCCGGGTATTCAACAGCGAGGACGACGCCATCGCCGCCATCTACGCGGGGAAGATCGTCCCCGGCGACGTGGTGGTCATCCGCTACGAGGGCCCCAAGGGCGGCCCGGGTATGCGGGAGATGCTGAATCCCACCTCCGCCCTGGCGGGCATGGGCCTGGACAAGACCGTGGCGCTCATCACCGACGGCCGCTTCTCCGGAGCCAGCCGCGGCGCCTCCATCGGCCATGTCAGCCCCGAGGCTGCCTCCGGCGGCCCCATTGGCCTGGTGTGCGAGGGTGACCAGATCGCCATTGACATCCCCAACGCCTCCATCACCCTGCTGGTCTCCGACGAGGAACTGGCCGCCCGCAAGGCCACCTATGTACAGCCGGAGCCCAACATCACCACCGGCTGGCTGAGCCGGTACGCCCGCATGGTCACCAGCGCCGACGAAGGAGCTGTTTTGAAGTAATGAAAAGCCTGAATACCATTCGCCGCCGGCTGATCAGCCTGGTCATCTTCCGGGGTCTGCTGGAGGATCCCGCCGTGCAGGCGCTCCGCCGCATGCTGGAAGCACGCTGCAGTGGCACCGAGGATGACTTTGTGGAAGCCTGTGCCGCTTTCGAGTCCGTGCTGTTCGGCAGGGGCTGCGACAACTGGACGGACTACCTGTATGAGATCGTCATGGAGAACGAGAATGTCTGCGTCCGCCAGCACGATCCGGAGACCTTCAGCCCTCTGCTGAGGGCGCACATGGAGCATGAGCTGCAGTTTCTCAACGAGTTATCCCGGCTGACGCTGGAGGATTTCATCCAGGGTGCCGAGTATTCGGATCCCGATGTGTATCACGAGAGCTGGAATGTTTCTCACCGGGATATCGCGGCGGACTATGCCGCCCGGCTCCGGGAAGTGGGCTCCAAGGGCTATGGCGTCTTTGCCCGCTATCACATGTTCACTGTGGAGAATGGCCAGCTGGTGCCGGTAAAGCACCCGGACCCCCAGCAGCTGGAGGAGCTCCCCGGCTACGAGCAGGAGCGGCAGAAGGTGATTGCCAACACCCAGGCGCTGCTGGACGGCAAGCCCGCCAACAACGTGCTGCTGTACGGCGATGCCGGCACCGGCAAGTCCAGCGCCATCAAGGCCATCGCCAACAGGTTTGCCGACCAGGGCCTGCGGCTGGTGGAGGTCAAGAAGAACCAGCTCTACCAGATCCCCGACCTGATGGATTCCCTGGCGGCCAACCCGCTGAAGTTCATCCTCTTCATCGACGATCTGAGCTTTACTTCTAACGACGATAACTTTGCCGCCCTGAAGGCCATCCTGGAGGGCAGCGTGGGTGGCCGGGCCCAGAACATCGCCGTGTACGCCACCAGCAACCGCCGTCACCTGATCAAAGAGACCCTGACGGACCGGACCGGTGACGACATTCACGAGAGCGACACCCGCCAGGAGCTCATGAGCCTGTCGGCCCGTTTCGGCCTCACTATTACCTTCGCCAGTCCCGACCGGGACCGCTATCTGTACATTGTAGGCCAGCTTGCCAAGCAGTATGGCCTGGATATGGAGGAGCGGGAGCTGAACGTCCGCAGCGAAGCCTTCGCCATCCGCATGGGCGGCCGCAGTGCCCGGGTGGCCAAGCAGTTCGTGGAGCTGTGCAAGGCCGGGGTCCAGGACTGAACTACCATCAGGAAAGAGGAGATGCTCCATGCCGGCGGCTGTTTTTCTGGAACTGGCGCTGTCTGCCTGCGCCACCACCTTTACACCGGGACCCAACAACATCCTGCTGCTCAGCAGCACCAGCACCTTTGGCTTCCGCAAATGCCGTCCCCTGATTTTCGGCATCTGGACGGGACTTCTGACCGTTATGCTGATCTGCGGCTTTGGTTGTGCCGTGCTGGGAGAGCTGGTTCCCCAGATCGTCCCTGTGGCTAAATATGTAGGCGCCGCCTATGTGCTGTACCTGGCGTACAAGACCTTTACCCGCAAGACGGGAGACGGCAGCACCGAGGCCTCCAAGCCCCTGACCTACGTCAACGGCTTCCTGCTGCAGTTTCTGAATATCAAGATCATGATGCTGGGCATCGCCTTCTATTCCGGCTATATCCTGCCCTATGGCTTCCATGTGGGCCACATCCTGGCATTCGCCGTCATCATGGCGGCCTGCGCCGGGACCGGCAACCTGATCTGGGCCACCCTGGGGACTCTGCTGTTCCCGCTTTACAAGAAGTATGCCCGGGTCATCAACACCATTATGGCTCTGCTGCTGGTGTGGTGTGCCTGGAAGATCGTCTCTGTCTGAAAGAAGCTGAGAGCCCCCGCCTGAATGGCGGGGGCTCTTTCTGTCTATTTGGCACCATCCCGGCGGTACTCCCGGGGCGTGACCCCATACCGGGCCTTGAACTGGCGGTTGAAGTTGGAGAGGTTCTCGAACCCCACCTCCCCGGCAATGTACAGGATACTGTCGCCGCTCTGCCGCAGCTGCTCCGCCGCCACCGCCAACCGCCGTCCGTTGAGGTAGGCCGTGAAGCTGCTGCCGGTCATCTGCCGAAACCAGCGCATAAAATGGCTGGTACTGCATCCGCAGCTTTCCGCCATTTGGGCCACCGTCAAAGGCTGGGCATACTCTGTCTCGATCCGGTGCAGGACCCGCTTCAGCCGCTGGGTGCCGGGGGAGTCCGAAGGAATAGGCTCCGGATTCATGCGCAATAATAGGAAGAGCAGCCGCAGGATGGCCGCCTTGACCCCAAGTTCATAGCCGGGCCCCTTGTCCCCGCAGAGAGATTCCGCGTCGGAGAGGCAGGCGGCCACAGCGTCGTACTCCGGCTGCCCTGGCCGCAGGGATGCCGGCAGCGCCAGTCGTCCTGCCGCTAGGGGCACCAGGTACTGTCGGGCGCAGATATCTGCCGCCCCGGAGCCCAGAAAGTCCACGTCGAAGATGATGTTTTCGTACTCCATGCGCTGCCCGGGCAGACCGCCCAGGGCGTGCAGGGTCCCCGGCGGCAGAATGAACAGGTCCCCGGCGGCGGCCTCCATGGCTGTCATGCCCGCCTGGACCCGGCCGCGGCCCTTCTTCACATAGATCAGCTCCATGCTTTTCTGCCAGTGGAGATCCACGGAGGGAAAGTCCTGCGGGATGGTGCATGGATAGATATTGAAGGGAAACAGCACGCTGCCATGCTGTTTTGTTTCCAAATAGCTGTCGGTCTGGGTCAGGGCCATGTCGAAATCCCCCGTATTTCCACCAAAATGATCGGATAGTATCAGAAAATACCATAATTCTATGAGAAATGATACCACGGAAGAAATAATATAGCAAGTGAAACGAACCTGATAGTTTCCATGAAAGGAGAGGGCGGACCATGTATGAATCCATCAGCGCGGAGCTGCGGGCTCTGTGCGGAAAAGAGCTTCGGGAGGCCACGGACCGGGAAGTGTACCGTGCCTTGCTGCAGATGGTGCAGCGGCGGGCGGCGGAGCAGTCCCGGCCGGTGTCCGGCAGGAAGCTGTACTATATTTCGGCCGAATTTCTGATCGGCAAGTTGCTTTCCAACAATCTTATTAACCTTGGTATTTATGAGGATACCCAGGCATGTCTGGCGGAGGCCGGGAAGTCTCTGGCGGCCATGGAGGAGATGGAGCCGGAGCCCAGCCTGGGCAATGGCGGCCTGGGCCGTCTGGCGGCCTGCTTCCTGGACTCCCTGGCGACCCTGGGCCTGCCCGGCGACGGCATCGGCCTGCGGTACCACTGCGGCCTGTTCCACCAGAACTTCAAGGATGGCGTGCAGAGCGAAAGCCCGGACTTTTGGCTGACGGACGACTGCTGGGCGGAGCGGACGGAGACGGTGTATCCCGTCCGGCTGGCGGGAACCACCGTCCAGGCCCGGCTGTACCGGATTGCCGTCACCGGCTATCAGGGCCGCACCAATCAGCTGAATCTCTTCGATCTGGACACGGTGAATGAGGGCATTCTGGGAGAGGGCATCTCCTTCGACAAGACCGATATCCCGGAGAACCTGACGTTGTTCCTGTACCCGGACGACTCCGACGAGGCGGGCCGCCTGCTGCGGATCTACCAGCAGTACCTGATGGTCAGTGCCGGTGCCCAGCTGATCCTGGAGGAGTGCGCCGCCCGGGGCTGCGACTATCATAACCTGGCGGACTACGCCGCCATCCAGATCAACGACACCCACCCCAGCATGGTGATCCCCGAGTTGATCCGCCTGCTGGGCGAGCATGGCATCGCTTTTGAGGAAGCGGTGGAGATTGTCACCAAAACCTGCGCCTACACCAACCACACCATTCTGGCAGAGGCACTGGAGAAGTGGCCGCTGGCCTATCTGGAAAAGGTGGTGCCCCAGCTGTTGCCCATTATCCGCCAGCTGGACACCCTGGCCCGTACCCGGACGGAGGACACCAGCACCGCCATTCTGGACGGAGAAGGGCGGGTCCACATGGCCCATATGGATATCCACTTCACCCACTCCACCAACGGTGTGGCGGCCCTCCACACGGAGATTCTGAAAAACAGCGAGCTGGCCAATTTCTACCGGCTGTATCCGGAGAAGTTCAACAACAAGACCAACGGCATCACCTTCCGCCGCTGGCTGCTGCAGTGCAACCCCAAGCTCAGCCGGGAGATCGAGCGGCGCATCGGCCCGGGCTTTAAAAAGGACGCCGGGGAGCTGGAGAAGCTGATGGCCCTGACGGAGGACCGGGAGGCCCTGGAGAGCTTCGCCGCCATCAAGGCCGTCAACAAGAAGTTGCTGGCCCAGTGGCTGTATGAGAAGCAGGGGGTCTGGGTGAATCCCGACGCCATGTTTACCATCCAGTCCAAGCGGCTCCACGAGTACAAGCGCCAGCAGCTGAACCTGCTGTTCCTGATCCACCAGTATTTCCAGATCAAGGCCGGCCACAAGCCCGCCGTGCCCCTGGTCTGCATCTTCGGCGCCAAGGCCGCCCCCGCCTACACCATCGCCAAGGATATCATCCACGCCCTGCTGACCCTGTCCAAGGTCATTGCGGCAGACCCCAAGGTGTCCCGCTACCTGCAGGTGGTCTTTGTGGAGAACTACAACGTGGCCGCCGCGGAGAAGATGATCCCGGCCTGCGACATGTCCGAGCAGATCAGCCTGGCCAGCAAGGAGGCCAGCGGCACCGGCAACATGAAGTTCATGCTCAACGGCGCTGTGACTCTGGGCACCATGGACGGCGCTAATGTGGAGATCGCCCAGCGGGTGGGCCAGGAAAACATCTATGTGTTCGGACGGACCTCCAACCAGGTGATCCACCGCTATCAGGTGGGGGACTATAACGCCCGGGAGTGGTATGAGGGCGACCCCAATATTCACCGGGCCGTGGATTTCCTGGTCAGTGACGAGATGCTGTCAGCCGGCCGGGAAGAGCAGCTGCGGCGTCTGCATCAGGAGTTGAGCGGCAAGGACTGGTTCCAGACCCTGCCGGACTTCAACGCCTATCTGGTGCGCAAGACCCAGGCCATGATGGACTACGCCCACGATCCCGAGGGCTGGAGCCGGAAGTGCCTCATCAACATTGCCCAGGCGGGCTTCTTCTCCTCCGACCGCACCATCGCCGAGTACGACCGGGACATCTGGCATCTGGGCTGAGAAGCGGGAACAAATATTTATTTTGAAAGCCACCGGCACAGCCCAATGTCATTAAGATAAGAAAATTTGGGCATCGCAGAAATGCGGTGTCCAAATTTTTGCAACTATTTTCAGAATATTGCTTGACAAATACGGTGAAATGTGTGTTGCTTTGCAAACAAGTTGCGAAATTTTTGCAGATAAAATCCAAAAATAAAGGACTTAAAAATATTCCTTTCACAAGTACAGGAAAAGGCGTTTAAGAGGTCGTAAAATTCCTCTTAAACGCCTTACCTTTACCTGCGAATTATAGGTGCATTTTGCGATTGCCGTGTTCCTCGACAATCAGTTCTTTCCCCGTTCTGCGCTGGCTGTTTGGTATGCTCCATCCGTTTTCACTGCGCCTGGTTCTCACGCCGGTGGTCTGCCCGTTTTGCATGGGGGACGGGAGGGGCTGCTCCTGCTGACGCCGGATCACCGGGAACGCGATCACATTCCCTTCGATGCTGGCCAGCCGGTTGTCGATGCGCTCCAGAATGTCCACAGCCCCGCCTCCGGCGTTGATGACCTGCTTCGTGGTGTTCTGCTGGTAACTATGGAAAACCGCCTGTCCGGGCCGCTGGGAGACAACTGTGTGAAGACCGAAATAAATATCGTTACATCCCGTCTACAGTAACGTTTGATTATTTGCCCAAGACAAACCGCATACATGACCCTGCTGCTTTTTATGAATTACGGTTTCGGATCGTCTGATTCAAAATTGCCGATGATATTTACGAAACTGTTGTCACCAATCTGGATTCACGGGCCTTTCCTCCGGAAGAACTGAAGATGCTTTACAATATGCGCTGGGGACTAGAAACCTCTTTTCGTGAGCTGAAATATACTATTGGGCTGCTTCATTTTCACGCAAAAAAGGCGGAGTACATATACCAGGAGGTCTTTGCCAGACTGATCATGTACAACTTCTCTGAATTGGTTACCTCATCCGTAATCATTCAGAAAGCAGATGCAAAGTATGCTTACAAAGCAAACTTCTCTGCTGCGGTACATGTGTGCAGACAATTCTTTCTTGGTAATGTATCTCCACCAGATGTTGAAGCTCTCATTCGTAGCACGTTTCTCCTCCCATTCGCCCCGGCAGAAGCAGGCCTCGTAAAATGACCGTTAGGCACGCGGTTAGCTTCATCTACAGAGTAGCATAAATTACGTGCTTTGAATAGCCTTTCAAGCGGACTTTTTTGATCCGCTTTCTTGTCATGTCCAAATGCAGAAAAAGTGCATCCCGCGCGGGATGCACTCATTCTTTAATGCGCCGCCCCTTGGCAGTCGTATCACTAACTTAATGACATTGCCGGCACAGCCGGTGGTTTTCTTTATACAAAAAGAGGTTGGGATAAATCCCAACCTCTTTTGCTGAAAGCGTTTATGGATTGCTCTGATCCGCGGACATGGCTCAGGCTTCGTCCGCCAGCTTCTTATACTTGTTGTACCGGGCCTTGACGTCGGCAATCTCCTTCTGGTAGAGGGCCTCGGCCTTCTCAGGGAAGTTGTTCTTCAGAGAGGCAAAGCGATTCTCGCCCATCAGGAAGTCCATGAGCTTGTTGGTGTCAGGCTCGGGAGAATCCAGCTGGAAGGGATTCTTGCCCTGCTCCGCCAGACGGGGATCATAGCGGTAGCAGTGCCAGTAGCCGCACTCCACAGCCTTCTTCATCTCGTCCTGAGAGCAGCCCATGCCGGCCTTGATGTGCTGCTCCAGGCAGGGGCAGTAGCAGATGACGATGGCGGGACCATCGTACTCCTCGGCCTCGCGCAGCGCCTTCAGCGTCTGGGCCTGATCCCAGCCCATGGCCACCTGGGCCACATACACATAGCCGTAGCTCATCAGAATGGCGCCCAGGTCCTTCTTAGCCACCTGCTTGCCGCCGGCGGCGAACTTCGCCACAGCGGAGGTGGGAGTGGACTTGGAGGACTGTCCGCCGGTGTTGGAGTACACCTCGGTGTCCAGCACCAGCAGGTTCACGTTCCGGTTCTGGGCCATCACGTGGTCAATACCGCCGAAGCCGATGTCGTAAGCCCAGCCGTCGCCGCCGATAGCCCAGACGGACTTCTTGGCCAGGTATTCCTTGTTCTCCAGGATGTAGGTCACGTCCTCGGTCTGTTCCGCAGTCTCCAGGGCGGCAATCAGCGCGTCGGACACGGCGCGGGACTTCTCGCCGTCGTTCCAGTTATTCAGGTAGTCATCGATGGTATCCACGGCGATGCCGCTGCTCTTCATGCTCTCCAGACGAATCAGCAGCTCCTTGCGGATGGCGTCCTGGGCGTGGAAGAAGCCGTAGGCGAACTCGGCGTTGTCCTCGAACAGGGAGTGCTCCCAGGCGGGGCCGCGGCCGCAGCTATCCTTGCAGTAGGGCAGGATGGGAGCGCCGCCGGAGATGGCGGAGGAACAGCCGGCCGCGTTGCCGGCGTACATCCGGTCGCCCACCATCTGGCTCAGCAGCTTGATGTAGGTGGTCTCGGCACAGCCGGCGCAGGCGGCGGAGAACTGGAAGTAGGGCTTGGCAAACTGCATGTTCTTGACGGTCTTGTTGTTGATGACGTCCTTCTTCAGGTACTTGTCATCCATAGCGACCTTGTCGAAGTTCTCCTGCTCGGGCTTCATCTCCTCGAAGGGCGTCATGACCAGGGCGTCGGCCATCTTCTCGTTCTTGTTGGCAGGGCAGGCCGTCAGGCACACGCCGCAGCCCAGGCAGTCATAGGGAGAGACCTGCATCCGGAAGGAGTAGGCGGGGGCGTCCTTACCCAGGCCCTTGGCGGGCACGGTGACGAAGGAAGCGGGCACGTTGGCCTTCTCCTCCTCGGTCAGCAGCACGGGACGGATGGCGGCGTGAGGGCAGCACATGGCGCAGCGGTTGCACTGGATGCAGCTCTCAGCGTTCCACTTGGGCACCTTGGTGGCCACGCCGCGCTTGGAGAAGGCGGAGGTGCCGTTCTCCCAGGTGCCGTCCAGCACGCCGTGCTTCTTGAACACGGACACGGGCAGCTTGTCGCCCTGCTGGCGGTCCATGGGGATGACGATGTCCTTGACGAACTGGGAAGCGCCCACAGGCTCTGCCACGGGGGTGTCGGCAGCGTCGGCCCAGCTGGCGGGGATGTCCACCTTCACAGCGGCGCTGATACCGGCGTCCACGGCGGCGTTGTTCTTGTCCACGATGGCCTGGCCGGCCTTCTTGAAGTAGGAGTTGTAGTTGTTCTTCTTCATGTCCTCCACGGCCATGTCCAGAGGGATGACCTTGGTCAGGGCGAAGAAGGCGGCCTGCAGGATGCTGTTGGTGCGGTTGGCGCCCAGGCCCACGGAAACGGCCAGCTTGGAAGCGTCAATAATGTAGAAGTTGGCGTGCTTCCGGGCCAGGTCCCGCTTCATCTTGCCGGGCAGGCGGGTCTCCAGCTCCTCCACGGACCAGGGGCAGTTCAGCAGGAAGGTGCCGCCGTCCTTCAGGTCCTCGGTGGTGTCGTACTTGTTGACGTAGGTGGGGGCATGGACCGCCACGAAGTCCGCGGAGGACACCAGATAGGTGGAGCGGATGGGCTGGTCGCCGAAGCGCAGGTGGCTCTGGGTCAGGCCGCCGGACTTCATGGAGTCATAGGAGAAGTACGCCTGGGCATACTTGTCGGCCACCAGGCCGATGGTGGAAATGGCGTTCTTGTTGGCGCCCACGGTACCGTCACCGCCCAAGCCCCAGATCTTGCAGGAGACCTCCCCAGGATGGTTGAACTCCACGTCCTTGTATTCCAGGGAGGTGTGGGTCACGTCATCGTTGATGCCGATGGTGAAGTTGTTCTTGGGCTCGGCCTGCTTCAGGTTGTCATAGACAGCGATGATCTGGCCGGGGGTGGTGTCCTTGGAGCTGAGGCCATAGCGGCCGCCCACCACGCGGATGTCGCCGCGGCCGGCCTGATTCAGGGCGGTGACCACATCCAGGTACACAGGCTCGCCCACGGAGCCGGTCTCCTTGGAGCGGTCCAGCACGGCGATGCGCTTGCAGGTGGCGGGAATAGCGGCGGCGAAGTGCTTCACGGAGAAGGGACGGTACAGGTGGATCTGCACCATGCCCACCTTGCGGCCCTGGGCATTCAGGTAGTCCACGGTCTCCTTCACGCTTTCGGAGGCGGAGCACATCACCACGATGACCTCCTCCGCGTCGGGAGCGCCGTAGTAGTTGAACAGCTTGTAGTCCCGGCCGGTGAGCTTGTTGATCTCGTCCATGTAGTGCTGGACGGTGTCGGGCAGGCTGTTGGCCTTCTCGTTGGCGCCCTCCTTGCACTGGAAGTACACGTCGGGGTTCACGTTGTTGCCCCGGTTGGTGGGGTGCTCGGGGTTCAGGGACTGGCGGCGGAAGGCCTTCAGGGCGTCCTGGTCGATGAGGGGACGGAGGTCCTCGTAGTCCAGTGCCTCGATGCGCTGCATCTCGTGAGAGGTGCGGAAGCCGTCGAAGCAGTGCATGAAGGCGTACTTGCCGCTGATGGCGGACAGGTGGGCCACAGCGCCCAGGTCCATGGCCTCCTGGGGGCAGGAGGACATCAGCATGGCGTAGCCGGTGGTGCGGCAGGTCATGAAGTCGGTGTGGTCACCGAAGATGGAGTGGTGGTTGGAGGTCACCACGCGGGAGGCAATGTGCATGACGCTGGGCAGGAACTGGCCGCCCATGGCGTACATGGCGGGGATCATCAGCATCAGGCCCTGGGAGGAAGTGAAGGTGGTGGTCAGGGCGCCGGCCTGCAGGGAGCCGTGGCAGGTGCCGGCGGCGCCGGCCTCGGACTGCATCTGGATGACGTCCACAGTGGAGCCGAACAGGTTCTTCCGGCCCTTGGCGGACCACTCGTCCACCTTCTCCGCCATGGGAGAGGAGGGAGTAATGGGATAGATGGCCGCCACCTCGGTGAAGGCGTAGGCCACATGGGCGGCGGCGGTGTTGCCGTCCATCACGACATATTTCTTTTTCATGTGTAGAGCACCTCTTTTATAGATTCGTACCCGTTATTAGACGTAATTGCACACCCGGGCGATGGCCATTTCGGTGAAGCCCAGGGATTCAGCCTTGGTCTGCTTGCCGCAGGCGGTCTCCACCACCATGTTCAGCAGGTCGCCGCCCAGCTCCTCCAGGGTCTTGGTGCCGTAAATGAGGGGAGAGGCGTCCAGGTCGATGTTGTCCTCCATCTTGGCGAAGGTCAGCTTGTTGCCGGTGATCTTGATGACGGGGGCAATGGGATTGCCGGTGGGGGTGCCCCGGCCGCTGGAAAAGACCACCACCTGCGCGCCGCCGGCCACCATGGCCGCCACGGAGGAGGGGTCGTTGCCCGGGGTATCCATAATGACCAGGCCCTGCTTGGCTTCCACCTGCTTGGCATAGTCATACACGGCGTTGACGGGGCTGTGGCCGCCCTTGTGGATGCAGCCCAGGGACTTCTCCTCCAGGGTGGTGATGCCACCGGCCTTATTGCCGGGAGAGGGGTTGCCCTCCCGGACCTCCTCGCCCACCAGCCGCAGGGCGGCCTCATAGCGGTGGACGATCTCGAAGATGCGGTCATGGACCTCGGGGGTAGCGGCGCGGCGGGCCAGAATGTGCTCGGCGCCGATGAACTCCGTGGTCTCGGACAGAATGGAGGTGCCGCCGGCGGCCACGATACGGTCGCTCATCTCGCCGATGACGGGGTTGGCGGCCAGACCGCTGGTGGGATCGGAGCCGCCGCACTCGGTGCCAACGATGAGCTCGGAGATGGGGAACTCCTCCTTCTGGAGCATGGAGGCCTCAGCCACCATCTCCTTGGCGTAGCGGACGGCCATGTCCACGGCCTTCAGGGTGCCGCCGGCCTCCTGGATGATAACCTGCTTCAGGGGCTTGTTGGTCCGCTCCTGGATGGCCTTCACCACCAGGTCCATCTGGCAGTTCTCGCAGCCCAGGGACACCACCACGGTGCCATAGACGTTGGGGTTGGCGGCGTAGCCAGCCATGACATCCATGGTCAGCTGCTGGTCAGAGGCCACCTGAGAGCAGCCCTGTTGGTTGTTGAAGGTGACGGAGCCCACCACCTGCTGGGCGATGATGCGGGTGGTATCGGAGGCGCAGACGCTGGCGGGCAGGATCAGCACGTAGTTCCGGACGCCCACACGGCCGTCGGGACGCTTATAACCGTAAAAAGTCATTGCTCGTTTCCTCCTTACTCTTTCGCTTCCAGGTCTTCCCGGTGGCCCTCCACGTTGTGGACGTGGACGTGCTCACCGGCCTTGATGTCACAGGAGGCGACGCCGATATGCTCGCCGTACTTCACCACGGGTTCGCCCTTGGCGATGTCCCGGGTGGCCAGCTTGTGGTAGATGGTGATGTCCTCCAGGGCAGGCAGGCTGACTTCCTTACCCTCGCAGACATAGACGGCGGCGTCGCCCTTGGCGATGGGCTCGATGGCGACAGCCACATTGTCTTTCGCGTCGATGATCATTGCATTGCGCATGGCTGATTACTCCTTTTCCGGTCCGCAGACCGTTTGTTATGAAAGAAACGCCTTACTTACAGGGGGATGACCAGGGCACCGATCAGGGCCAGAACGAAGATGCACACGGAGGAGATGAAGGAGCCCAGGGTATAGGTCTTCAGACCGCCGGTGACGGTCAGGCCGGACATGTTGGTGGCCACCCAGAAGCCGGAGTCGTTGACGTGGCCGATGGAGTTGCCGCCGGACAGGCAGGCCAGAGCCAGCCACACGGGATGGCAGCCGATGGCGGGAGCCACGGTGGCCATGATGGTCATGGAGGTCATGCCGGCCACAGTACCGGAGCCCTGGGCCACACGGAAGATCATGCCGATCAGGTAGCACAGGAACATGGCGGGCACCACGGAGCTGGCGCCGGTGCTCAGCAGGGAGACGATGGAGTTGCCAATGCCGGTAGCGGCGATGACGGAGGAGAAGCTGCCGCCCGCGCCGGTGATCAGCAGCACCACGCCGGCGCTCTTCAGAGCTTCGCCGGCGGACCTCTCAAAGTTCTCACGGCCAATGTACTTGATGCTGACCAGATAGGCGCCCAGGGTGCCCAGCAGCATGGCAATCACTTTTTCACCCAGGAACTTGCAGATCACGGGGGACTCGTCGAACAGGGCGTTGCCAGCGGTGCCGGCCAGGATGCAGACGATGGGGATGATGATGGGCAGCAGGCTCATGGCCAGGGAGGGACGGGGACGGTTGGAGGCGGCATCCTTCTTGGCGGACTCCAGCAGCTCGGTGACCACGTTGGAGCTGTGGTTCACGTCCTTATCCTCGTTCCAGATGCCCTTATCATGGATCTTGATAAACACGAAGTCGCTGATGAGCACGGTGATCAGGCCAACCACCAGGCCGACGCCCATCATGATGCCCAGGTCGAAGCCGAAGATGTCGGCGGCGGCCAGGGGGTTGGGAGTGGGAGGTACCACGCAGTGGGCCGTGGTGGCGCCGATGGTCAGGCAGCCGGTGACGTAGCACATCTTCTTGTTGATCTTGGCGGCGATGGTAATGCCGATGGGGATCAGAATGACGAAGGTCACGTCAAAGAACACGGGGATGGAGAGCACGAAGCCGGCCAGGGAGATGGCCCACATGGCACGCTTCTCGGGGAAGGCGGAGACGATCTTGTCGGCGATGACGCTGGCGGCGCCGCTGTCATTGAGCAGCTGGCCCAGAATGACGCCGAAGCCAATGGGAAGGCCGATGCCGGTCATCATGTTGCCGAAGCCGGAGGAGATGGTGGACACGGTGTCCATCACGCCCAGGCCGCCCATAACGCCCATGTACAGGCAGGCGATGACCATGCCGATGGAGGCGTTGAGCTTCAGGACGATGATGCACACCAGAATGATGGCGATCGCAATCACCAGGTGCAGAATCAGCAGTGCGGGAGATACCATATTTTTATTTTCCTTTCTCTTTCGCACAGAGCCAGAAATTGCAGAAAATTTCTGGTTGGCTTATTTTTTAAACACCGGAACATGTCCCGGACGTTCTCAAAACAGGTTGCCGTTCTCGTCGAAAGGCAGGTCGTAGGGCTCGGTGAGGATTTCGAAGTTGGGGTTGTCCTTCACCAGGGGCAGCATGCCCTCGGAAATCTCAATGACGCCGATGTGGGCAGTGTTAGGGATGCGGATCATCTTCATATTGTCGGGATCCTCAGCCTCGGGGCAGCACATCAGGGCCAGCTGCAGGGCTTCCCGGTCATTATCCATAATCATGGGGATCTTCATCAGGTGCAGGAAGGTGTTGGTGACGCCGGTGGGATAGGTCATCTCCAGCTTCATGCGGTTCACCAGACGGCGGGTGGTGACCTCCGCCAGGCCGATGCCCTGGGCGTTGCCGTGAGTCTCGTCGGTGATGTCCAGGACGACGCACTTTTCCGCCTGGATGCCGCCGGTGCAGTACTGGGGCAGGACGAAGCGGCCGGACACGTTGGGGTCCATACCGTCGCCGGAGATGTTCTTGCCGATCTTGTCCACCACCAGCACGTCGCACTTGTCGAACAGCAGGTGGGCGATGGTCTTGTAGGAGATCTCCTTCAGCTTGGGCTCGTCGGTGATGATTTCCTCGGGGCTCAGACCCTTGATGAGGTAGGTGTCGTCATAGGCGTTCTCGATGATGGCGATGCCGCCCAGGACGGGGGCGTTCTCCAGGATGGTCCGGCCGTACTCCTCCACCAGCTCGTGCATGATGGCGGGGCTCTGGTGGTGGATGCTCTCGGCGCCCTTCTGCTTGCCCAGGCCAATGGCCATCATCTTCATCAGGCCGCTTTCATAAGGGCCGCGGAAGGAGGTGTGGGGCTTGATGCGGTTGAAGAGGATAATGCCGTCCGCCTCGGAGGCGTTCTTGTCGATGAACACCGGCTGATGGCGGACACCGGAGATGCCGACCTGGACTGTCTCCATGGAACTCTTGACGGGGCAGCCCATGGCCTCCTCGGTGATGCCGTAGTCCTTCAGGATCTGGGTCTGGCCCTCGGCGGTGGCGCCGCCGTGGCTGCCCATGGCGGCCACGATATAGGGCTCGGCACCCTTAGACTTGACGAAGTCCACGATGGTCCGGGCCATCAGGGCGTTGTGGTTGATGCCGCGGCTGCCGCAGGTGATGGCGATTTTCTGGCCGGGCTGGATCTTGCCGCCGATCTCGGGGCGGTCCAGCTCCCGGATGATGACGCCGGGGATGTCGCTCTCGGGGATGCAGGTCTTGTCAAAGTTCTGGCGGACCTTGACCATGCGGGGAATGGGGGTGTCTTTGATGAGGTTGGTGATGGTTTCCATATCTCTTCTCCTCCTGTACGGCCTCCGCCGGGGGGGCAGCGGCCAAAATTAAAATCGTCAATCAACTGTATGGGAATCTCTGATTGTCAAGAGTCAGCAGTTGTACAGATTTTTGATTTGGATACCTGTGTCGTAATAGGCGGTTTCCACTGGCCGATCCTGAAAAATGGCATCTGTCAGAAGCTGGATGGATTGATAGCCTTGCAGGTAGGGGCCCTGGTCGATGAGAAACTGGACGGTGCCCTTTTTCATAAAGGCAACGTTGGAGTCAGTGACGTCAAAGCCGACGATTTTGACCGTTCCGGAAAGCCCGGCGTCATCCACCGCATGGGCGGCGCCGCTTAAGCCCGCGCCGCTGACGAAAATCCCCGTCAGCTGCGGGAGCTCTGCCAGCTTCTCCCGGGTCAGCCGGTAGACCAGGCCGTGGTCGCCTCCGCCGTAGATCACGTGGGTTACATCCATCTCTCCGTTGGAAGAAGCCAGAAAATGATCGGTAAAGCCCCGTATCTTCTCCTCGCTGGAGGCGTGGAGCCGGTCTACGCCGACGATCAGGGTGCAGCCCTTTTTCGGAGAGATCTGCTGCATCAAAAACGCGGCACAGGCACCGCTCTTATAGGAATCCTGCCCTACAAAGCAGTTCCGCAAATCGCTTTCAATGTCCTGGTTATATGTGATGATGGGAAGCTGATCCTTGGAGAGCTCCCGAAGGCGGGCGTTGACTGCATCTGACACAATGCCGCGCAGCGCCAGCCCCTGCACACCGCTGTCCAGCAGCCGGTCCAGGGCTGCCAGATAGGCATCTGGGTCCCCCGGCGGAGCAAATTCCGTCACAGTCTCCAGCCCGTGCTGCTTGGCATAGGCAATGCCGCTGTTAATGCCCTGCATAACCTGTGCTTGAAAATCCGGCTCACGGAAAGAGACCAGAACGCCGATCTTGTTCTTTTTCCGGGCGAAATAGAAGGCTCTGCCCAGGGCGTTAGGCTGGAAGTCCATCTCTTCCATGACAGCCCGTACCTTTTCGGCAGTCTCCGGTTTGACCTGCCCACGGTTATGGAGGACCCGGTCCACCGTTCCCCGGGATACGCCCGCCTTTTCGGCAATGGTCTCGATAGTCGTCATGGCTCCTCCCCTTTGCAAACCCGTACATAGCATCGGTATGTGCACGGTACCGTGAACGTGCACGCAACTGATGTAAAAAGAAAAGCGAAACATTTTCGCCTCAAAGCATATCTTACTAAATTCAGTATAATTTCTGCCAAAGCAGTTTTCAACTGTCATATATGACGAAAAAAGAGCGGTTTTTTGTGCTATTGTTAAAGATGTGTCAAGTTCCGGAGCACGTCTGCCCATTTACGGCAGCACGCTCCGGGCAATAAGCTCGGAGCGTGCTGTATATTTACGAAAATAAGCCGTTGATCAGCAGGCAGATCTGGGGGAAAATGGCCGTGGCGATGATGAGCCGGTAGATCTGCACCAGGATCAGTCGGGGACTGCTGACGCCGATGTCGGCGGAGATCAGCGCCATGTCCGAGGCGCCGGCGGGGGTCAGCATCAGCATACCCTCCCGCAGGGGCACGCCAAACAGCTTTTCCATCCACCTGCCAAACACGGCTGCGTTGGCCAACAGAACGACGGTAGTGATCAGGATGGCCCACAGGACGGTGACGGGAGATCCAAAACGGGAGGGGTCCAGCAGGCAGCCAATGTACGCGCCGGAGAGGATCTGGGCCACCCGGCGCAGCCACTGGGGGAAGCGGATGGGAAAGCCGCTGATGTTCAGCAGGAAGGTGCTCAGGAGAGAACAGAGCACGGGGGCCGCCGGGATATGCAGCAGACTGCCGCCCCAGGCGCACAGAGCGGCGACAGCCAGGGCCGCCAGCAGACGGAGAGTATTGCGCCGGGGATCCGGTACCTCACCGCACCCGTCCTGCTTGTCCGAAGCCGTCTCCCGCATGGGGGGAGTAAAGCGCTCCACCACCAGGGGAAAGACCATCAGCCCTACAATCAGGCGGCAGAAGTGGACCAGCAGGACCTTTGAGGGGTCAGCGCCGAAGTCCGAGGCAATCAGCGTGGTCTCCGCAATACCGCCGGGGATAGCGCAGACCAGGCAGGTCAGCAGGTCGGAATATCCGGTCAGGCACAGCAGGAAGCCAATGGCCATATTCACCACCAGGAGGGAAAAGGTAATCATCAGCACCGGCTTCCAGAAGGTCCGCAGCTGGTGGAAGTCCTCCCGCCTGGCGGAGCAGCCGATAAAGGTGCCCGCGATCACCTGGGCGATATTTTTGGCCGCGTCCGGGATGTGGCCCGCGTGGAATGCGGCGGTTAGCACCGCCGACGCGATGACCGCGCCAATCAGCATCCCGGCGGGGACATGCTTGCGGTAAAGGAGATATCCGACAGCGGCACTCAGGGCCAGTGTCAATGTGGTCTGTATCATCGAGTTCCTCCCAATACGGCCGGCAGGGGGTGGCGGATCAATCCGGGCCTTTCTGGCCGGCGGCTTCCTGACGCTTGCTCATCCGCCACAGCGTTGTGCGGCTGACGCCCAGTTCACGGGCTAGGTCTTTCTTCTTTTTTGCTGCGGGGGGCACCGGCGGTGTAAACGGGGACATGGGTGCGGGGAATGCGGGCGAGGACGGGGCGCTGCCGAAGAACACATGCAGCTCGTTCAGTGTCTCCGCGTCCACGTCTGCCGCGTCGTTCAGCACCACCAGCCGCTCGCAGATGTTGCGCAGCTCCCGCACGTTGCCGGGCCAGGCGTAGCGGCGCAGAATATCCTGGGCCTCGGCGGACAGCTTCGGCACCTTTTTGCCGAGCTCGGCGGCGATGATCCGCAGCTGCCCTTCCATCAGGGGGATCACGTCGTCCGGACGCTCCCGCAGAGGGGGAATGTAGATCTCCAGGGCGTTCAGGCGGTACAGAAGGTCGCTGCGGAAGCGGCCCTGGGCAATTTGCTCCTGGATGTTTACGTTGGTGGCGGCAATGACCCGCACGTCAATGGGGATCACGGCGGCACTGCCGATGCGGCGGATCTCCTTTTCCTGCAGGACCCGCAGCAGCTTGGCCTGCAGGGCTACGGGAATCTCGCCGATCTCGTCCAGGAAGATGGTGCCGTGGTGGGCCAGCTCAAAGAGGCCCGCCTTGCCCTCCCGGGACGCGCCGGAGAAGGAGCCGGGCTCATAGCCGAACAGCTCACTCTCCAGCAGGGTTTCCGGCAGGGTCGCGCAGTTGATAGCCACAAAGGGCTGGCTCATGCGGCCGCTGGCGGCGTGGATGCTGTGGGCAAACAGCTCCTTGCCGGTGCCGGTCTCGCCGGTAATCAGCACGTTGGAACGGGCCTGGCTGAATTTCTTGGCGATCTCCACTTTTTTCTGCATCTCCGGATTCACCGCGATGATGTCCCGGAAGGTGTACTTGGCGGCGGAACTCTTTCTCACCATGCTTTTTCGAAGCTGGCGCTCCTCCTGCAGGATCTTGGTAGCGGAGCTGGTGGTAATCAGCGTGCCGATGCCGGAGGCCTCGCCGGAGATCAGCTTGTATTTGACATAGTACTTCTGGGTGCCCAGATTGATAATGCTCTCCTCACCGTCCCGGCACGGAATCTCCCGGCTGCCGATGAAGGTCAGCTGGGGGTTGATCTCCCGGACAGGACGCCCTTGCCAGTTGTGGAGGAAGGCCAGCTGATACAGCTGGTAGGCCTGCCCGTTGGCCTCCAGGACGCAGCCGGTCTCATCCACGGCCAGCACTGCGTCGTCACTGTTGTCCAGGATCATGCGGATAATGTTGGTCTTGGTGCGCTCGGTGTTGATGGTGCGGGCGGCGTTCAGGACCTCCTGCATGGCCCGTTCCAGGGTGGCCGGGCGAATATTGATATAGGTGCAGGGAATGCCCCGCTTCTGGCAGATATCACTGACGGTGCCGCCGCTGACCACGGCGTCCACACCGTCCCGCTGACAGGCATCCACGGCCTCGTAGGCGCTCTGCTCGTCCACCACCTCGTAAAGGCGGATATCCGCATGCGTGAACTCGCACAGCCCTGGCAGGATGGGCTTCAGCTCATCCCGCTTCAGGCAGAGGCCAATCTTCTTTGGATGGAAGTCCTCCCGGCAGTGCAGCAGAGCCTCCAGAATATCGGTGCCGTCGAAGGCCAGGTGCGTGACGTGCTTGCCGGGGTATTGGGCACAGACCATGCGGTAGGTGATACCTCGGGCCAGGACTACGTCATAGCTGTCCAGATGGTCCAAGACCTCCGGGCTGCCGAAGCGGTGGACCACGTCAATGTGCACCTCGTCCGTCTGCATGTCCCGGACCAGGCCTTCCACATAGTTCAGTTGGCTGGGCGACGGTACGAATACAATGACGTTGACCATGGCAATCTCCTTCCTGCAGGTGTGTTGGATGCTCTAAGGCTATAATTTAGGCGGGTCCGCAGAAGCGGCCCGCCTAAATTATACTACAAATTGTAACTCAGCTCAAGCCTTAGCTCAAACCGTTGGCAGCCATGTAGTCAGCCTCATAGGCGGTGACATACTCGGTAGCGGCAGCGGTATCCTTGTACTCGTCGATCAGCTGGTTCTTTTCCAGGTACTCGGTGTGCCAGGCGTCGGAAGCAGACACCTTGCCCAGGACGTCAGACCAGAAGGCCACAGCCTCGTCGCTCATGGAAGCGGGAGCGGCAACACCGCGCCACACGGGAACTTCCACGTTATTATAGTCGCCGATCTCAGACAGAGTGGGGGCGCCAGCCAGGTTGCCGGAATAGCGCTCGTTGGCCAGGGCCAGGACGGCGTTCAGGTCGCCGGACTCCACATACTGGGAAGCGGCGGCGGGCTTGGAGATGACGAAGTCCACGTTGCCGCCCAGAGCAGCGGTAATGGCGTCGGAGGTGGAGTCGTAGGTGATGTAGCCCATCTGCTGCTCGGTCAGGCCGATCTCAGCCAGCAGCTTGCCGTAGGTGGTGATGTCGTCGCCCTTGGAACCGCCGATGACCACGAAGGTGCCGTTCTTGGCAGCCTCGATGGCGGCGGCAAAGTCGTTCTGGTCGCCGCCGGCCTTGGCGTAGTCAGTCTTGGCCTCGGAAGCGGGGCAGGAGAACAGCAGCTGCTTATCCACGGCCATGATAGCCAGGATGCGGAAGTTGGAGGAACGGTTCTTCGTGTTCTTGACCATGGGCATCAGGTCGCCGGAGTTAAAGGTCAGCAGGGTGTAGTCGGCGTCACCGGCCTTCATGGTGGCCACCTTGTTGCGGCCGACCTCGCCGGAGCCGTCGGTCTCGTTGGAGACCACGATGGTCTGGCCGTTGACCAGATTGTCGTTCTTCATGATGTCGGCGATCTTACGGGAGAAGATGTCGGAGCCGCCGCCGGCGGAGGAAGTGCAGATCCAGGTGATGTTCTTGCTGGGAACGAAAGCAGCGGTCTCGGTGGAAGCGTCGCCCTTGCTGTCAGCGGGGGCGGACTGCTCGGTCTTGCCGCCGCAGGCAGCCAGAGACAGGGTCATGAGCAGTGCAAGAGTCAGTGCCATCAGTTTTTTCATGGTTTCTTTTCTCCTTCTTTTTAAATATATTTCCATTTTTATTGGAAAACTAAGAAATGGGAATCAGGCCTGGGCCTTCTTGGCCTGCATCTTCCGGCGGATGCTCTTGACCACAGGGGTCAGGATCAGCACCAGGAACACGGCCAGCAGCACCAGCTTCAGGGGAGAGTCGACAAAGATCTTCAGGCTGCCCTGAGAGGCGATGAAGGCCTTGCGCATGTTCTTCTCCAGCATGGGAGCCAGCACGAAGGCCAGCAGCATGGGAGCGGTGGGGAAGCCGTTCTTGTCCAGCAGGTAGCCCACGATGCCGGACACGAACATGACGATCACACCGTACATGGAGTTGCTGGTGGAATAGGCGCCCACGATGCACACGCAGGTGATGATGGGGATCATGTACTTGACGGGCACGCTGAGGATCTTGATCAGGAAGGGAATGACCAGGATGGCCACCAACAGGGTGAACACGTTGGCCATGTACATGGAGGAGATCAGGCCCCAGCAGAATTCGGGATTGCTGTCAAACAGCAGGGGGCCGGGGTTCAGGCCCCACATCATCAGACCGCCCAGCAGGACGGCACCGGTGCCGGAGCCGGGGATGCCCAGGGCCAGCAGGGGAGCGAAGGCGCCGGCGGCCGCGGCGTTGTTGGCGGCCTCGGAGGCGGCGATGCCCTCAATGGCACCGGTGCCCATGGGTTCCTCGCTCTTGAACTTCTTCTGCATGGCGTAGCCTACCATGGAGCCGGTGGTGGCACCGGAGCCGGGCAGCACGCCCACGAAGGTGCCCATCACGCCGGAGCGGATGGTGGGGGGCAGCATGCGCTTGAAGTCGTGGCCGGTCAGCATGGACTGGCGGATGGACAGCTTGGTCTTGCTGTCCTCGTTGGCGCGTTTCTTCTCGTCGGCTTCCCGCTCATTGATGAGCTTGATGACCTGGGCGAAGCCCACGCAGCCGATGATGAAGGGAGTGAAGGGCACGCCGCCCAGCAGGTACATGTTGCCGAACTCGAACCGGGGAGCACCGGACAGGGTGTCCATACCGATGGAAGCCACCAGAATGCCCAGCATGGTAATGACGATGCCCTTGATGGGGTTCTCACCGATCAGCCAGCTGATAGAGGTCATGGCAATCAGCAGGATCAGGGTCATCTCGGCGTAGCCGAACTTCAGACCCAGGGTCGCCAGGCCGGAGGCGGTCAGAGTCAGGATCAGGATGCCAATGGTACCGCCGATGAAGCTGGCCATGTTGGCCGCCATCAGTGCCTGGCCGGGACGGCCCTTTTTGGCCATGGGATAGCCGTCCAGGGCGGTGGTGATGGCCGGGGAGTCGCCGGGGATGTTCAGCAGGATGGCGCTGAAGGAACCGCCGTACATATTGGAATAGTACAGGGCGCCCAGCATGATGATGGCGGTGGTGGGGTTAAACTTGTAGGTCAGGGGCAGCAGCAGGGCGCAGCCGGCCAGGGAGCCGATACCGGGCATGGCGCCCACGATCAGACCCAGGACAGCGCCCAGCAGGCAGGCACCGATGTTCTCAGGAGCGAGGGCTACCTGGAAACCGGCCAGCAGGGACAAAAAGTTTTCCATGTCAGACCCTCCTTAGAAAATCAGATCGCCCAGCAGACCCATGGGGAAGCGGATCTGCAGCCAGGCGGTGAACACACCCAGGATAATGGCGGCCATAATGATCTCAATGATGATGATGACCTTCCAGGGGGCGCGCTCCACAAACTTGAGCCAGAGGAAGATGTAAATGAGGCAGCTGGGCACCAGGCCGATCAGGAAGGTGCACAGGATGATGCCGGCGGCACCCAGCATCACCATCAGCTCGTTGCGGTTGTACTTGACCTCGTCGCTGTTCTTGTCACGGGCGATCTGGACGAAGCAGGCGATGCTGGAGGCCAGCAGCACCACGGCGATAATGATGGGGAAGAAGCCGGGGGTGGGCTGGGCGTTCCAGAAGCCGTAGTTCTTCAGACCCACGACGATGAACACCAGAGATACGATGATCGTAGCCAGGGGAATGACCGTTCGCAGATTGAAGCCTTTCTTCTTATTCTCCAAAGTGTATCCCTCTCTTTTTACAGATTTCAGCCGCGGGCATCTCAGCCGTTGGCCTTTTCACGCTTGGCCATCGCCATCTTGGCGGTGGTCCGCACGGCGCGCTCGAAGGAATCGGTGGTGACGCTGGCCTTGCCCACCTTGTCGAAGGCAGTGCCATGGGCGCAGGTGGCGATGGGATAGGGCTGGCCGCCGGCCACGGTGATGCAGCGCTGGAAGCCCACCAGCTTCAGGGCAATCTGGCCCTGGTCGTGGTACATGGTGACCACCACGTCGAAGTCGCCCTTCAGGGCGCTGATAAACAGGGTGTCGGCGGAGTAGGGGCCGGTGACGTTCCAGCCGGTCTCCTTGACCACCTTTTCAATGGTGGGCTGAATGATGTCCACTTCCTCACGGCCGCACAGGCCGAACTCGCCGCAGTGGGGGTTCAGAGCGGCCACGGCGATGCGGGGCTTGTGGCCCAGGCTCTCGCCGGTGATCTCGCCCAGCTCAATGGCCTCCCGCAGGGTGGTTTCGGTCAGGGTGGCGCTGACCTCGCTGATGGGAATGTGGCTGGTGGTGCGGACGGTCATCAGATCGTCCATCATGTTGACCTCGCAGAAGGGAGTGGTCAGCTGGAAGGCGTTGGCCAGGTAGGTGTGCTCACTCTCGTCGTGCATGCCGGCCATCTTCATGGCGCCCTTGTGGAAGGGGCCAAAGACGAAACCCTCGATCTTGCCGGCCTTGCACAGGTCGATGGCGGTGTCCAGCTGGTGCAGGTCACCGGCACCGCAGTACTGGTTGGCCTCTCCGTAGACCACCTGGGCGGGGTCCTGGTCCTTCAGGTCCAGAACGGGGTAGCCCTTGGACCAGTCGCACTGGGAAAGATCGTCAATGACATAGTGGGGCACGTCGCCGCCCACCACCTTCAGACCGTGCTCGAACATACGCAGGTCGCCGATGATGACGGGGCGGCAGTAATCAGCGTAGTAGTCCTTGACCGCCAGCATGGCGACCAGCTCCGGACCAACGCCGGCGGAGTTGCCGAGAAGAACGCCGAGAATAGGTTTCTCACTCATAGGTAATACCTCCATACAAAATTTACTGTGTTTCGCGGAAGACGGTGTGCAGCCGCGAATTTAATTTACTTAACTATATAAGCAAATATTGTGCCATGAATTTCGACAAAAAGGGCAAGGCAGGAAAAAAACAAGTTTTTTTGTAAATTCTGTTTAAAAGATGGTGAAAAATTAAGCAAAGTGACCGAGGGGAATCTGACGATATAAACGTTTTCCTGCTCCCCTGAAATCGTCAATTTTGCCAATATGAAACAGAACTCTGCAACAAATGAAACGCCATGTAACGTAAATGAAATATTAAATGTTTCAAGCGTTGCAGCCGCTTGCGGTTTCTGGCATTCTGAAGTCTCTGAAGATTGGGAGACCGTGGAAAAAGAGAGGGGAGAAAACGGTTGACAGACCGGGAAAAGTAACCTATAATATCTAGCGGAATCAGGGACGACCTGGCTCTGGCCCAATATTGTTTTGAGAATGCAGCCTGACAAGGGCGCAGGAAGGGGCACACCACCTCGGGTGTGTTGCTTTCTGCGCCCTTTTTGCTGCGCAAATTGGAACATGGAGGAAAAAACATGAAAAGAATAAACAGGAAACTGAGCCTGCTGCTGGCGCTTACCATGCTGGCGGGTATGCTGTCCGCCTGCGGCGCCAAGCAGGAGTCCCCTGCCGACCCGGCTCCGGAGACAGAAGGCCCCGTGGTGGTGGAAGAACTGAACATTGCCTTCGCTCCCTATGACGCCTCTGAGGTTATCATGGCAGCCACGGAGCCCCTGTGCGGCATGCTGCAGGAGAAGCTGCTGGAAAAGGGCTATGACGTAAAGAACATTAACCTCTCTGTGGGCGCTTCCTACGAGGCTGTGGGCGAGGCCCTCTCCGCCGGCAGCGCCGACGTGGGCTTTATCTCCGGAGGAACCTACACTCTGTACAGCGACGACTGCGATGTGCTGCTGAGCGCCCTGCGGTCCGCTTACAGCAAGGATTCCGAAAACCCCGCCGGTTGGAATGACGGTACCCCCGGCGCATACACTGGCGACAAGGCCACCTATTACCGCTCCATCATCCTGGCGGGCCCCAGCGAGAAGGGCCAGGCCCTGGCTGCCAAGGTCAATGCCGGGGAAGAGCTGACCTGGGAGGAGCTGTCTGACGCCACCTGGACCGTCATGAGCGCCTCCTCCGCCTCCGGTTACATCTATCCTGCCCTGTGGCTCAATGAGCACTACGGCAAGACCATCAGCGACCTGCCCAACGTGATCCAGTCTGATTCTTACAGCACCTCCATGGCCCGACTGGCCTCCGGCCAGGCGGATATCGCCGTGGGCTTCGGCCATTTGCAGTATAAGTACGCCGACCAGTGGACCGGCGAGTTTGGCGGTACCGGCTCCGTGTGGGAGCAGACCAACGTCCTGGGTGTCACCGAGGGTATCTATAATGATACCGTCAGCGTCAGCAAGGCCTCCAAGGTCATGACCGATGATTTCTGTCAGGCTTTTGGCGAAGTCATGATCGAGATCGGTGAGACGGAGGAGGGGCTGGCCATTATCCAGACCTTTGCCCACACCGGCTACGCCTTTGCCCAGGACAGCGACTACGACGGCGAGCGGGCCGCCCAGGAACTGCTGAAATCCCTGAGCTGAAAATGACTTTTTAAGAGGTGAATGACGTGCTGGAGATTCGGGACCTGAGAAAAACATACCCTGCCCAGGGCGGCTGCGAGGCAGCCTTGGAGGGCGTCAGCTTTTCGGTGGAGGCGGGGAGCTTCGTCTCCGTTATCGGCCCCTCTGGCGCGGGTAAGTCCACCCTTCTGCGGTGCGTCACCGGTCAGTTGACTGCCGACAGTGGCAGCATCCTGCTGGACGGGACGGATATGACGGCACTGCGGGGACGGAAAAAGCGGTACCTGCAGCGAAAGATCGGCATGATCTACCAGGACTTTTGCCTGGTGGGCTGCTCCACGGCGGAGGCCAATGTGCTGAACGCCTGCCTGCCGGAGCTGGACCCGCTGTCCGTCCTGCTGGGGCACTTTCCGAAGGAAAAACGGGAAAAGGCCCGGGCGCTGCTGGCAACGGTGGGTCTGGCGGGCAAAGAGGCGCAGACGGCGGACAGCCTCTCCGGCGGAGAGCGGCAGCGGGTGGCGGTGGCCCGGGCATTGATGCAGGGCGGCACGCTGCTGCTGGCGGACGAGCCGGTGGCCTCCCTGGACCCGGTGCGGGCCGAGGAGGTGCTGGAGCTGCTGCGGCGGCTGCAGCGTGAACAGGGGCTCAGCGTCCTGATGAACAGCCACAACGTGGACCAGGCCCTGCGGTATTCCGACCGCATCCTGGGCCTGCGGCAGGGCCGGGTGGCCTTCGACGGCCCCCCAACCGCGGTGACGGAGGCGGTTCTGCGGGACATTTACGGAGGAAAAGCGGCCCATGAAGTGGATTGAACGGCGGAAGCCGCTGCTGCTGGTGGTTATCACAGCTCTGTGTGCCTGGCTGTGCGGCTTTTCCCTGCCCACCCTGCTGGAACGAGGCGGGGAGATGGGCCGCATCCTGGGCCGTCTGTTCCCGGCGGATCTGGGATACCTGCCCAAGGTCCTGCCGCCCCTGCTGGACACCCTGAGAATGTCCCTGCTGGGGACCTTCGCGGGCGCTCTGCTGGCCCTGCCCCTGGCGGGGCTTTGCTCCGGGCGGGCCTCCGGCCATCCTCGCGCAGCGGCGGCACTCCGTGGGCTCATCCACCTGCTGCGGGCTATCCCGGTGCTGGTGGTGGCTCTGCTGTGCTCTTTTGTGTGGGGCACCGGTTCCTTTGCCGGGGCTTTCGCCATCGCCCTGTACGCCCTGGGCCTGCTGGCCCGTATGGGCTGGGAGGCGGTGGAGCACCAGGACCTGGGGCCCATGGAGGCCCTGTGCGCCGCGGGCTGCGGCCGTTGGCGGGCCTTTTGGAGAGCCTGCCTGCCACAGGTGCTGCCGGGCTATCTCTCGGATGTGCTGTATGTGCTGGAGGCCAACGTGCGTCACGCCGCCATCCTGGGCTATGTGGGCGCCGGGGGCCTGGGTATTATATTAAATGAGAAGATCGCCTGGCGGGAGTGGAGCCGGGTAGGGACCATTCTTCTTCTGCTGTATGGGGTGGTCTTTGTGGTGGAGACTTTCAGCAGCTGGCTGCGCCGGCTGCTGGCCGGAAAGACACACATTTCCGGCGCCGCCCGCCGGGGACTGTGGTGCCTGGGGGCGCTGGTGCTGCTGTGGAGCGCCGCCACCATCTCACCACCCGCGGTGACGGCGGGGGGCCTGACGGTGTTCCGGGGCATTCTGGCCGGCCTGCTGCACCCGGACTGGTCTCTGCTGTGGAACTTTACAAAGCAGGGCGTGCCCTACCTGTGCCTGGAGACTCTGGCCATGACCGTAGCAGGAACGGCCATTGGCGCGGTGGTGTCTGTGCCCATCGCCCTGGCAGGCAGCCGAAATATCTCCGGGCCCTGGCGGGCGGGGGTGTGGAAGCTGCTGCTTCTGGCCTTGCGAACTTTGCCTGCCATCGTCACGGGCCTGCTGTTCATCCGAGTCACGGGTCCTGGATCCTTTGCGGGGCTGCTGACCCTGGCGGTGCTGTCGGTCTCCATGTGCTGCAAGCTGTACATCGGTGCTCTGGACGCCATGGACCTGCGGGCTGTCCGGGCCTTGGAGACCATGGGCTGCGGCCGCTTGGCGGTGCTGCGCCAGGGTGTCTGGCCCCAGGCAAAGGGGCCCATGCTGTCTGCCGCCCTGTACCGCTTCGACGTGAATCTGCGGGAGGCGGCGGTGCTGGGCCTGGTGGGCGCCGGGGGACTGGGCACGCCGCTGCTGTTCTCCATGAACGGCTATCTGTGGTCCCAGGCGGCGGCTTATCTGCTGGGCTTGCTGGTGCTGGTGCTGGCCTCCGGCGCCCTGGCAGACCGCAGCCGGAGAAGGAAAATGTGAAAGAAGTTAACATTATAAAAAAGGGGCTGTGAAAACAGCTCCTTCTTTTTGCTGCCTGTAGGAGGCGCTGAATGCCGGGACCGACGACTGTCTCACTAAGCCCTTCTCCGTGAATGAGCTGGCGGATGGCCTGCCGGTGGGGTGCTCGGAACGGTCTGATAATAAAATATGGGACCGGATTTTCAAATCCGGTCCCATCAGCTTGTCAAAGAACCTCGCCGGTGGCGAGGTTCTTCTGGTATAATAGGAGCA
>CAMFAL010000003.1 GCA_945948185.1 uncultured Clostridia bacterium | reverse complement strand
ACGAAATCGGCCACTATCTGGGCCACCGGACAGCGCTGCTTGACAGGAATACCGTTCCAGAGGAACGGGATTGGCTGGCGCACCGCTACCGGAAATACTGTAACGAGAATAACCACGAGTTTTTCGCAGATTGTTTTGTGGCGTACATCCTGTGGCCGGAGGAAATGGCAGCCAACGCACCCACGGTCTATCAGCACATTGAGACGTGTCTGCACGAAATGAAGTCGGATTTGGAGGAAACAAACCATGAATGAGATCATCGTCGCGCTCATCACCGGCGGCGTAACGCTCCTGGGCGTACTGATCAGCAACGGGAAAGCCCAGGCGGTCACGGACACCAAGCTGGAGGAGCTGACCAGGGAGGTCCGGGAACACAACGGCTTTGCGCAGAAAATCCCCGTGATGCAGGAGCAGATCAAAGTCATCAACCACCGGATTGATGATTTGGAGGACGCAAAAAGATGAGCGGCAAGCGGCTGGACAAGCCCACGCGGAAGCGGTGGACCACCAGCAAGGCGATTGCCCTGGGCGTGCTGGTGATGGACGCCGTGGCCACGCTGGCCGTTCTGGCCCTCTGCGGCCTCGCTATCATTCGCCGGTTTGAGGGAGCCCTTCCCTACCTGACCACCCTCATCGGCGCCTTACAGGCCGTCACAGGCGTGGTCCTGGGGGCCTATTTCCACAAGAGCAAGGCGGAAAACACAAAAGGCGGCATCGTCTACGACGCCGCCCTTGGAAATGTGTCCGATTCGGATACGGATTTATGAAGGAGGTACTTATGGAACTGATTAAAAAGAGATGCGCAAACCCGTTGTCTGTCAAAAGCCTGGTGACGCTGACTCTGACGCTGGTGTTCGCCTACATGGCCGTCACCGGACAGATCTCTCAGGACTTCATGACCATCTACGCCGTCATCATCGCGTTCTACTTCGGCACCCAGAGCCAGAAGGTGCAGGACGCTGTGGACGGTGAGAAGAACATTGCCGATGGCGCGGGTAACTGATATCCTGGCTATTGCCAGGAAGGAGCTTGGCTACAAGGAATCCCCGGCGGGCTCCAACCGCACCAAATACGGCGCCTGGTTCGGCCTGAACGGGCAGCCCTGGTGCATGATGTTCATCCAGTGGGTGTTTTCACAGGCTGGAGCAGAATCGCTCCTGGCGGCTCGTACGGCCTCCTGCTGGGCATTTATGCGGGCGGCACAGACGGCGGGGCGGTGGGTGACCGGAGGCTATCAGCCCGGGGACGTGGTGATCTATGACTTCCCGGGCAACAACGTCAAGACGGACCACTGCGGAATCGTGGAGCAGCTTGCCGGCGGCGGTATCATGGCCATCGAGGGAAACACCGGAGCTGGAAACGACACAAACGGCGGCCAGGTGCAGCGCCGTGTCCGCAGCAACAAGGTGATCCTGGGCGCCTTCCGCCCGGCCTATGACATCGAGGAAAAGGAGGACGAGGATGTGGTGACCTACAAGTACCTGAAGGACGTCCCCGAGAAGTTCCGGCCGACCATCGACCAGCTTATGACCGCCGGCATTATCCAGGGCGACGGCAGCGACCCGAACGGCAACGGCGACGTCATCAACCTGACCCATGAGCAGGTGCGGACGCTGATGTTCGTGTACCGCGGCGGCGGGTTTGATGCGAAGCTGCGGGCGGCGGGATTGTCGCCGGCAGTGAAGTAAATTCAAAAGTGGGTACCTAAGTGGGTACTCGTAAAAATTATAGCGCCCTTAGAGCCTTGCAACTCTAAGGGCGCTTTTTGGTGCCGGTGGTGGGACTCGAACCCACACGGTATCGCTACCAACGGATTTTGAGTCCGTCACGTCTACCAATTCCATCACACCGGCCTGTGATACTTGCCTATTATACAAGACGCCGGAGCAAAATTCAAGAGTAGATTTGCATGGTATCCATAAAAAATGAACAGACCGTTAAAAGCACGGAAAATCCAAAGAAAAGCTACCCAAATACCGGGGGATGTGCTATGATAGTATCCGTTAAACTATGCGTATTTTTCGGGAAAGGAGGGGCTGACCTTGAGACAGGGCTGGAAAACACTGGTGCTGTCCGGCGCACTGCTGGCGGCACTGTATCTGCTCACTGGCTGCAGTGTGCCGAAGATGATCTTAAATCCGCAGGATCTGTACGCGCTTCCTACCCTGCCGGAGAAGTATACAGAGCTCAACACCCTCCTCGGCGCAATTCTGGACGGCGGCGCGGAGTACGCCGCCCCCACATCCGGCACCAATACCCAGCCAGTGCAGTTGGTGGATCTGGACGGAGACGGACGGGAGGAGGCCGTGGCCTTTTTCCGCAATCCCAATGACGAAAAACCCTTGAAGATATATATTTTCACCGTGGGTGAGGATAGCTACCAGCAGACGGACCTAATCGAGGGCACCGGCACCGGCATTTACAGCATGGCCTACGAGGACCTGAATGGCGACGGACGGATGGAGCTGCTGGTAGGCTGGAAGGCCGCTGTGGACCAGCAGGTGTTGGAGGTCTATGCCAAGGGCCTGGGCAGTATGGAGGCTCTGGTGCGGGCCAACTATGTGAAATATATCACCATGGATCTGGACCTGGACCAGCGGCGGGAGCTGGTGGTCATCCGGGCAGATGAAGAGGGCGAGGGAACGGCAGACTATTACAGCTGGCAGCCCGACGGCAGCTTCAGCAGCCAGTCCTCCGCCCGCATTTCTGTTACCATGGCAGAGCTGAGTCAGCAGGGACGCGTGACCACGGGCATGCTGGATGGGAAAATCCCGGCCCTGTTCGTCACTGGCGTTACGGAGATGCCCCGGGCCATTACGGATATCCTGGCGGTGCGGAACGGGGAGCTGAGCAACATCGTCCTCTCCGAGGTCACGGGTGTTTCCTCTCAGATCGCGCCCTACTGTTCCCTGTATCCCACGGATATTAACGGTGACGGCCTGACAGAGGTCCCCTGGCCTACTCAGCTGCTGTCCCTGGCCAACGAGGGACTTTCCTACCAACGAGTGGACTGGTGCTGCTATGACAGCGGCGGCAATGGCACAGTGGTTCTGCGGACCTATCACAACATGGAGGACAAGTGGTATTTCCGCCTGCCGGAGGAGTGGGTGAACCGGATCTGGATCAGCCGGATGACGGCGCCGGACGAGGCGTCTGCTATCTTTTATATCCTGGGCGGTGATGCAGCAGAGGCGGAGCCCTTCCTGCGGATTACTGCCATCACCGGTAGCAGCCGGGAGTACCGTGCAGTGCGGGGCAACCGGTTCCTGCTGAGCCGGCAGCCAGAGATTATCTACACCGCCGAGCTGTTGGACGCCAATGAGAACTGGAAATACGGGATCACGGCAGACGGGGTGCGGGAGGCTTTCAGCCTCATCACCACGGAATGGGCTGCCGGAGACAACTGAGTATGAGAAAGGATACAAGCCATGAAAAAAGTATTGGTTTTGGAGGATGAATCCAGTATCCGCAGTTTTATCGTCATCAACCTGCGCCGGGCCGGTTACGATGTCATCGAGGCCGAGACCGGCGAGGAGGCGCTGGAGCGGCTGAAGGAGCACCCAGACACCAAGGTGGCACTGCTGGATATCATGCTGCCGGGGATTGACGGCTTTGAGGTCTGCCGCCGCATCCGGGCCACCAACACGAAAATCGGCATCATCATGCTGACCGCCCGCTCTCAGGAGATGGACAAGGTGACAGGGTTGATGACCGGCGCCGACGACTATGTGACCAAGCCCTTTTCTCCGGCGGAGCTTACCGCCCGGGTGGACGCCCTGTTCCGCCGGGCTGGCGGGGAGGACCCCGTCCAGACCGGGGAGATTCGCCAGGACCCTTTCCTGCTGAATACCCGGAACCGGACCCTGGAGAAAAACGGCCAGCGCATCAAGCTGACCCAGGTGGAGTATTCCATCATGCGGGTGTTCATGGAGAACCCCGGCAAGGCCCTGTCCCGGGAGGAGATTCTGGATCGGGTATGGGGCCGGGATTACTTTGGCGAGCTGAAGATCGTGGACGTCAACATCCGCCGCCTGCGGCTGAAGATCGAGGACAATGTACAAAATCCAGTGTACATTACGACGGTTTGGGGCTACGGCTACAAGTGGGGATTCTGAGCAGCACCATGAAATTCTGAGAAGGGAAGTGAGTCCGTGGCCAGAGGAGACAAGGAAACATGGGGACATCTACGGCTGCGGGGCCTACGGAAGCGCTGGGTATTCAACACCGTCATGCCGGTGTTTTTGCTGCTGACGCTGCTGGTACTGGCGGTCTCCGCCGGCATTTCCAACTATTATTACGGCACCATGCGGGAGGGCCTGGAGACCCGGGCTCAGACCATGGGCAACTCTTTCAATGAATATTTCATGAGCAACGGATACAGCAGCTACATCCAGAAGGCCACCCAGGCGGCGGAGAACTTTGAGGATAAGGGCCGCATCGAGCTGCAGTTCATCAGCAGCAAGACGGGACGCATCCAGGTGTCCACCTCCGGCCTGACCACGGGCACCTCCCCCGGTACGGACGATATCCAGCAAGCCATTTTCGCCAACCAGATGATGCCCTTCCGGGGCCAGGACCCAGAGACCGGAGAGGAGATCATGGCGGTGTCCCATCCCTTGGTATTCAACGGCCAGGTGGTGGGCGTCATGCGCCTGGTCACTTCCCTGCGGGAGGTGAACCGCCAGGTGCTGATGGTGGTGCTGATGGTCGTGCTGGTGGCGCTGCTGTGCATGTCTCTGATCATCATCTCCAACCTGGTTTTTATCAACAACGTGGTGGAGCCAGTGGCGGTGGTGACGGAGGCGGCCAAACGCATCGCTGCCGGAAGCTACGGCTTCCGCATCGAAAAGCAGTACAGCGACGAGCTGGGCGAACTGGTGGAGAGCATCAACGACATGTCCATGCAGATTGGCCAGAACGAAAAGATGAAGTCGGAATTCATCTCCTCCGTGTCCCATGAGCTGCGAACGCCCCTGACGGCCATCAACGGCTGGGGCGAAACCATTCTGGAGGACCCCACCGGCGACCAGGTGCAGCTGCGTCGGGGTATCCGCATTATCCTCAATGAGTCCCGGCGCCTGTCCTCCATGGTGGAGGAACTGCTGGACTTTTCCAAAATGGAGGACGGCCGCTTCACCCTGCATATTGAGGAGACAGACCTGCAGGCGGAGCTGGAGGACGCCATTTTCACTTACCGGGAGCTGTTCCGGCAGGATGGCATCCAGCTGGAATACGAGGCGGGGGACGAGCTTCTCCCCGCTATCATGGGCGACCCCGAGCGGCTGAAGCAGGTGTTCTGCAATGTGCTGGACAACGCGGCCAAGCACGGCGGCGCCGGCAAACGCATCGTGGTTTCCATGACCCGGGAGGGGAAGGAACAGGTGATTCGGGTCCGGGACTACGGCCCCGGCATCCCGGAGGCGGAGCTGCCCTACGTGAAGCAGAAATTTTACAAGGGCACCTCCAAGGCCCGGGGCAGCGGCATTGGCCTGGCGGTCTGCGATGAGATCGTTAAGCTCCACGGCGGTACCTTTGAGATCGGCAACGCCGAGGGCGGCGGCGCTGTGGTGACCATCCGGCTCCCCATGGAGGAATAAAAATAAATTAGAACAAACGTTTGATTTCTATAAAACACTGTGATATACTTGAAAAGCAAGAAAGGAAATTCCATGGCAGAAGAAAACAAATCCTGCGCCTTCCGCACCAGCATCGGCGGACAGGCGCTGATCGAAGGCGTGATGATGCGCGGGCCTGAGAAGCAGGCCATTGTGGTCCGGGACCAGGAGGGCAACCTGGTGGAAAAGGTGGAGGACCTGAAATTTATCAAGGACCGCTACCCCATCCTGGGCTTGCCCCTGGTGCGCGGCACCGTCAATTTCCTGGCGGCCATGGTCAACGGTGTGAAGGCCCTCATGTACTCCGCGGACTTCTATCCCGACGAGCAGGCGGCCCAGCCCTCCAAATTTGAGCTGTGGCTGGAAAAGCACCTCTCCAGCAAAAAGCTGGAGCAGGCCATCGTCGCCCTGGCGGTGGTACTGGGTGTGGGCCTCAGCATGTTTTTGTTCATGGTGCTGCCCACTTTCATCACCGGCGGCATTCTGCACTTTTTCCCCGGCTTCCCCATGTGGGGCCGGAACCTGGTGGAGGGCCTTCTGAAGATCGCCATTTTCCTGCTGTACCTGATCTTCTGTTCAAAACAGAAGGACATTTACCGGGTGTTCCAGTACCACGGTGCGGAGCACAAGACCATCTTCTGCTATGAGGCGGGCCTGCCCCTGACGGTGGAGAACGTCCGTATTCAGCCCCGGCACCATCCCCGCTGCGGCACCAGCTTCCTGTTTGTGGTTATCTTTGTATCCATCATTTTCTCCAGCGTCGTTTTCGGCATCTGGCCCATCACCAACGTCTGGCTGCGAACACTGGTTCACTTGCTGTTGCTGCCCCTGATCGTGGGCGTCACCTATGAGTTCAACCGCTGGGTGGGCCGCCATGTACAGGACAGCGGCCTGGCCAAGGTCCTGACGGCCCCGGGTATGTGGATGCAGAATTTCACTACCAACGAGCCCGACGACGGCATGATCGAGGTGGCCATCCGGTCTCTGGAGCTGGTCCTGCCCAGTGAAAAGGGAAAAGATATCTGGTAAAAACGATTACGGAGCGTAGCTATGGCAATCACATATAACAATTTGTATCTGGATATCCGCCAACAGCTGCGGAAGAGCGGCATCGATGCCGCTACTCTGGAGGCCCGGGAGCTGGTGTGTTTCGGCACCGGCAAGAGCCGGGAGGAGCTCCAGCGGGATGGCGGACTGTATGCCTCTCCGGAGGTGGAGCGGCGGGTCCGGGATCTGGTGGACCGTCATCTGGCGGGAGAGCCGGTGGCCTACCTGATCGGAGAGTGGGAGTTCTACGGATTGCCCCTGGACATTTCCAGGGACGTGCTCATCCCCCGCCCGGACACGGAGATGCTGGTGGAGCAGGCCGTGGCCTACTGCGACATCCTCCCCGAGTGCCGTATCCTGGACCTGTGCGCCGGCAGCGGCTGTATCGGCCTTGCTATGGCGTCCCAGCTGCCCCGCAGCCGGGTGGTGCTGGGAGAGTATTCCGACGCGGCATTGAAGATCTGCCGCCAGAACATCCGCCGCAACAGCCTCTCCGGACGGGTGGTTCCTATGCAGGTAGACGCGCGGAACAAGCCGGAGCGGGCCCTGGGAGAGTTCGACTGCATCATCTCCAACCCGCCCTACATCCCCCGGGCAGATATTGCCGGACTGGATGTGTCCGTGAAGGACTATGAGCCCCATCTGGCTTTGGACGGCGGAGAGGACGGCCTGGATTTCTACCGCGCCATCTCCGAAAAGTGGAAGGAAGCCCTCCGTCCCGGCGGCCGGCTGTACTTCGAAGTGGGCATCGGCCAGGCGGACAGCGTCCTGCGCATCATGCGTTCCCAGGGCTTTGGAGACATTCAGGTGGTCAAGGACTACCACGACATCCCGAGAGTGGTGTTCGGCACCCTTTATACGGAAATCTGAATGATATGCAGCATTTACATAGAGATTTAGGAGGACGAGATTATGGCAAAAGAGAAAGCGCCCATGCCCGCGGCGGCACCTGCCAGCGATAAGAAGCGGGCCATCGACACCGCCATGGCCCAGATCGAGAAGATGTACGGCAAGGGCTCCATTATGCGCTTGGGGGACCAGACCAACCTGGCCGTGGATTATATTCCTACCGGCTCCCTGGCCCTGGATGTGGCGCTGGGCATCGGCGGCCTGCCCAAGGGCCGTATTGTGGAGATTTACGGACCTGAGTCCTCTGGTAAGACCACCTTGGCCCTCCATGTGGTGGCGGAAGCTCAGAAAAAGGGCGGCGAGGTGGCCTTCGTGGATGCCGAGCACGCCCTGGATCCCACTTACGCCCGTGCCTTGGGCGTCAATGTGGAGGACATGCTGATCGCCCAGCCGGACACCGGCGAGCAGGCTCTGGAGATCACAGAGGCTCTGGTCCGCTCCGGCGCCATCGACGTCATTGTGGTGGACTCCGTGGCCGCCCTGGTGCCTCGGGCGGAGATCGAGGGTGAGATGGGCGACAGCTATGTGGGCCTCCACGCCCGGCTCATGAGCCAGGCCCTGCGGAAGCTTACCGGCGCCATCGGCAAGACCAACACCATTGTCATTTTCATCAACCAGCTCCGTGAAAAGGTGGGCGTCATGTACGGCAACCCGGAGGTCACCACCGGTGGCCGGGCATTGAAGTTCTATGCATCCGTCCGCATCGACGTGCGCCGCATCGAGGCCCTGAAGAATGGCAGCGAGGTGGTGGGCAGCCGCACCCGTGCCAAGGTGGTCAAGAACAAAGTGGCGCCCCCCTTCCGGGAAGCGGAGTTCGACATCATGTACGGCGAGGGCATTGCCCACGAAGGCGAGTTGATCGACCTGGGCGTGAAGCTGGACCTGGTCCAGAAGGCCGGATCCTGGTTCTCCATGGGCGAGACACGCATTGGCCAGGGCCGTGACGCCGCCAAGAAGTACCTCCAGGATAACCCGGAGGTGGCGGAGAAGCTGGAGGCCGATATCCGGGCCAACTTCGACAAGCTCATGAGCAACCAGTCCCGCATCGCCGCCGCCAAGGCCGCTGGCAGAACCGCCGGCAAGGCCGTGGACGTCAGCGCTGACGACTTCAAGGATGAGGATTGAGCGCGTCGAGGCCTCCAAACATAAGCGGGGGCGGGTGCTGGTGTTCCTGGAGGACGGCGCCTGCCTGAAGATCACGGAGCAGGAGCTGCTGGACTTTGGCCTGCGGGCCGGGGACGACCTGAACAAAGCAGCTCTGGCAAGGCTGAAGGAGGCGGCGGGCGTTTCCAACGTGAAGGCCGCCGCCGCGGACCTGATCGGCAAACGGGCCATGAGCCGGGCCTCCCTTGAGAAGAAGCTGAAAGAAAAAGGAGCCTCCGAGGCGGAGGCCCGCTACGCCGCCGAGTGGCTGGAGGCCATCGGCGCCATCAACGATGCCGACTATGCCGCTCTGCTGGCGCGGCATTACGGCGAAATGGGCTATGGCCCTGCCCGGGTCCGGGACAAGCTCTATGAAAAGGGGGTACCCCGGGAACTGTGGGAGGACGCTCTGGACCAGCTTCCCGATAATGGAGGGCAGATCGACCGCTTTCTGCAGAGCAAGCTGCGGGGCCGGGCACCGGAGGAGAAGGAGAAAAAGCGGCTTACCGATGCCCTCCTTCGCCGGGGCTATTCCTGGAGCGACGTAAAAGCCGCCTGGAACCGCCTGGGATCCGAAACCTGGGAGGACTGAGCGCCTTACTATTGAAATATCAATGTATCGGAGGATACAGACTTGAGTTATGACGTATCATTTATTTCCCTGGGCTGCGCCAAGAACCAGGTGAACTGCGAGCAGATGATGGCCACCTGCCAGGCCGCCGGCTACAACATCCAGGCCGCCCCTGAGGGCTGCGACGTGGTGGTGGTCAACACCTGCGGCTTCCTTGCCTCCGCCTGTGAGGAGGCCATCGACAACATTCTGGAGATGGCCGAGCTGAAAAAAGCAGGTCAGATCAAGAAAATTCTCGTCACCGGCTGTATGGCCCAGCGGTATAAAGAGGATGTACTGAAGGAACTGCCGGAGGTGGACGGCATTCTGGGTACTGGCAGCTACGATGACATTGCCGGGGCCATCGCAGAGGTCATGGAACAGGGCTTGCGGCCCTGCCATATCGGCAACATCCATACCGCTAACCAGAGCGGTGAGCGCATTTTGTCCACGCCCCCCTGGTATGCTTACCTGCGTATTGCCGAGGGCTGCGACAACCACTGTGCCTACTGCGTTATCCCCTCTCTGCGGGGTAAGTACCGCAGCCGTCCCATGAATGAGCTGCTGGACGAGGCCGCTGAACTGGCTTTCGCCGGAGTGAAGGAACTGTTGGTCATCGCCCAGGACATCACCCGCTACGGCGCTGACCTGAACGGAGAACACCAGCTGGCAAAGCTGCTGCGGGAGCTGTGTAAGCTGGATTTCCACTGGATCAGGCTCCACTACCTGTATCCCGATGAGATCACCGACGAGCTGATCGACACCATCGCGGCAGAGCCCAAAATTTTGCCCTATCTGGACATCCCCATCCAGCACTGCAACGACACCATTTTGAAGGCCATGAACCGCCGGGATACCAAGGCGTCCCTGACGGCCATGCTGACAAAGCTGCGTGAGCGCATCCCCGGTCTGGTGCTGCGGACCAGTCTTATCACCGGCCTGCCTTATGAGAACGAGGCTGCTTTTGAAGAACTGTGCGAATTCCTGCGGGAGGTCCGTATCGAGCGGGCTGGCGTGTTCCCCTTCTCCCCGGAGGAGGGTACGAAGGCGGCCCAGATGGACCACGTGGACACCGAGGAGGCAAAACGCCGTGCCGAGCTGGCGGTGGATGTCCAGTCCGATATCATCGACGATTACAACGAGTCGGTGCTGGGCACCGAGCGGGAGGTCCTCTGTGAGGGCTTCGACAGCCAGGCCCAGATGTTCTTCGGCCGCAGCTACGCCGAGTCCCCGGATATCGATGGCCGGATTTACTTCACCGCCGATGGGGAAGTGGCTCCCGGAACCTTCGTGAATGTTCGCCTTATCGATACCATGGACGGCGAGCTGACCGGTGAGATGGTCTGAGAAAGTAGGAGGAACTTATGAATCTGCCCAATAAATTGACGCTTTTGCGCATTATACTGATTCCTGTATTCATGGTAGTGTTGTATTGGGGATTCCCTGGCGCCACTTGGGTGGCCCTGGCTATCTTCATTATCGCCAGCCTGACGGATATGCTGGACGGCAAGATTGCCCGGAAGTACAACCTGGTGACGGACTTCGGCAAATTCGCCGACCCTCTGGCGGATAAAATGCTGGTGACGGCGGCCATGCTGTGGTTCGTGGAGAACGGCCAGATGGCAGCCTGGATGCTGCTGATCGTCATCTGCCGGGAATTCGCCGTCAGCGGCCTGCGGATGATTGCCAGCGACAAGGGCAGAGTGATTTCCGCCGGCTGGTCCGGCAAGGTCAAGACCGCCTCCACCATGGTGTGTATCGTGGTGATGTTCCTGCCCATTCCCGCCGTTCTGAATACCGTCTGCGGCTGGGTCATTACCCTGACGACCCTGTATTCCGGCGTGGAGTATTTTGTGAAGAACAAGGATGTTATCCAGTCTGCCTGACGGACCGGATGACTGCGAAAATGTTCCATTTTCGTGAGATTTGTCCTCTTGACAGGAACAAAAGCAAGTGCTATCATAACTTCGATTTGAGAAAAGGCCTTGAAAAGGACGCTGTCCGGGAAAGACACCAGAGAGGAGCCGCCGTTGGCTGCAAACGGCTCTTGTCGGCACCGGGACCGGCTACCGCCTTGGAGCCGCCCACCGATATGTAGGCTGGGACGGGACCTCCCGTTACAGAGGACACGAGCGACGGTCTGCGGACCGTAAGCAGGGTGGAACCGTGGAATACGTTTTTCGTATCTCACCCCTGATTTTCGTCAGGGGTGAGATTTTTTGCTTTTCACCCCTTGTCAAGAAGGAGGAACTTACCATGAGTGAAGAAAACCTGTACACCTTTGAGAATGAGCAGTATCGCCGGACCTACTGGCACACCTGCTCCCATGTGCTGGCCCAGGCCGTGAAGCGCCTGTGGCCCGAGACCAAGCTGGCCATCGGCCCCAGTATCGACAACGGTTTCTACTATGACCTGGACAGCGAGGAGACCTTCACCGCTGAGGACCTGGAAAAGATCGAGGCCGAGATGCGGAAGATTTGCAAGGAGAAGCTGAAGCTGGAGCGGTTCGAGCTGCCCCGGGAGGAAGCTGTCAAGTTCATGGAGGAGAAGGGCGAACCCTACAAGGTGGAGCTGATCAATGACCTGCCCGAGGACGCTGTCATCTCCTTCTACAAGCAGGGCGATTTCACCGACCTGTGCGCTGGTCCCCATCTGGATTCCACCGGCCGCATCAAGGGCAACGGCATCAAGCTGACCGCCTGCAACGCCGCCTACTGGCGGGGCGATTCCTCCCGCAAGCAGCTCCAGCGCATCTACGGCGTGGCCTTCCCCAAGAAGGAGGAGCTGGACGCCTACCTGAAGGAGCGAGAAGAGGCTCTGAAGCGGGACCATAACAAGCTGGGCCGGGAGCTGGAGTATTTCACCACGGTGGATACCTTGGGTCAGGGCCTGCCCGTGCTGCTGCCCAAGGGCGCCCGCGTGGTCCAGCTGCTGCAGCGCTGGGTGGAGGACACCGAGCAGAAGGCAGGCTACCTTCTGACCAAGACCCCCCTGATGGCCAAGCGGGAGTTCTTCAAGATTTCCGGCCACTGGGATCACTATCTGGACGGCATGTTCATCATCGGCGACCCCTATGACGAGAGCAAGGAGTGCTTCGCCCTCCGTCCCATGACCTGCCCCTTCCAGTACCAGGTCTATCTGAACCGCCAGCGCTCTTACCGCGACCTGCCCATGCGGCTGGGTGAGACCTCCACGCTGTTCCGCAATGAGGATTCCGGCGAAATGCACGGCCTGATCCGCGTGCGCCAGTTCACCATCTCCGAGGGCCACAACGTGGTCCGTCCCGATCAGCTGGAGGAGGAGTTCAAGAACTGCCTGGACCTGTGCAAGTACTTCCTGGGCACCGTGGGCATGCTGGACAAGTGCACCTTCCGGTTCTCCCAGTGGGACCCCGCCAACCCCAACAACAAGTATGAGGGTACCGCGGAGCAGTGGGAGGAGGCCCAGCGGGTCATGGGTCAGATTCTGGACGACCTGGGTCTGGAGTACACCATTGGAATCGATGAGGCCGCCTTCTACGGCCCCAAGCTGGACATTCAGTATAAGAACGTCTACGGTAAGGAGGACACCCTGGTCACCATCCAGATCGACATGCTGCTGGCTGAACGGTTCGGCATGTACTATATCGACGAGAACGGTGAGAGGGCTCTGCCTTATATCCTGCACCGCACCTCTCTGGGCTGCTACGAGCGGACCCTGGCCTACCTGATCGAGGAGTATGCTGGTGCCCTGCCCACCTGGATGGCTCCCGAGCAGGTCCGCTTCCTGCCTGTCACCGACCGTGCCTCCGACTATTGCGCCGACCTGGCCCGCAAGCTGACGGAGCAGGGCTACCGCGTGGAGGTGGACTACCGCAACGAGAAGATCGGCAAGAAGATCAGGGAGGCCCAGCTGGAGAAAATCCCCTACATGGTGGTCGTGGGCGACCGGGATATGGAGAACGGCACTGTGTCTCCCCGCCACCGCGCCGACGGCGACCTGGGCGCCATGACCTTCGAGGAATTCAACGCCCTGCTGAAGGACGTGGTGGACTCCAAGGCAAAGAAATAAAAACGATCTCAGGCGGCGGCCCCGGGTATTTGCCCGGGGTCGTTTCTACTCCAAAATGTCCTTGATACGCAAACATTAGTCCTTGAAAAATAGACAAAAATGCGGGTAATGTTACGCAAAAATCTGGAATTTTTTCCGAAAATGTACTTGAACGGGAAAAAACCATTGCAACCGGCAAAAATGGAAGCGTATACTTGTAAAAAATTAGAGGCTTATATGGATGTTTTGTATGAAAAAGGAGGATGCTTTATGAGCAAAATGTTCAAAAAAGTGCTGGTAGCGAACCGCGGCGAGATTGCCATGCGGATTTTTCGGGCCTGCCACGACTTGGGATTGCAGACCATCGCTATCTATTCCAATGAGGATACTTACAGTATTTTCCGTACTGCCGCCGACGAGTCCTATCTGATCGGCGAAAACGAGAGCCCTCTGGGAGCCTATCTGAACATCCCGCGCATCATTGAACTGGCCAAGAAACACGGTGCCGACGCCATCCATCCCGGCTACGGCTTCCTGTCCGAGAACGGTGACTTTGCCCGGGCCTGCGAGGATGCCGGCATCAAGTTCATCGGTCCCAGCTCCAGGATCCTGGACATGATGGGTGATAAGCTCTCTGCCAAGCAGATGGCGGTGGCCTGCGGCGTACCTACGACTCCCGGCACTACTGAGCCTCTGAAGAGCCGTGAGGCGGCCCAGAAGCTGGCCATGGAATTCGGATTTCCTGTCATCCTGAAAGCCGCCGCAGGCGGCGGCGGCCGCGGTATGCGCCGCTGCGACACCGTGGAAGAGGTGGGCGTCAATTTTGACCTGGTAAAGGCCGAGGCCAAGAAGGCTTTCGGCAATGACGATATCTTCATGGAAAAATTCCTGGTGGAGCCCAAGCATATCGAGGTTCAGATTCTGGGCGACGAATCCGGCAATGTGGTCCATCTGTATGAGCGGGACTGCTCCCTCCAGCGGCGGTATCAGAAGGTGGTGGAATTTACTCCTGCCTTCTCTGTGGACGAGAAGGTGCGCCAGGCTCTGTATGAGGATGCGGTGAAGATCGCCAAATACGTGGGCTATGTCAACGCCGGTACCTTGGAGTTCCTGGTGGACAAGGACGGAAATCATTATTTTATTGAGATGAATCCCCGCATCCAGGTGGAACACACTGTCACCGAGATGGTGACGGGCGTCGACCTGGTGCGCTCTCAGATTTTGATCGCGGAGGGCAGGCCCCTCAGCGACCCGGAGATCGGCATTACCTGCCAGGCGGATGTCCATCAAAACGGCTACGCCATTCAGTGCCGTGTCACCACTGAGGATCCCACCAACAACTTCGCCCCCGACACCGGCAAAATCACCGCTTACCGCTCTGCTGGCGGCTTCGGCATCCGGCTGGACGGCGGTAACGCCTACACCGGTGCCGTGATCTCTCCCTACTATGACTCCCTGCTGGTGAAAATCACCACTTGGGATAATACCTTCGCCGGTGTTTGCCGCAAGGCGGCCCGTGCCATCAACGAGGTCCATGTCCGGGGTGTCAAGACCAACATCGCCTTTATCACCAACATCCTGAAGAACCCCACTTTTATGGCGGGCAAGTGCCACACCAAGTTCATCGATGAGACACCGGAGCTGTTCCAGATCGATGAGAGCCTGGACCGGGCTACCAAGATGCTGAAATACGTCGGCAACATCGTGGTGAAGGAGCAGGGAGAGCACAAGATGTATGACGAGTGCCGGTTTCCCCCAGTCACCGGCAGCCGTCCCGACGGTTTGAAGCAGATGCTGGATTCCAAGGGCCCCAAGGCCGTGGCGGACTGGGTGCTGGATCAGAAGAAGCTGCTGATCTGCGACACCACCTGCCGGGACGCACACCAGTCTCTGCTGGCCACCCGGGTTCGCACCCGTGATATTGTGAAGGGCATGGAGGGTACTTCTGAAATTCTGGCGGACGCATTTTCCCTGGAGTGCTGGGGCGGCGCCACCTTCGACGTGGCCTACCGTTTCCTCCATGAGTCCCCCTGGGAGCGGCTGGACCTGATTCGGGAAAAGGCACCCAATCTGCTCTTACAGATGCTCCTCCGGGGCGCCAACGCCGTGGGCTACACCAACTACCCCGACAACGTGATCCGGGAGTTCATCAAGGAAGCCGCCCGCTCCGGCATCGACGTGTTCCGGGTGTTCGACTCCCTGAACTGGCTGCCCGGCATGGAAGTGGCCATGGACGAGGTGCTGAATCAGGACAAGATTTGCCAGGCCACCATCTGCTACACCGGAGACATCCTGGACCCCAAGCGGGACAAATATCCCCTGGATTACTACGTGAAGCTGGCCAAGGAGTTGGAGCACCGGGGTGCCCACATGCTGGCAATTAAGGATATGTCCGGCATTTTGAAGCCCTACGCCGCCAAGAAGCTGGTCTCCACCCTGAAGCAGGAGATCGGCATTCCCATTCAGCTTCACACCCACGATACCTCCGGCAACCAGGTGGCCACCTGCCTGATGGCGGCGGAGGCCGGCGTGGACGTGGTGGACCTGGCCGTCAGTTCCATGGCCGGCATGACCAGCCAGCCCTCCATGAACGCCGTGGTGGCGGCCCTGCAGGGAACGGAGCGGGATACCGGCATGGACCTGGACCGCCTGCAGTACCTGACTGATTACTGGGAGGATGTGCGGAAGCGCTACGACTCCTTCGAGGGCGGTATCAAGTGCAACAGCACCGACATCTACCGCTATGAGATCCCCGGCGGCCAGTACACCAATTTGAAGCCCCAGGTGGAATCCCTGGGCTTGGGCAGCCGCTTCCGGGAGGTCAAGGAGAACTACCGGGTGGTCAACGAGATGCTGGGCGACATCGTGAAGGTGACGCCCTCCAGCAAGATGGTGGGCGACATGGCCATCTTTATGACCCAGAACGGCCTGACGCCCGAGACCATTGTGACGAAAGGTGAGGGCTTGGCCTTCCCGGACAGCGCCGTCAGCTACTTCTCCGGCATGATGGGCCAGCCCGCCGGCGGCTTCCCCAAGGACTTGCAGAAGGTGGTTCTGAAAGGCAAGGAGCCTATTACCTGCCGCCCCGGCGAACTGCTGAAGCCTGTGGACTTTGAGGCAAAGAAGCGGGAGATGCAGGCTTTCGATCCGGATCCCTCCTGGCGGGCTGTTCTCAGCTACTGCCTGTATCCCAAGGTGGTGGAGGACTTTGTCAAGAGCCAGAAGGAGTACGGTTACATCATGCGGCTGGGCAGCCATGTGTTCTTCCACGGTTTGGCGGTGGGCGAGACCAACAAGGTCAACATCGCCGACGGCAAGACCCTGGTCATCAAATACCTAGGGCTGGGCGAGGTCGATAAAGAGGGCATGCGCACCGTTAGCTTTGAGCTCAACGGTATCCGCCGTGACGTGCAGGTGCCCGATGAGGCGGCCCAGAAGAACATTGTCAAGGTTCCCATGGCCGACCCGGAGGACAAGAGCCAGGTGGGTGCCTCCATTCCCGGCGCCGTCAGCAAGATCAACGTCAAGGTGGGCGACACGGTGGAGAAGAACCAGACTCTAGCTACCATTGAGGCCATGAAGATGGAGACAGCCATCACCGCCCGCATGAGCGGCGTGGTGGGCTCCATCGAGGTGAAGGAGGGCGACACCGTCAAGGGCGGCCAGCTGCTGCTTACCATCCGATGAAAGGTGACTGCCGTCGATTTGCCCAAACCGGCGGTGGAGAGGGCCGGGAGAGTTGTATAAAGATACTACCTCCTGGATGGTTTGGGACTTTAAAACCTTATCCGGTTAAAGAAAATGCAGGATAAAGCGAATGCACTTGCAGAAAAATCTCTGGGAATATGAAAAAAGACTTGAAAAATGACAGCGGTTGCGGTATGATGTGCAAGTAATGCATTGACCCCCGTATCAAAAAAGGAAAAGAGGATATTACTATGAAGAAGTTATTTGCTCTTATGCTGGTGGTCCTGACCATGACTGCCACTCTGGCTGGCTGCGGCGGCAAGAAGACCGAGCTGACCTTCACCACCGGCGGTGACCAGGGTACTTACTATGGCTTCGGCAGCGTTCTGGCCGGCCAGATCAGCGATACCACCGACACCACCGTGACTGCCATCGTGGGCAAGGGCTCCAAGGCCAACATCGAGGCTATGGCTGCCGGTGACGCTCAGCTGGGCTTCGTCCAGTCCGACGTTATGGCGTATGCCTACAACGGCACCAACCTGTTTGCGGAGGCCGGCAAGATCGACAGCTTCTCCACTGTGGCTGCTCTGTACATGGAGCAGGTCCAGATCATCACTCTGGATCCCACCATCAAGACCGTTGCCGATCTGAAGGGCAAGAACGTGTCCGTCGGTGACTCCGGTTCCGGTGTGTACTTCAACGCTCTGGATGTGCTGGGCGCCTATGACCTGACCCTGGACGACATCAAGCCCACCTACCAGTCCTTCGGCGACAGTGCCGAGGCCCTGCAGGACGGCAAGATCGACGCCGCCTTCATCGTGGCTGGCGCTCCCACCACCGCCGTTACCTCTCTGGCCGCCACCCGCGATGTGTACGTCGTGGAACTGGACGACGCCCACATTGAGAAGCTGATCGCCGCTTCTCCCTATTACAGCAAGAACGTGATCCCCGCCGCCGCTTACGGCCTGGAGCATGACGCCACCACCGTGGCCGTGGGCGCTGTCATTATCGCCAACAACGATGTGAAGGACGACGACATCTACAATGTGGTCTCCGGCATCTTCAACAGCATCGACACCCTGGCCCACGACAAGAAGAACGAGCTGAGCCTGGAGTTCGCCTCCTCCGTCACTGCTGTGCCTTATCATCCCGGCGCTGCCAAGTATTTCAGTGAGAAGGGCATTACCGTCCCCACCAAGTAAGCAGTTGACTGCGCTATCAACGGACTGCGGCGGATCTTCCGCCGCAGTCCCTTGTGCTATGAGAGAACGTTAAAAAATCGCTAAGAGGAGGCCAATATATGAGCTTTTTGAAGAGAAAGCCGGATACGGCGCCCCAGACCTCCGCGGCGCCTGTGGATTCCGCCGACGTGGGGACTGCGGCGGATGTGGAAGAGGTCATGAAAAAGTATGACAGGGAATCCAATGTCCGTGTCTGGGAAGGCGTTCCCGGAATCGTTGTGAAGGCCCTGATGGCTGGTTTTTCCCTGTTCTGCCTGTACCTGACCCTGTTTGACACCAGCCTGCCGGAGTTCCGCCTGACCATTTTCCTGGCGCTGATCATCATTATCGGCTATCTGAACTATCCCGCAAAGCGGGGCCATGTCCGGGTCAATTATATGCCCTGGTATGATATCATCATCATGGTGGTTGGCTGCCTGCCCTTTTTCTACTTTGCCTTCAATGCCAATAAGATCGTCAACACCAGCTATACGGTCCTGTCCAAAGACCCCCTGATGCTGGCTATGGCCGTGGTGGGTATCCTGACCCTGGTGGAGCTCTGCCGCCGCAGTGTGGGCCTGCCCATCCTGTGCGTGGTGGGCTGCCTGCTGGTCTACACCTTTGCCAACGTCCGCTTCGGCAAGGTGCTCTATGACCTGTTCTTTACCACCAACGGCGTCATGGGTACCCCCATCAACGTCTGCCAGAAGTACATCGTGGTGTTCATCATCTTCGGCGCCTTCCTGGAGCGTACCGGTATCTCCAACTTCTTCATCAACCTGGCCAACTGCGTGGCCGGCTCCGCTGCCGGCGGCCCCGCCAAGGTGGCAGTCATCTCCTCCGCCCTGTGCGGCATGGTGTCCGGATCCTCCGTGGGCAATACCGTCACCACCGGCTCCGTCACCATTCCTATGATGAAAAAGACGGGCTACCGGGGTGAGTTTGCCGGCGCCGTGGAGGCTGCCGCTTCCACCGGTGGCCAGATCATGCCCCCCATCATGGGCGCCGCCGCTTTCCTGATGGCGGAGTACACCGGCATCCCCTACGCCCGGATCGCCCTGCTGGCTATCCTGCCTGCCGTGCTGTATTTCACCGGCATTTTCATGGCGGTCCATCTGGAGGCCAAGAAGCTGGGCCTGAAGGGCATCCCCAAGGAGGAGCTGCCCAAGTTCAGCGTCCTCATTAAGAAGCTCTACCTGCTGGCGCCTCTGGTGATTTTGGTGGTGCTGGTTTCCAACGGCACCCGCACCATGCAGTCCTCCGCCGCTATCGCCATCATCGTCACCATCGCGGTGGGCCTGATCGGCAACATCATCAACGCCGTCACGGCCAGCCGGGCCGGTGAGAGGTTCGGCCGGCATCTGGTCATGTCCCTGGTCCGCCGGGACAGCGGGGCGGAGAGTATCTCCCTGCCCAAGATCGTCGACGCCCTGGAGGCCGGTGGCAAGGGAACCATCACCGTGGCCGCCGCCTGCGCCATGGCCGGTATCGTGGCGGGCTGCATCACCTCCACTGGCCTCGCTAATACGCTACTGCGCGGCATCGTGTCCCTGTCCGGCGGAACCGCTATCATTGCCCTGTTCCTGACCATGCTGTGCTGCATCGTCCTGGGCATGGGCGTTCCCACCACCGCCAACTACTGCATCATGGCCTCCACCTGCGCGCCCATTCTGATGAGCGATCAGATCGGCATTCCCATGCTGGCGGCCCACTTTTTCGTGTTCTATTTCGGCATCGTGGCCGATATCACGCCTCCCGTGGCTCTGGCGGCCTACGCCGGCAGCGCCATCGCCAAGGCACCGCCCATGAAGACGGCACTGAACGCCACCAAGCTGGCCATCGCTGCCTTCATCGTGCCCTACATCTTTGCCCTGAACCCGGCCATGTTGTTCATCAACACCACGCCTATCCAGGTGGTCCAGATCGTCATCAGCTCCCTGGTGGGCCTGTTCGGCGTGGCGGCGGCCCTGAACGGCTTCCTGTACCGGAACATCAATCCCCTGTTCCGGGTCATCCTGGCAGCCGGCGGCCTGTGTATGATGATCCCCGGCACCCTGACCGATGTGATCGGCCTGGCAGTGGTGGTGGGCATCATCCTGTTCCAGCGGGCCATGGAGAAAAAGGTCGAAAAGGCTTAATATCCGTCATATTTTCACAAAAAATCGTCCCCAGATTTGGGGACGATTTTTTGCAACCAAATGGCTGCTCCTTCCGTCTATAAAATAGGGAAGTATCCGGTAAAACTGTAACCGTTTTGTTGTTGTTTTAAGGAATAGACTGTACTAGCATGGTTGGTACAGATCGAAACAGCCAATGAAGGAGAAGTGTTGACATGTCTGAATTGATGGAAAAGGAGCAGCAGGTCCAGATGGAACCGCTGGAAACGGATGCCGGGACCGGCGGAACCCCTGTGAAAAAGAAAATGTCCCGCAGGACCCGACGCCGTATCATCCGCTGGTGCGTTATTTTGGTGGTGCTTGCTGTCATCGGCGGTGTGCTGTTCAAGCTGCTGGGCGGAAAGAAGAATAAGGAGACCCAGGTGGTGACGGACGTGGTCCAGTACGGTGCCATCACTGCCAAGGTGGAGGGCAGCGGCATTGTGAAGGCCAAGAGCAGCGAGAGCATCTCCATCAGCACCCCCGGTACGGTGCTGGAGGTGCTGGTGACGGAGGGGCAGGAGGTCACCGCGGGCACCCCCCTGTTCACCGTGGATTCTCCCGCTGCCCAGGCGGCAGTGCAGAAGGCCAGGAGCCAGGTGGAGGGCTTCGAGAAGCAGCTCTCCGCTGCACAGAAGGACATTGCGGGTCTGAACCTGACAGCGTCCTATCCCGGCAAGCTGATGGAGGTGGCCACGCTGAACCCCGGCGACACCATTTCCAAGGGTCAGGTGGTGGCCCAGCTCAACGACGATACCCGCCTGCGGCTGGAGCAGTATTACAGCTATGCCTATGCCGGTGAGCTGAAGGTGGGACAGACCGTGGAGGTTTCCGTCCCCGCCCTGATGACCACCATTCCTGGCCGGGTGGAGGCAGTCCACATGGTCAGCCGCATCACCCCGGAGGGGTCCAAGCTGTTCTCCGCCGAGATCATCGTGGAGAATGAGGGTGCCCTGACAGCGGAGATGGCGGCCTCCGCCACCGCCGTGGTGGACGGTGAGACCGTCTACCCCTATGAACCGGGCAAGCTGGAATACTACCGCACCGGCGAGCTGAAGTCCACCGTCAATGGCACGGTTCTCTCCAGCGACCTGGTGAACTATCTCCAGGTGTCCGCCGGACAGGTGCTGGTGCGCATCGACGGCGAGGACAGTGAGAGCGAGATTTTCAGCATTGAGCAAAGCCTGGAAGAGGCCCGGGAGGAGCTGGAGAAGGCGGAAAAGAACCTGGCCAACTGCAATGCCGTGGCGCCCATTGACGGCAAGGTCATCGGCCTGTCCATCCAGCCCGGCGACGAAATCAACACCCAGCAGCCGATCCTGACCATTTCCGATATCAGGACGCTCATTGTCAACGCCAACGTGGACGAGCGGAATATCAGCTACATCAAGCCCGGTATGATGGTGGACCTGGACCAGTGGGGCAATATGGCTATGGGCATGGTGGAGAGCGTCAGCCTGTCCAGCACCGTCAACAACGGCGTGGCCACCTACCCCATGGTGGTGTCCATGGACAACACCGAGGGCATGATCCAGGTCAACAGCAACATCCAGTACTCCCTGATCGCCAGCCAGAACGACAACTGTCTCATCCTGCCCATTCAGGCGGTGCGGACGGTGTCCCTGGAGGACGGCTCCGCCGCCACGGTGGTCTATGTCTCCGGTGACCGGCCCGACAACGCCCTGGACGGCGTCATGGCGGATGAACAGATCCCCGACGGCTTCTGGGCCGTGCCGGTGGAGATCGGTATTTCGGATAACTACAACGTGGAGATCAAGTCCGGTGTGGAAGAGGGAACCGAGGTGTTCACTCAGCTCCAGACCATGGAAGCCTGGGGTTGACGCCATGGCACGCTTGATACAATTGCGGGACGTGTATAAGATCTACGGCGAGGGCCTGGAGAGCGAGGTCCGCGCTTTGGACGGCGTGTCCCTTGACATTGATCAGGGAGAGTTCGTGGCCGTGGTGGGACAGTCCGGCTCCGGCAAGTCCACCATGATGAACGTGCTGGGCTGTCTGGATATCCCCACCCGGGGCGACTATTTCCTGGACGGCACGGACGTCCGGGAATTGACGGACAAGGAGCTCTCCCGCATCCGCAACAAGCAGATCGGCTTCATTTTTCAGCAGTACAACCTGATCCAGTCCCTGACGGTGCTGGAAAACGTGGAACTGCCCCTGATCTATCAGGGCATTAACGCCGATGACCGCTACGACATGGCCATGGAGGCCCTGGAGCGGGTGGGGCTGGCGGGCCGGGTGAAGCACAAGCCCACGGAGATGTCCGGCGGCCAGCAGCAGCGGGTGGCCATCGCCCGGGCCATCGCCACCAAGCCGCCCATTATTATGGCCGACGAGCCCACCGGTGCCCTGGATTCCCGCACAGGCCAGGAGGTGCTGAAATTCCTCCAGCAGCTCAACAAGGAGGGCAGCACCGTCATTCTCATCACCCACGACAACGGCATTGCCGCTACCGCCCGCCGCTGCGTGCGGCTGGCGGACGGCAAGATCGTGGAGGATAAGCTCCAGGAGGTGGATTGGCTGTGAATCTCCAACAGGCCGTGAAAATGGCATGGAAATCCATTTGGGGTAAGAAGGGCCGGTCCGCCCTGACCATTTTGGGTATTTTTATCGGTATCGCCGCCGTCATGACCATCGTCTCCGTCATGGAGGGCATGAAGCTCAAGACCATGGAACAGTTTGAGGCTATGGGAAGCAACCGCATCACCGTCAGTATTTACAGCTGGATGTACGACGAGGACGGCAATGACATCTCCAAGGACTACTTCCCGGATCTGTACGATTACTGCAACGGATTGAAAGAGTATGTGCTCGGCGTGACGCCCACCGGCTGGTGCAACGCCACGGTGTCCTACGGCCTCAAGTCCACTGCCAATATGCAGTACCAGTGGGACGAGAGGGGCAACATCACCGGCGATGTGCCTCCCAGCCTGTACTACGGCAGCGACCAGTACGCCGCCTGCAACAATCTGACCATTGCCAAGGGCCGGGACCTGGCCCTGCTGGACATTGAGAAGTACAATCAGGTCTGTGTCATGGGCGCCCAGGCGGCCAAAACCTTCTTCGGTTCCGCTGACCCAGTGGGGAAGGAACTGTCGGTCAACGGCAACAGATTCCTGGTGGCGGGTGTCTATGCTGCCCGCCTCAGCGATGAGAGCGCAGACCAGAGCCGGCTGGACAATTTCATCGTGTTTCCCTATACCGCCCGGCGCATCCTGGGCGGCGAGAAGCCCACGGAGTTCCTGGTGAAGGCCCGCAGCAGCGAAGCCATGACCGAGGCCATCTCCCGGCTCAACGGCTTTTTGAAGGGTTTGGTGGATCAGAATACCGGCGGCTTTGGCGTGTATTCCGAGAGCCAGTGGCAGGAGCAGTCCAATGAGTATCTGAGCATGATCGGCCTGGTGCTGGGCGGCATTGCCGCCATTTCTCTGGCAGTGGGCGGCATCGGCATTATGAATATCATGCTGGTCACCGTCACCGAGCGAACCCGGGAAATCGGTATCCGCCGGGCCATCGGCGCCCAGCGCAGCAGCATCGTGGCACAGTTCCTGATTGAGGCGGCCATGCTCTGCGGCATCGGCGGCATCGTGGGCATCCTGTTCGGTACGGCGGGCAGTGTGATTCTCAGTACACTGCTGATGCAGATGACCATTTTCCCGCCGGTGAAGGTGACGGTGGGTGCCTTTGCCCTGTCTGTGGCGCTGGGCATCATCTTCGGCAGCTACCCGGCGGCGAAAGCATCGAAGCTCCAGCCTGTGGAAGCACTGCGGGCGGAATAAGGAGGAAGAAAACTATGAAAAAAAGAATCCTGACAGCCCTGCTGGCGGTTGTCATGGTGATGGCCACACTGGTGATCCCGGCAGGCGCCGCGGAGACCGTCCGGTTTTCCGATCTGACGGATACCAACACCGCTGTGGCAGTGGAGAGCCTGCGGCTCATGGGTGTGTTGGACGGCTATGGCGACGGCACCTTCCGTCCTGAACTCAAGCTGACCCGGGCACAGTTCTGCAAAATGGTCACGTATATGGTGGATGGTTCCAATGAGCTGGGCCGCTACCGGGCCGTGACCGTGTTCCCGGATGTGAAGTCCTCCCACTGGGCTGCCGGGTACATCAACCTGGCCGCTAAGGGCCGGAGCATCATCGCAGGCTATCCCGACGGAAAGTTCTATCCGGAACGGACTGTGACACTGGGGCAGGCGGTGACCATTCTGCTGCGGCTGTTGGGTTATAAAGACGAGGACGTGGGCGGCGTGTGGCCGGACAGCTACATGGCCGTGGGTGCCACCGCCGGCCTGACCGACGGCGTGGGCACCGCCGGAAACGCGCCCCTGACCCGCGCCCAGGCGGCGAAGCTGTTCATGAACCTGCTGCGGGCCGAGAAAAAGGAGGGCGGCACCCTGTATGAGCTGGGAGAGGAGACGGAGCTTCTGTCCATCGACGGCGGCAGCGGCATCCTCAAGACCTCCGACGGGAAGGAATACACCATGACCCATCCTGTGGCCGCCACCTCCTTGCTGGGCTCCCGGGGCCGGGTGGTGTTCAGCAAGGAGAAGGCGCTGACTTTCCTGCCTCAGTCCGCCGGAAGCACCGGCAATGCCGACGCGGCCGTCATCATCTGGGCTGACCGCTCCGCCGAGGGACTCAGCGCCCTGGCCGGAAACAACGATTATCAGATTTACAAGAACGGCTCTCCGGCCACAGTGAACGACCTGCGGAAGAACGATGTGGCGACTTATTACCCCGCTACCAATTCCATCCTGGTATGCGATACCCGAGTGACGGTGTACTATGAATCCTGTGAGCCCAATCCCAACGCCCCTGTCAAGATCAGGGTCCTGAACGGCACGGAATTCTATGTAATGCCCACGGCCAGAGATTCCCTGGCAACCTTCAAGCCCGGCAGGCAGATGACTCTGCTGCTGACGGCAGACGGCCAGGTGGCTGCTGCGGTGGAACCCAGCAGCGGTGCGCGGGGCAATGCCCTGGGTGTGGTCTCCATGGACGGCACTGTGCGTATGCTGTGCGGAAACACCATGATCCAGCTGCCCGCCAAGGCGGAGGAGAAATACTTTGGCAAGGTGGTCCGTATTTCTGGCGTAAAGAAGGGCGCGCTGAATCTCTCCGTTCTCAGCAGCGGTGTCTCCGGGGACCTGGATATCGCGGCCCGGACGTTGGGCAAGCAGAAGCTGGCGGAGAATGTGATGGTATTCCGGAATGGCGAGCTTATCAGCCTCAGCCAGCTGACCGCCGGTGTCATCAAGTCCGGCGAGATTCTCTGCGCCCGGACCAACTGGGCCGGTGATGTGGACCTGATTGCCCTGGGCAGCAGTAAGAGCGGAACGGTACTTTACGGCCGGGCAGTGGTGCATGAGACCACAGGTGAAGCCGGTAATGAGAGGGAGAGAAGTGTTGAGATCGAGTATGGCAATGGCCAATCCACCGGTCCCATTGAAACCGCCTTCTCTGTGCGGAACGGAGCATTTGTGGCAGCCACGCTGAACAGCGAGGGCCGCTTTACCGGTATCTCGGAGCTGACGAAGCTGAAGAATGTCTCCCTCGGCGCCTGGATCGGCAAGACGGCGGTGACCTTCGGCGGCAGGACTTATACGGTGCCTGCGGATGTCCTGTGCTATAATGCCGACAGTAAGGAATGGACCTCTCTGGACAAGGGGATGGCCTATGCCAGCACCATGGACCTGCATGTCAGGGACGGCGTTGTCCGTGTGGTGGAGGTCCGCCACTGAGCAGTTACCCATGAAAGAAGCGCGGTGCAAAAGCACCGCGCTTTTTTTATACAGAAATCGGAACTTTGGCTGCCAGCCATTGATAGATGTCGCCGTAGACTGTCTCCCGGCAGGCTTCGTTGAGAATTTCATGCCGCAGTTCTGGATACAGCTTCAGGGACACGTCCCGGACGCCTGCTTTCCGGAAACTCTCGTAGGCCCGCTGCACGCCCTTGCCGCAGTCGCCTACCGGGTCCATCTCGCCGGAGATGAACAGCACCGGGATGTTCAGGTTCATCCGCTTCAGATTCTGAAGGCTGGCGATGAAGGACAGGCCCCCCAGCATCTCCCGAAACAGGCCAATGGTAGCATTCCCGCCGCAGAGGGGGTCGGCGATATAGCGGTCCACGTTGTCCTGGTTGAGGGACAGCCAGTCGAAGCCGGTGCGGTTGGGGGCGAAGCGCTTGTTGTAGGCGCCGAAGGCCAGCTTGTCCACCAGGGAGCTGGTCTGGTCCTCGCCAATGCGGCGGGCCTCTTCGGCGGCCACCGCCTTGCCCCCGGCGATGATGGCGGGGGACATCTGGCCGGTGCCCATGATGACCGCCGCATCCACGGCACCGGGATAGCGGATCAGGTAGGTGCGGGCCAGAAAAGAGCCCATGGAGTGGCCCAGCAGGAAATAGGGGACCTGGGGGAATTTTTCTTTTGCCAGGTTCCGACGGCGGTCAATGTCATCCACCACCCAGTTCCAGCTGCCCCTGGGGCCAAAGTACAGCCGGGGACTGCCCTCTGCCACGGACTGGCCGTGACCCAGGTGGTCATGGCCTACCACGGCGAAGCCCCGGGTGGTGAGATATTCCGCAAAGGGCTCATAGCGCAGGATGTACTCAGCCACGCCATGGGAGATTTGCAGAACAGCCTGGACTTGCCCCTCCGGCAGCCACTCCACCGCGTGGATGGGAGTCTTTCTGTCGGCGGAGAGAAAAGTAAATTCGTTTTGAACCATGGTAAACGCCGCCTCCTTGTGATATAATGTAACTTATTATATCATACTCCGCGAAAAAACGCCAGAGGAGGCTGCTTATGGAGACTTATGTAGTGGCGCTGGACCAGGGGACCACCAGTTCCCGGGCCATCCTGTTCAACCGCACCGGGGCCATTGTGGCCCGCACCCAGTATCCTTTCCGCCAGATTTACCCCCAGCCTGGCTGGGTGGAGCACGATCCCATGGAGATCTGGGCCACGGAGAAGCGGGCTCTGGCGGAGGCGGTGGACACCGCCCACATTGATCCCAAGCAGATCGCGGCCCTGGGTATTACCAACCAGCGGGAGACCACCATCCTGTGGGAGCGGGCCACCGGAAAGCCGGTGTGCAACGCTATCGTGTGGCAGTGCCGCCGGACCGCCGCTATCTGCGACGGGTTGAAGGTGGAGGGCCTGGACGAAGCGGTGACGGAGAAGACGGGCCTGCTGATCGACGCCTATTTTTCCGGCACCAAGATCAAATGGATCCTGGACAATGTCCCCGGTGTCCGGCAGCGGGCGGAGCGGGGCGAATTGTGTGCCGGTACGGTGGACTCCTGGCTCATCTGGAACCTGACCGGCGGGAAGGTCCATGTAACAGATGCCTCCAACGCCTCCCGCACCATGCTGTTCAATATCCACACCCTGCAATGGGACGCAGACCTGTGCAAGGCCTTGGACATCCCCATGTCCCTGTTGCCGGAGCCCCGGTCCAACAGCGAGGTGTACGGCTCGGTGGCGGCAGGAATTCCCGGCCTGGAGGACTTGGCGGGCATCCCCATCTGCGGCAGTGCCGGGGATCAGCCCGCGGCGCTGTTCGGACAGGGGTGTTTCACCCCGGGTCAGGCCAAAAACACCTACGGCACCGGCTGCTTCACCCTGATGAACGTGGGCGAACAGGCGGTGCGGTCCCAATCTGGTTTGGTGACCTCTGTGGGCTGGGTGCTGGATAAAAAGACCACCTACGCCCTGGAGGGCAGCGTGTTCAACGCCGGCAGCACCATCCAGTGGCTGCGGGATGAGCTGGGACTGATCGAGTCCGCGCCGGACTGCGACCGCTTGGCGGAGAGCGTTCCCTCCTCCAGCGGTGTGTACATCGTGCCTGCCTTCACGGGCTTGGGAGCGCCCTATTGGGATATGTATGCCCGGGGCACCATTGTGGGCCTGACCCGGGGTTCCACCAAGGCCCATATCGCCCGGGCAGTGCTGGACTCCATTGCCTTCCAGGTGACGGACCTGGTGCGGGCCATGAACGCGGACGCCTCCTGTCCCATCACCACCCTGCGGGTGGACGGCGGCGCCTCTGTCAGCGATATCCTGATGCAGACCCAGGCGGACCTGCTGCGGCTGCCGGTGGACAGACCCGCCCAGGTGGAGACCACCGCCTTCGGCGCGGCGGCTCTGGCGGGACTGGCAGCGGGTGTCTGGAGCGGCCTTCCGGAGCTGGAGGGGCTGCGCCGTAGTCAGCATGTATTCCAACCCCAGCGGGGGGAGGCGGACTGCGCGGCGGATTACCGCCAGTGGCTGCGGGCGGTAGAGCGTGCCCGGACCTGGATTGAAAACGATGTGTAAACAAATGGAAAAGCGGTTGCGTTTCCGGAAAAACTCGGATATACTGAGAGCATCAAAGGAACGGCCGGAGGCCGCATGATAGAAAGGGGATTTTCAAATGGCTTTTTTTGATGAACTGACCAAGAAGGCAAAGGACGTGGCCGCTGTCGCCGCGGACAAGGCAAAGGACGCCGCTGAACTGACCAAGCTCTCCGTCGCTATCGCCGGCGAGCAGCGGGAGATCGACAAGAACTACCGCATCATCGGCGAGTGGTTCGTCAACGAGTACGAGGGTGAGATCCCCGACGCCGTCCGTGACATGGTGGAGGCTGTCAACGCCTCCAAGGCCAAGATCGCGGAGATGGAAGCCGCCAAGGAAGCCACCAAGGACGAGCCCGTGGTGGAAGTGGTCACGGCGGAAAAGACCTGCCCCATCTGCGGCGCCAAGGCTGACAGCAAGTTCTGTCCCCAGTGCGGCGCCCCCATGGGTGAGTGAGAAATAAGAGAAACCGGCCTTCAGGCCGGTTTCTTTTTTTGCGCGTCAGTGAGAGAATTTACCGAAATGTTGCATTTGCGATAGACAAAAAGATGGGAAAACACGTATTATATAAAAAAATCCAGAACCAAAGGAGGGCATCTTATGGCGATCTTCAAGATGAAATCTCTGGCACAGAGCCATGCGCTGGAGAATGCGGAACAGGACTATCAGGCTTCCGTTCGGGTGGAGCAGTTCCGGGTTAGCGACAGGGCCATCTATTTTGCGGCGTTCCCCGGCACCCAGTATCTCCCCTTTGATGCCCTGAGCCAGGTGAAGGTGCGGAACACCGCCCTCAGTGTCACTGGCACCTGCGGCAAGCAGCTGCCCATGGTGTGCCTCCGGGCTTCCTATGACGGGGAGTTTTACAAGGATTTCCTGTTCGAGAAACGAGCTGTGGCGGAAAAGGTCCTGGACCGCATCCGCACCGTCCGGCCGGACCTGCCAATGGATGTGTGTGAGCCCTTCCAGGGTTACTGAACCGCATGAATAAAAAGCAAGGACACCGCCATTTCGGCGGTGTCCTTTTGTATCAGCAATCAGAACTTGTTGCGGATGACCTGTTGATATTCTCCGGTGGCCAGATCGGTGTAGCGCACGAACAGAGACACCTTGTTGTCGGGGTTCAGAGCGTTCCACATCTGCCCTGCAAGAGCCTCGGCGCTGGGGGCGTCCAGGATGACCCGCTCCGGTTCGCCCTCAAAGGAGGGGAGGGGAGTGCCGTCGCCCATGTAGGTGTGGATGAAGCGGCCCTCGCCGGCCAGGGGATGGTCGTAGGTGTAAAAATAGCGGTGGCAGCAGGAGGGATCGCCGTCGGCGGACTTCAGAATGGACAGACGGAAGCTGCCGTTTTCACAGAGGATGCCGGAGATGCGGGGAGTGTAGTTGGGACCGTCCGGCTCAAATTCGCGGGTATGCAGCGCCTGACCAAAGCTCCTGCCTGCCAGCAGGCCGTCGCGGATGGTGTCGGTCTGGTCGCCGTTGGTGACGATCAGGTCATTACCCACCTTGCGGACGGGGTGATAGATGATGAGGCTGGGGTCGGTCATCTTGGAAGGATCGTGGGCCTCGGTGCGGATGCCATCCTCGGTGACGGTGAACACCCGGTTCCGGGAGTTCTCGCTACGGCCCATGATGAAGTAGGCGGCCACGGAATACTTGTTGTCGGCGCTGCGGCCCAGGACGATGCCCCGGCCGGGGTAGGCGTTGCTTTCCAGCAGATCGGTGAGATTCAGCTTGTCCATGTGCGTTCTCCTTATTTTAAAAGTTTCTTTCGTTCCTTGTAATCAGGCAGGTACTGCTCCAGCAGGGCATAGAAGCGGGGGCCGTGGTTTTTCTCCCGGATGTGGCACAGCTCATGGACCACCACCAGGTCGATGGCCGCCTCCGGGCTGTTCATCAGGAAGCAGGAGAAGCACAGGCTGTTTTTGCCGCTGCAGCTCCCGTAGCGCTTCCGGGCGGTGGTGATTTTCAGCCCAGTGGGGCGGACGCTCATCTTGGCGCTCCAATATGCCACTTTCCCGGGCAAAATAGCCTGGGCCTTGGCTTTCAAGGCCGCGATCTCTTCCGGAGTGGGGGGCGGTGGGGCGGAGACCGCCCGCTGCCGCTGCTGCTCCAGATGGGTCTGTATCCAGTATTCGTGGCTTGCCACAAAGGCGTCAATCTTGGCCTGAGACAGTCGCAGGGGCGCCCGGACCAGTACCCGGCAGTCTTTCGTAATCTCCAGCGCCAGGGTCCTCCGGCGGGAGCGGATCAGTTCATACGTTTCCATGGAATTACCATATCATGGCTGAGACAAAAAGTAAATAGAGAGGTAGTACCAATAAATGCCGCAAACAGCCAAGCTGCCTGCGGCATTTTGCTCAATAGATCTCCCGGAAACTCAGACGCAGGTAGGGGCGGCTCTCGTCCCGGAGCAGCTGACCGTTTTCCGCGGTGTATGTCTGCGCACGCTCGGTAAGGGTCAGGACCACCTGCACACTTCCGTCATCCTCCCGTACCTCTGCGGCGGAGATAAAGCTGTTGGTGCCCGCCAGAGGCCCGGCAGGGAAGGAGGTAGGCAGGACATAGGGTTGGACATATTGGCCGTGCCAGGCATGTTTTGCTGGGTCCTCATAAGTAATGGGTTTACCGCTGGTGAGGGCGGTGTCGTGGAAAGTCAGGGTCAGGGTGTGGGCAACTTCGTCAAAGGCGGTGTCCGTCAGAGGAATGGAGCTTGCGGCGGCAAAGAATTCGCCGATGTTGGCCTCGGTGGGGCCGAACACTGCTTCCAGCCCGCTGACACTGATTCGGAGGTCCACCAAGGCCGTGGGACTGTGGGCCGGCCGAAGATGAGGCCTTCGCTGACCGGCGCCCAGTAGGTGCGCTCGACAGAATTGCCCTCCTGCCATTCCTCAGGATACGGCTGGCCGCTTTCGTCCAGACGGCGGGCAGCGTAGGCTCGAACGACCGTGGGAAAGTACCGTTCCGCATTGAATACGTTATCCGGACCCTGGATGACCTGGATCTCCCCCGTTCCGATGATCTGATAGGAGAGGATGCTCCGGGTGGAGAACAGCAGGAAGCAGGCCTCACCGGTCTCCCCGTAGACCCAGATGAACTGGCCGTTGTTGGGTTCCGTGCCGGCGTGCACCAGAAAATCGTTCATATAAGGCACGATCTCCCGAACAGTAAGCCCCTCCGCCTCGTACCGCGCCCGTAGGGCTTCCTCCGTCACAGGGGCGGGCTGCGGTTCTTCCACGGGTGGGGTGGAGGCGGGGGACTCCGCTTCCCGGGTGCCGCAGCCGGTCAGAAGCAGCAGAAGGGGCAGAATCAGAACAAGCCGTTTCATACAATGCCTCCTTTTATCATTTCTGAGATTATCATAGCAAACGGCGGCAAAAGAATCGTTACAGAGCGGGAAAAGCCGGTTACAAACCAATGACAGTTGACATTTTATATTGAAATAGATAAAATAAGAATTCAGTGAAAACCGCGAATGCGTACTACTATTATATAGATGTAAAGGAAGAAATGATATGGCACAGGATAAGAGACAAGTGGACGCCATCACCGCCCGTGATGTGGATTTCGCCCAGTGGTACACCGACGTCTGCAAGAAGGCGGAACTGATTGATTACACCTCCGTCAAGGGTATGTTCATTTACCGTCCCTATGGCTACGCCATCTGGGAGAACATCCAGCAGGAACTGGACAAGCGGTTCAAGGAGACCGGCCATGAGAACGTGTATCTGCCTGTTCTGATCCCCGAGTCCCTGCTGCAGAAGGAGAAGGACCACGTGGAGGGCTTTGCCCCCGAGTGCGCCTGGGTCACCATGGGCGGCAGCGAGAAGCTGGAGGACCGCCTCTGCGTCCGTCCCACCTCCGAGACGCTGTTCTGCGAGCACTACGCCAACATCATCCACTCCTGGCGGGACCTGCCCAAGAAGTACAACCAGTGGTGCTCCGTCCTGCGGTGGGAAAAGACCTCCCGTCCCTTCCTGCGCCACCGGGAGTTCCTGTGGCAGGAGGGCCACACCATGCACGCCACCGAGGAAGAGGCCCGGGAAGAGACCATGCAGATGCTGAATATCTACGCCGACTTCATGGAGAACTACCTGGCTATGCCCGTCATCCGGGGCCGCAAGACTGACAAGGAGAAGTTCAACGGTGCCGAGGAGACCTACACCGTAGAGTGCATGATGCACGACCACAAGGCCCTTCAGGCCGGCACCAGCCACTACTTCGGCGACGGCTTTGCCAAGGCCTTCGACATTACCTTCGCCGGCAAGGACAACCAGCCCCATCATCCCCACCAGACCTCCTGGGGCGTGTCTACCCGCATGATCGGCGGCATCATCATGACCCACGGCGATGACAACGGCCTGGTGCTGCCTCCCCGGGTGGCTCCTATCCAGGCCATCGTGATCCCCGTGGCCCAGCACAAGCCCGGCGTTCTGGACGCCGCGGCCGCCCTGCGGGACCGGCTGAACGCCGCCGGTGTCCGGGCTAAGCTGGACGATTCCGACAACTCTCCCGGCTGGAAGTTTGCCGAGTATGAAATGAAAGGTGTGCCCCTGCGGGTAGAGATCGGTCCCAAGGATATGGAAAAGGAGCAGTGCGTCATCGCCCGCCGGGATACCGGCGAGAAGGTGTTCGTACCCCTGGCTGAGCTGGAGACCAAGGTGGCGGAGCTGCTGGACGCGGTCCATGACAACATGTACGCCATGGCTCTGAAGAACCGTGAGGACAACACCTTCGACATCAAGACTCCCGAGGAGGCCAAGGCCATCGCCGACGGCAAGGGCGGCTTCCTGCGGTCCAAGTGGTGCGGCAGCTTGGAGTGTGAAATGGCTATGAAGGAGCGGGCCGGTGTCAGCTCCCGCTGTATGCCTCTGGCACAGTCCGGCACCGAGGGCGTCTGCCCCGTGTGCGGTAAGAAGTGCACCACCGATATTTATTGGGGCGTGGCTTATTGAGTCAAGGGGGAGCAGGCTTCCCCTTGAGAATCCCCCTCACCAGTGAAGCGTTCTTCACTGGTGTCGCTGCCCAGGGCGGCTGGGTCGATGTATTTTCGCCAGATACATGCCCTGGCGAAAATGATTGAAATATAAGAGGAATTACCTCCAAAATTTTCTGAAAAATTTCATCAAAAACAGAGAAAATCCTCTTGACATCAAGGGGATTTTCTTTTATTATAAGTAGGTCCGCGCGGGATGGGCATGTCCTGCCACGTGGATACTGCGATGAACCGGGAGATTGCTCCGAGAGGAGGTAACTTCCGGGGAGTATGTCCGATAATCGGGCGGCTGAGATGATCTGTACGTCGCGTATATCGCCACGCCATGATCTGGTACCGGCCGGAGGAGCATTCCTTATGCCGGTATTTTTCATGAGTAGGAATGATACGCACGGATAAGCGTATAGAAAAAGTCTCTCGCCGTACGGAGTCGAGACCCGCGACAAAACTACGTACGAAATCAGGAGGAAACAAACCATGGCACAGAAAGAAATGATCCGCATTCGTCTGAAGGCCTATGACCACCAGGTCATCGACCAGAGCGCAGAGAAGATCGTCGAGACCGCCAAGCGCACCGGCGCCGAGGTTTCCGGTCCCATCCCTCTGCCCACCAAGAAGGAAGTCGTCACCATCCTGCGGGCCGTGCACAAGTACAAGGACAGCCGTGAGCAGTTCGAGCGCCGCACCCACAAGAGACTGATCGACATCACCAAGTCCACCCCCAAGACCGTCGAGGCTCTGATGGCCCTCGAGCTGCCCGCCGGTGTGGAAATCGAGATCAAGCTGTAAGGCTGGTTTCGTACGCAATACCTTATTAAACCTGTTTGCTGTCCATGTCCGCCGACTTGCGAGGCGGACGGGTCATGTCGGCAGAGCAATGCGGCCCGGGACCCAACCCGGACGTATCTAAGCCGACCAATAACCTTTAAGGAGGAACATACATGAAAGCAATCATCGGCAAAAAAGTGGGCATGTCCCAGATTTTTGACGAGAACGGCCATGTGATCCCCGTCACCGTCATCGAGGCGGGTCCCTGCGTGGTCGTTCAGAAGAAGACTTCCGAAAAGGAAGGCTACCAGGCTGTTCAGCTGGGCTATGAGGATGTCCCTGAGCGCAAGCTGACCAAGCCCGAGATGGGCCACCTGAACAAGGCTGGCGTGTCTCCCAAGAAGCACCTGCGCGAGTTCGACCTGGAGAACGCCGCCGAACTGAACATCGGCGACATCGTCAAGGCCGACACCTTCAAGGTTGGCGACTTCGTGGACGTCACCGGCATCAGCAAGGGCCATGGCTACGCTGGTGTTGTGAAGCGTCACGGCGCTGCCCGTCTGAAGGAGACCCACGGCACCGGCCCTGTCCACCGTCATGCCGGTTCTATGGGTTCCGGTACCGATCCCTCCCGTATCTTCAAGGGCAAGATCGGCGCCGGCCACATGGGCGTTGACCAGGTCACCGTCCAGAACCTGTCCGTCGTGAAGGTTGATCCCGAGCTGAACATGCTGGTCGTCTGCGGCGCCGTTCCCGGCCCCAAGGGCGGTCTGGTGACCATCAAGTCCACCGTCAAGGTCCACAAGGTCAAGCAGGCTGGTGCCGACATCAGCAAGAACCCGCAGAAGGCTTCCGGCCGCAACCCGCAGAAGGCTTCCGCCAGAACGAAGTAAGAAAGGGGTGCGTGAGTAATGTCTACGATCAAAGTTTTGAACATGGCCGGCGCAGAAGTCGGTACCGTGGAACTGAACGACGCGGTCTTTGGCATCGAGCCCAATACCGTTGTTGTGCATGAGGTTGTGAAGAACCACCTCGCCAATTGCAGACAGGGCACCCAGAGCGCCCTGACCCGCGCCGAGGTTTCCGGCGGCGGCAGAAAGCCCTGGCGTCAGAAGGGCACCGGCCACGCCCGTCAGGGCAGCACCCGTGCTCCCCAGTGGACTCACGGCGGCATCGTGTTTGCCCCCAAGCCCCGGGATTACAGCTACGTGCTGAACAAGAAGGTCAAGCGTCTGGCTCTGAAGTCCGTCCTGTCCGCCAAGGCTGCCGAGGGCAAGCTGGTGGTCATCGACTCCATCAAGATGGACGCCATCAAGACCGCCGACTTCCGCAAGTTCCTGGACGCCGTCCAGGTTAACGGCAAGGCCGTGGTCGTGACCCCCGCTGTTGACACCGTGATCGTCAAGAGCGCCCGCAACATCCCCGGCGTGCTGACCACCGCTGCCAACATGCTGAACGTTTATGACATCATCAACGCTCAGTACCTGGTGGTGGATCAGGCTGCCCTCGCTACCATCGAGGAGGTGTACGCATAATGACTGCTTACGATATCATTATCCGTCCTATCATCACCGAGCGTGCTATGGCCGGCGCCGCCGACAAGAAGTACGTGTTCGAAGTTGCCAAGAATGCTGGCAAGGTCGAGATCAAGAAGGCTGTTGAGGAAATCTTCGGCGTGAAGGTCGCTTCCGTCAACACCCTGAATGTTCCCGGCAAGGCCAAGCGCATGGGCGCTGCCCGCCCCGGCATGACCCGGAGCTGGAAGAAGGCCTATGTCCAGCTGACTGCTGATTCCAAGACCATCGAATTCTTCGAAGGCATGGTCTGATAACGGAAGGAGAGTAAAGCGATATGTCTATCAAAACCTTTAAGCCGACGACTCCCTCCCGCCGTCAGATGACGGTCTCCGGTTTCGACGGCATCGACAAGAAGGCCAAGCCCGAGCCCAGCCTGACCGAGCCTCTGAAGAAGAGCTCCGGCCGCAACAGCTATGGCCGCATCACCGTTCGCCATCGCGGCGGCGGCAACAAGCGCAAGTACCGCATCATCGACTTCAAGCGCGACAAGGTCGGCTCCGCCACCGTGCTCCGCCTGGAGTATGACCCCAACCGCAGCGCCAACATCGCCTTGATCGAGTATGAGGACGGCGAGAAGCGCTACATCCTGGCTCCTGTCGGCCTGAAGGCCGGTCACAAGATCATGACCGGTCCCGACGCCGATATCCTGCCCGGCAACGCTCTGCCCATCGCCAACATCCCCGTTGGTACCATCATCCACAACATCGAGCTGCATCCCGGCAACGGCGCCCAGCTGGTCCGCGCCGCCGGTACCGCCGCTCAGCTGATGGCCAAGGAGGGCGGCGACGCTCAGATCCGTATGCCTTCCGGCGAGGTCCGCATCGTGCGTACCAACTGCTATGCCACCATCGGTCAGGTAGGCAACATCGAGCACGAGAACATCAACATCGGCAAGGCCGGCCGTAAGCGTCACATGGGTTGGCGTCCCACCGTCCGCGGCTCCGTCATGAACCCCAATGACCACCCCCACGGCGGCGGCGAGGGCCGCGCTCCTGTCGGCCGTCCCGGCCCTGTCACTCCTTGGGGCAAGCCTGCTATGGGTTACAAGACCCGCAAGGGCAAGAATCCCACCAATAAGTTCATTGTGAAGCGTCGCAACGAGAAGTAAGGAGGCAAGGTAATATGAGCAGATCTATTAAAAAAGGCCCCTATGTTGCCCCTGAGCTTCTGAAGCGGGTCGAGGAAATGAACGCCAACAACGAGAAGAAGGTTCTGAAGACCTGGAGCCGCAGCTCCACCATCTTCCCTGCCTTCGTCGGTCACACCATTGCTGTTCATGATGGCCGCAAGCACGTGCCCGTCTATGTCCAGGAGGACATGGTCGGTCACAAGCTGGGTGAGTTCGCTCCCACCCGTACCTTCCGCGGCCATCGCAAAGACTGATAAAGGAGGATGCTGAACATGGAAAACAAGATCGCTAAGGCCCATCTGCGCTATGTCCGCATTTCTCCCCGCAAGATCCAGATCGTGTGCGATCTGATCCGCGGCAAGGATGCCGGCACCGCCATGGCCATCCTGATGCAGACCAACAAGGCCGCTTCCGAGCCTCTGATGAAGCTTCTGAAGTCCGCCTGCGCCAACGCCGAGAACAACTTCGGCATGGACCCCGCCAAGCTGGTGGTGTCCGAGGTGTTCGCCACTCCCGGCCCCATCCTGAAGCGGATGATGCCCCGGGCCCAGGGCCGCGCCTATCGTATCAATAAGCGCACTTCTCACGTCACCCTGGCTGTGGCGGAAAAGGCATAAGAGAGAGGAGAACAGTTTATGGGACAGAAAGTTAATCCCCACGGCCTTCGCGTGGGCGTCATCAAAGACTGGGATTCCCGTTGGTATGCCAGTGATGAGAAGGTCGGCGACCTGATCGTTGAGGATCAGAAGATCCGCAAGTACCTGAAGAAGACCCTGTACGGTGCCGGCGTGCCCAAGATCGAGATCGAGCGCAGCGCTGATACCGTGACCATCTATCTGCACTGCGCCCGTCCCGGTGTTGTCATCGGCAAGGGCGGCGAGCAGATCGAGCAGTATCGTCTGGCTGTCGAGAAGATGATCGGCAAGAAGGTGAAGCTGAACATCGTCGAGGTCCGCAACCCCGACATGAACGCTCAGCTGGTGGCTGAGAACATCGCTCAGCAGCTGGAGAAGCGTATCTCCCACCGCCGCGCCATGAAGAACGCCATGGCCCGCGCCATGCGCGCCGGTGCCAAGGGCATCAAGACCTGTTGCTCCGGCCGTCTGGGCGGCCGCGAGATCGCTGGCGTTGAGCATTATCACGAGGGCACCATCCCCCTGCAGACTATCCGTGCCGACATCGAGTACGGCTTCGCTGAGGCTGCCACTACCTTCGGCCGCATCGGCGTGAAGGTTTGGATCTACAAGGGCGAGGTTCTCTCTCAGACCCTGCGCACCACTCCCCGCACCATGGACACCTCCAAGCCCTATCAGGAGCGTCGTGAGCGTCGTCCCCGCCGTGATGGCGACCGTCGTCAGGGCGGCTTCAACCGCGGCGGCCAGGGCGGTTTCAACCGTGATCGTCAGAACGGCGGCTTCAACCGCAACGGTCAGGGCCGTCCCCAGGGCGGTTTCAACCGCGGCGGCCAGGGCCGTCCCGCAGCCCCCGCTAAGGAAGGAGGAGCCCAGTAATGTTAATGCCTAAGAGAGTCAAGTACCGCCGCATGCAGCGCGGTCGTATGACTGGTAAGGCCACCCGCGGCAACACCGTCGCTTACGGCGAGTATGGCCTGGTGGCTGAGGAGCCCGGCTGGATCAAGAGCAACCAGATCGAGGCTGCCCGTATTGCCATGACCCGTTACACCAAGCGTGGCGGTCAGGTCTGGATCAAGATTTTCCCCGATAAGTCCGTTACCATGAGAGCTGCCGACTCCCGTATGGGTTCCGGTAAAGGTAACCCCGAGTACTGGGTTGCCGTTGTGAAGCCCGGCCGTGTCATGTTTGAGATCGCCGGCGTTCCCGAAGAAGTTGCCCGCGAGGCGCTGCGTCTGGCCAGCCACAAGCTGCCCATCAAGACGAAGATCATCGCCCGCACCGAGGAAGCAGGTGAGTAAGATGAAGGCAAGTGAAATCCGTAAGATGACCCCCGAGCAGCTGAATGAGAAGCTGGCCGGCCTGAAGAAGGACCTGTTCTATCTGCGTATGCAGCACGCTACCAATCAGCTGGATAACCCCGTGAAGATCCGCGAGACCAAGCACGACATTGCCCGAGTCAAGACCGTGCTGGCGGAGCTCGCCGCTTCCGACAAGCAGTAAGAAGGAGGTAAGCGAACATGAACGAAGAAATCAGAACTTCCTCCCGGAAGACCCGCGTTGGCAAGGTTGTTTCCGACAAGATGGACAAGACCGTGGTCGTCGCTATCGAAGACCGCGTCGCCCATCCTCTGTATAAGAAGATCGTCGGCCGTACCTACAAGCTGAAGGCTCATGACGAGCAGAATGCCTGCGGCATCGGCGATACCGTCAAGGTGATGGAGACCCGCCCCCTGTCCAAGGACAAGCGTTGGCGCGTGGTCGAAATCATTGAAAAAGCGAAGTAAGGAGGTGCCGAAGTATGATTCAGCAGGAGTCTTATCTGAAAGTCGCCGATAATACCGGCGCCAAGGAGATCAAGTGCATCCGCGTTTTGGGCGGTTCCGGCCGGAAGTTCGGCAACATCGGTGATGTGATTGTTGCTTCCGTCCGCAAGTCCACTCCCGGCGGCACCGTGAAGAAGGGCGAGGTCGTGAAGGCCGTTATCGTCCGCAGCGCCAAGGGCGTCCGCCGTAACGACGGCACCTATGTCCGCTTTGACGACAACGCCGCCGTCTTGATCAAGGACGACCACAACCCCAGAGGTACCCGTATCTTTGGGCCTGTGGCTCGCGAGCTGCGTGACAAGGATTACATGAAGATCCTGTCCCTCGCCCCCGAAGTCATTTAAGGAGGGCAACGAGTAATGGCTATGAACGTGAAGAAGGGCGATACCGTTGTCGTCCTGTCCGGTAAGGACAAGGGTAAGCAGGGCAAGGTGCTGGGCACCGTTCCCGGCTCCCTGAAGGTCGTTGTGGAAGGCATCAATATGGTGACCTGCCACGTCAAGCCTCGCCGTCAGGGCGAGGAGGGCGGCATCGTCAAGCGCGAGGCTGCCATCGCCGCCTGCAAGGTGCAGGTGGTCTGCCCCAAGTGCAGCAAGGCTACCCGCGTTGCTAACAAGGTTGAGGGCGGCAAGAAGACCCGTGTGTGCAAGCACTGCGGCGCTGAGCTGTAAGAAAGGAGCGTAAGGCAAACATGGCTAGAATGAAAGAACTGTACAATGCCGAAGTCGCACCCGCTCTGATGAAGCAGTTCGGCTACAAGAGCGTCATGCAGATTCCCAAGATCGACAAGGTGGTCGTGAACGTGGGCTGCGGCGAGGCTCGTGAAAACTCCAAGGTCCTGGAGAACGTTGTCGGCGACCTGGCCAAGATCACCGGCCAGAAGCCCATCATCACCAAGGCCCGCAAGTCCATCGCTAACTTCAAGCTGCGTGAGGACATGCCCATCGGCGCCAAGGTCACTCTCCGCGGCGACAAGATGTGGGAGTTCCTGGACCGTCTGTTCAACGTGGCTCTGCCCCGTGTCCGTGACTTCCAGGGCATCAACCCCAACTCCTTTGACGGCCGCGGCAACTATGCCCTGGGCATCAAGGAGCAGCTGATCTTCCCCGAGATCGAGTACGACAAGATCGACAAGATCCGCGGCATGGACGTGGTCATCTGCACCACTGCTGAAACCGATGAAGAGGCCCGCGAGCTGCTGAAGCAGGTCGGCGCTCCCTTCGCCCGCTAAGGAGGAAGAGAAGAATGGCTAAGAAATCTATGATCCTGAAGCAGCAGGCCCCCGCGAAGTTCTCCACTCGCAAGTACAACCGCTGCAAGCTCTGCGGCCGCCCCCACGCTTACCTGCGTGACTACGGTGTCTGCCGTATCTGCTTCCGGGAGCTGGCCTACAAGGGCGAGATCCCCGGTGTCCGCAAGGCTTCTTTCTAAGAAAAAAATTGAATTGGCGCAGCGAAAAATACTTGACGAACTGCGGTTCTTCTGGTACGCTAGAAAAGTGGGACATTTCTACGGAAATGTGCCCACTGCGCCATGTTCAGAAATGTTTTCTCACGAAACAGGAGCTGGCGACCTAACTTTTTTGTAACCAAAAGCCTTTGATATGGGGCTTTAGGTGATAATCGGATGGCGAAAGGTCATGACCAATTGGGCACACATGCGCGAGCAGACTACCCCATTGGCCATGATACCTCGCTGCCGCAGCGGTCCATCGGACCGCAACTCTAAAATAGGAGGATTTAACCATGCATATCACCGATCCTGTTGCGGATATGCTGACCCGCATCCGCAACGCCAACAGTGCCAAGCACGACACCGTTGATGTTCCCGCTTCCAACATGAAGAAGAGCATTGCTCAGATCCTGCTGGACGAGGGCTACATCAAGAACTTCACCGTGGTGGACGACGGCCTCCAGGGCATGATCCACATCACTCTGAAGTACAACGCCGGCAAAGAGAAGGTCATCACCGGTCTGCGCCGCGTTTCCAAGCCCGGCCTGCGCGTCTATGTGGGCGCCGATGAGCTGCCCCGCGTTCTGCGTGGCCTGGGTATCGCAATCATCTCTACGTCCAAGGGCGTCATGACCGACAAGAAGGCTCGCGAGCTGCATGTCGGCGGCGAGGTCCTGGCATTCGTCTGGTAAGGAGGGTATTTAACAATGTCTAGAATTGGCAGAATGCCCATTACCGTTCCCGCCGGTGTTACCGTGAACGTGGCCGACGGCAACGTGGTCACCGTGAAGGGACCTAAGGGCGAGCTGACCCGTGCTCTGCGCGCGGAAATGATTATTAAGCAGGAAGGCAACACGATCACCGTGGAGCGTCCTTCCGATGACAAGCTGCACCGCAGCCTGCACGGCCTGACCCGTACTCTGCTCCACAACATGATCGTCGGCGTGACCGACGGTTTCAAGAAGGAGCTGGACGTCAACGGCGTCGGTTACCGTGTTGCCAAGGAGGGCAAGAACCTGGTCATGAACCTGGGCTTCTCTCATCAGGTGATCGTTCCTGAGATCGAGGGTATCACCATCGATGTCCCCGGTCCCAATAAAATCGTGGTCAGCGGCTGCGACAAGCAGACTGTCGGTCAGTTTGCCGCTGAGATCCGCGAGAAGCGTCCCCCCGAGCCTTATAAGGGCAAGGGTATCAAGTATACTGACGAAGTTATCCGCCGTAAGGTGGGTAAGACCGGCGCTAAGAAGTAAGGAGGTGTGCCGATATGATTAAGAGACCCAATACCAACGCTCAGCGTCTGAAGCGCCACAAGCGCGTCCGCGCCAAGATTTCCGGCACTCCCAAGATGCCGCGTCTGAATGTGTTCCGCAGCGAAGCCAACATCTACGCCCAGGTCATCGACGATGTCAACGGCGTGACCCTGGCTTCCGCTTCTTCCCTGGACAAGGCCATCGAAGGTTACGGCGGCAACGTTGCCGCTGCTACCGCTGTTGGCAAGCTGGTTGCCGAGCGCGCCAAGGCCAAGGGTATCGAGAACGTAGTCTTTGACCGCGGCGGTTACCTGTACCACGGCCGTGTGAAGGCTCTGGCCGAGGGCGCCCGCGAAGGCGGCCTGAATTTCTAAGGAAGGAGGAACGATAACAATGCCTAGATTTGAAAGAGAGCAGAGCGAGTATATCGAGAAGGTCGTGTACCTGAACCGTGTTTCCAAGACGGTGAAGGGTGGCCGTGTTATGAAGTTCTCCGCCCTGGTCGTCGTTGGCGACGGTAAGGGCAAGGTCGGCTACGGCCTGGGCAAGGCCGCCGAAGTCCCCGAGGCTATCCGCAAGGGCATCGAGGCCGCCAAGAAGAACATGATCACCGTGACTCTGTCCGGAACTACCGTTCCTCATGAGACCATCGGTGAGGCTGGTGCCGGCCGCGTGCTGATGAAGCCCGCTGCCCCCGGTACCGGCGTGATCGCCGGCGGCGCTGTGCGTGCCGTCGTCGAGGCCGCAGGCATCAAGGACATCCGTACCAAGTGCCTGCGTTCCAACAACCCCAACAATGTCGTCGCCGCCGCTTTCCAGGGCCTGAAGAACATGCGTGGCCCCGAGGAGGTTGCCCGCATTCGCGGCAAGAGCGTCGAAGAGATCGTGGGTTAAGGAGGCGCTGAACATGGCAAACTTAAATATTAAGCTCGTCAAGAGCCTGAATGGCCGCCTGGAGAAGCAGGTTGCCACCGCAAATTCCCTGGGCCTGCGCAAGATCGGTGACGTCACCGTGCAGCCCGACAACGACCAGACCCGCGGCAAGATCGCCAAGATCGGCTATCTGCTGCAGGTCACTGAAGTGAAGTAAGGAGGCACGGAATTATGAAACTGAGCGAACTGTCTCCCGCCGAGGGCTCTGTCCGTCAGGCCTACCGTAAGGGCCGGGGCGCTGGCTCCGGCAACGGCAAGACCGGCGGCCGCGGCCACAAGGGCCAGAAGGCCCGTTCCGGCGGCAAGATCCGCATTGGCTTCGAAGGCGGCCAGATGCCTCTGGCCCGCCGTATCCCCAAGCGCGGCTTCAACAACATCTTTGCAAAGCCCCTGGAGATCATCAACCTGAACGCCCTGAACGCGTTCGAAGATGGTGAGACTGTTACCGCCGAGGCCCTGCTGGCCAAGGGCATCCTCTCCAAGTGTGAGTATGGCTACAAGGTTCTGGGTAACGGCAAGGTCACCAAGAAGGTCAACGTGGAGGCTTCTGCTTTCTCCGCTTCTGCCAAGGAGGCTATCGAGGCAGCAGGCGGAAAGGCAGAGGTGAAGTAACGTGATCCAGACGATTCGCAAGGCGTGGGGTATCCCTGAGCTGCGGAAGAAGATCATCTTTACACTCCTCATTCTGCTGATCTTCCGGATCGGCAACGCCATCACCGTTCCCTATATCGATAAGGGTGCTCTGGCACTGCAGCTGCAGTCCATGGGCAGCACCTACTTCGGCCTGCTGAACACCATCAGCGGCGGAGCCTTCGCCATGGCGACGGTATTTGCCCTGAGCATTCAGCCCTATATCAACAGCTCCATCATCATCCAGCTGCTGACTGTGGCCATTCCCGCTCTGGAGCGGCTGGCCCGTGACGGCGGCGAAGAGGGCAAGAAGAAGATTCAGTCCATTACCCGCTATACCACGGTGGCCATCGCCATCCTGCAGGCTGTGGGCTACTACTTCATGATCAAGCGTTACAACCTGTTGGCCAGCGGCGCTGAGGGCATCTGGCCCGCCCTGGTCATCATTGTGACCCTAATCGCCGGCTCCTCCTTCGTGATGTGGATGGGTGAGCAGGTCAATGAATTCGGCGTGGGCAATGGTATCTCCATCATCCTGTTCGCCGGCATCGTGGCCCGCGTGCCCAGCATGATCAGCGGTATGATCAAAGGCGTCCAGACCTGGTCTTCCATCCGGTCCGGCGCGCTCACCGCTGAGGGGCTGAAGGCTTCCTATCAGGCGGCTTACGCCTATTACAGCGAAGAGCAGATTCAGACCATGGTGGACTCCACTATGAACAGCGCCATCTCCCCCTTGGGCATCATTCTGCTGCTGGTGGGTATCCTGGCTCTGATCGTGTTCATCGTCTTCATCAACGACGCCGAGCGCCGCATCCCCGTGCAGTACGCCAAGCGTCAGGTGGGCCGCAAGATGTACGGCGGCCAGAGCAGCAATCTGCCCATGAAGGTGAGCATGGCCGGCGTTCTGCCCGTCATTTTCGCCCAGAGCATTGCTTCTCTGCCCATTACCGTGTGGAGCTTCATCGGTGTTCCCGAGAAGGGCACCGTGTCCTACTCCATCTATCAGGCCATTGACACTAAGTCCGTCATCTATATGGTGGTGTACTTCGTGATGATCATTGGCTTCAGCTACTTCTACTCCAGCATCCAGTTCAACCCCGTTGAGATCGCCAACAACCTGAAGAAGCAGGGCGGCTTTATTCCCGGCTTCCGTCCGGGCAAGCCCACTGTGGACTTCATCAAGAAGGTCCTGAACAAGATCACCCTGTTCGGTGCCATCTACCTGGGTATCGTGGCCATCTGCCCCCTGATCGCGGGCAAGCTCATCGGCAACAGCAGCGTGGCCATCGGCGGTACTTCCGTCATCATCGTGGTCGGCGTGGCGCTGGAGACTGTCAAGGCTCTGGAATCCCAGATGCTGATGCGTCAGTACAAGGGCTTCCTGGAATAAGAAAGAGGGCAGTTTTATGAAACTGATCCTGCTTGGCGCCCCCGGCGCCGGGAAGGGAACACAGGCCGATATCCTGTGTAAAGAGCTGGACATCCCTACCATCTCCACGGGCAACATGCTCCGTGCTGCCATCAAGGCCGGCACGGAGACCGGCAAGCAGGCCGAGGCCTATATGAAGGCCGGCAAGCTTGTGCCCGACGAGGTCATTATCGGCATTATCCATGACCGGGTGGCCGAGGACGACTGCAAGAACGGCTACATCCTGGACGGCGTGCCCCGCACCATCGCCCAGGCTGAGTCCCTGGAGAAGGCCGGCATCGTGTTCGACGATGTCATCTCCATCGAAATCTCCGACGAGGTTATCATGGAGCGCATGAGCGGACGCCGCGTCTGTGAGCACTGCGGCGCCAGCTACCATCTGGTGGCTGTGCCTCCCAAGCAGGAGGGTATCTGCGATAAGTGCGGCGGCAAACTGATCCAGCGTCACGATGATGAACCCGAGACGGTCAAGCACCGCCTCGAGGTCTATCACCAGGAGACCGAACCCCTGAAGGACTTCTATGCGAAGCGCGGCCTCCTGAAATCCGTAGAGAACCAGCCGACTGTGGCGGAGACCTCTGAGGCCATCCTCCGCGCGTTGGGGAGATGAAGCGATGATTACGCTGAAATCTGCCCATGAGATCGACTTGATGCGTCGGGCCGGAAAAATTACCGCGGCTGCCCGTGCCTTGGCAGGGGAAATGGTAAGACCCGGCGTAACAACCCAGGAGATCGACCGCGCGGTGGAGCATTTCATCCGCAAACAGGGAGCGGTCCCGTCCTTCCTCCATTATCACGGCTATCCGGCCAGCGCCTGTATCAGCGTCAACGACGAAGTTATCCACGGCATTCCCGGTAAACGGTTGCTGCGGGAGGGCGACATCGTCAGCGTGGATGTGGGTGCCTATATCGGAGGATTCCACGGTGACTGCGCGGCGACCTTTGCCTGCGGACAGATTTCCAAGGAAGCACAGGAACTGATCGATGTGACCAGGCAGAGCTTTTTTGAGGGAATTAAGTTCGCAAAGGAAGGGCACCGTCTGCAGGATATCTCTGCGGCCATTCAGTCCTATGTGGAAAGCCACGGCTACTCCATCGTCCGGGAGTACGTCGGCCATGGTGTCGGCGCCGAGATGCATGAGTCGCCTGAGATCCCCAACTACGGCCATCCCGGCCGGGGACCGCGGCTTCTGCGGGGCATGACCCTTGCAATTGAACCCATGGTGAACGCCGGCAGCGCTGCCATCAACCTGATGCCTGACGGCTGGACCGTCCGGACGCTGGACGGTAAGTGGGCGGCACACTATGAGAATACGGTCCTGATCACCGACGGCGAGCCCGAGATTCTGACGGCCCCCGCCATTTGAGAGGAAACGTATGGAAATTGCAAAATCAAATATCGTCCGATCCGACGCCGGCAGGGACAAGGGCAAGCTCTTTGTCGTTTTAGCGGCAGAGGGGGAGTACCTCCTGCTGGCGGACGGTAAATCCAGAAAGGTGGAGAACCCTAAGCGCAAGAAGCGCAGACATGTGCTGTTTGTGTCGGCGGAGGAGACCCGGCTTTCTGAAAAGATCAAAGGCAACGAGAAGATCACCAACAGTGAACTTCGAAGGACCCTCGCCGCCTGCCGCGAGGAAGTCCAACCGGACCAGGAGGGATAACGTTTGGCAAAATCCGATATGATCGAAGTGGAAGGTGTTGTGGTGGAAGCCCTGCCCAACACGACGTTCCAGGTTGACATTGGAAATGGACACACGATTCTGGCGCATATTTCCGGAAAACTCAGAATGAATTTCATCAGGATTCTGCCCGGCGACAAGGTCACGGTGGAGATGTCCCCGTACGATCTGACCCGCGGCCGGATCACCTGGCGCAGCAAGTAAGCTGTGTCCGGCGAAAGAAATGACTTGAAACCGCTGAAAGGAATGGTTTAGAACTATGAAAGTAAGACCGTCCGTGAAGCCCATGTGCGAAAAGTGCAAGGTCATTCGCCGCAAAGGCCGTGTCATGGTCATTTGCGAGAACCCCAAGCATAAGCAGAGACAGGGCTAACATTTAATTGGAGGTGCTTTAAGAGTATGGCACGTATTGCCGGTATTGACCTGCCGAAGGATAAGCGTATCGAGATCGGCCTCACCTATATCTACGGCATTGGCAGAAAGAGCGCCAAGGATATCCTGGCGAAGACTGGCGTCGACCCCGACACCCGCGTGAAGGATCTGTCCGACGCTGACGAGCAGAAGCTCCGTGACGCCATCGACGAGTACGTCGTCGAGGGTGACCTGCGCCGCCAGACCGCTCTGGACATCAAGCGTCTGAGCGAGATCGGCTGCTATCGCGGCCTGCGTCACCGCAAGGGCCTGCCCGTCCGCGGCCAGCGCAGCAAGACCAACGCAAGAACCCGCAAGGGTCCCAAGAAGACCATTGCTAACAAGAAGAAGTAAGGAAGGAGATCGAACATGGCAACTGCTAAGGCTTCCGGCGGCAAGAAAGTCATTCGCCGCCGCCGCGAAAAGAAGAACATCGAGCGTGGTCAGGTCCATATCCGTTCTTCTTTCAACAACACTATGGTGACTGTCACTGATACCCAGGGCAACGCCATTTCCTGGGCTTCCTCCGGCGGACTGGGTTTCCGCGGCAGCAAGAAGTCCACTCCCTTCGCTGCTCAGACTGCGGCTGAGACCGCTGCCCGCGCCGCGATGGAGCATGGCCTGAAGACCGTTGAGGTCTTCGTCAAGGGCCCCGGCCAGGGCCGCGAGGCTGCGATCCGCGCACTGCAGGCCGTGGGCCTGGAAGTGACCATGATTAAGGACGTCACTCCCATTCCCCACAACGGCTGCCGTCCCCCGAAGCGTCGCCGCGTGTAATAAAAGAGGAGGTAACAAGCAATATGGCAAGATATACCGGCGCAGTCTGCCGCCTTTGCCGCAGAGAAGGCCAGAAGCTCTTCCTGAAGGGCGACCGCTGCTACACGGATAAGTGCTCCATCGAGCGTCGTGGTTACGCTCCCGGCATGCACGGCAATGCAAGAAACAAGAAGCTGAGCGAGTATGGCCTGCAGCTGCGTGAGAAGCAGAAGGCCAAGCGCTATTATGGCGTCCTGGAGAGCCAGTTCCATGACTACTTCGAGATGGCCAACAAGAAGGCTGGCATGACCGGTGAGAACCTGCTGTCCATTCTGGAGACCCGTCTGGACAACGTGGTGTATCGCCTGGGTTTCGCCATGAGCCGCGCTGAGGCCCGTCAGCTGGTGCTGCACGGCCACTTCACCGTCAACGGAAAGAAGGTCAACATTCCTTCCTACCTGGTGAAGACCGGCGATGTGGTGGAGCTGAAGGAAGGTTCCCGCAGCCTGGATAAGTTCAAGGGCTCCCTGGAGGCCAACGCTTCCCGCGTGGTCCCCAAGTGGCTGGAAATGGACAAGAACAACGTGGCCAAGGTCATCGCAGAACCTGCCCGTGAGGATATTGATCTTCCCATCGAGGAGCATCTCATCGTCGAGTTGTACTCCAAGTAATTGGAGGATACCCTCGAAGATGATACAAACTGCCTGCGGCCTGCTGTGCATGGCCGCAATGAGAAGATGAAGGAGGGTAACTGCATGATCGAAATTGAAAAGCCCCAGATCGAATGTATCGAGGCGCCCGGCGACGTGACGTACGGCAAGTACGTGGTGGAGCCCCTGGAGCGCGGATACGGCACGACCCTGGGCAATGCGCTCCGCCGCATTATGCTTTCCTCTCTGCCCGGCACCGCTCCGACCACCATCAAGATTGCCGGTGTCCAGCATGAGTTTTCCACCATTCCCGGTGTGAAGGAAGACGTGACGGAGATCGTCCTGAATGTAAAAGGCCTCCTGACCAAGCTGCACAGTGAGACGGTTAAGACCGTCTATATCGAGGCGGTGGGCCCCTGCGAAGTAACTGCCGGCGACATCAAGGCCGACGGTGAAGTGGAGGTTCTGAATCCCGATATGCACATCGCTACCCTGGACAACGGTGCCACTCTGAACATGGAGATCACCCTGTCCCATGGCCGTGGCTATGTGCCCGCTGACCGCAACAAGCCCCAGCAGAACGTGATCGGCACCATTGCCGTGGACTCCATCTACACGCCCGTGTACAAGGTGAATTACACCGTGGAGCCCACTCGCGTGGGTGCCTCCAGCGACTTCGACAAGCTGACCCTGGAAGTCTGGACCGACGGTACCATCTCCGCCCGGGATGCTGTGTCTCTGGGTGCCAAGATCCTGTGCGACCACTTCACTCTCTTCACCGATCTCTCTGAGAACGTGGGCAGCAAGCCTACCGTGGTGGAGAAGGCCGAAGCCCAGCGGGACAAGGTCCTGGAGATGACCATTGAGGAGCTGGATCTTTCCGTCCGTAGCTTCAACTGCCTGAAGCGCGCCAACATCAACACCGTTGAGGACTTGATCTCCAAGACCGAGGACGAGATGATGAAGGTCCGCAACCTGGGCCGTAAGTCCCTGGAAGAGGTCATCAACAAGCTGGCTATGATGGGTCTGCATCTGGCCGACGAAGAAAACAACTAATTGATTCTACGCCGGCGGACAGAACCCACCGGCTGACCAAAATCCTGATAAGGAGGAAACCGAAATGCCCGGAACTCGGAAACTTGGCAAGACCACTGACCAGCGTATGGCAATGCTGCGTCAGCAGGTCACGGATTTCCTGGACAACGGGAAGATGGAGACCACCGTCACCCGTGCCAAGGAGATCAAGCCCATGGCTGAGAAGATGATCACCCTCGGCAAGAAGAACGACCTGGCCGCTTATCGTCAGGCTATGAGCTTCATCACCCGTGAGGACGTCTGCAAGAAGCTGTTCAAGGAGATCGCTCCCAGCTATGCAGAGCGCAACGGCGGCTACACCCGCATCGTGCGCACCGGCGTCCGCCGCGGTGACGCCGCTGAGACTGCGATCATCGAACTGGTGAAATAATCACAGGTTCAGCTGACTGATTCAAAAAAGCCCTTTGTCTTGGGGACCTAGGCCTCAAGACAAAGGGCTTTTTGAGTTTTCCCGGGAAAGAAAATGCGGCCTTTGCAAACATGACGCGCTGTGTTATAATGTTTTCAAGAAAAAAGGAGGCGGTCCTATGAGGCGGGTTCAATGCCACGAATGCGGAAAGCGGTACAACTATGATATGGATGATTTCTGCCCCCGCTGCGGTGCCTTTACGCAGCCCTCCAAGACAATAGACATCGGCGCCGACGGGACCGTGATCCGGGTGGAGGGCATCAATGAAGAGAATCATAGGAATTCCTTTGTCCATGCGGAGCTGCATGCGGAAAACCGGAAGCGCCGCGGCACAGATTTGGAAGCGGAGGAAATACTCAGACGAGGAACACGGCCGACCTTCCGCCAGCCTGCCAGGCAGTCCCGGCAGGGAGCGGGGAAGAAGAATCCCGCGGTCCTGGTATTCTGGATTGTTTTCGCGGTGATAGCATTTAATATTTTGAGCCAGATCTTCTATATTTTCCTGTGAGAAAACCGTCCCGGCCTAATGAGCCGGGACGGTTTTTGTGTTAAAATCAAATTTTTGACAGCGGTATTTTCCGCACGACTGCACAAGCTACCTCTGAAAATACGGAGGGAATGAAAGTGGATGCGGAAACAGTGGATATGCTTTTGGCTCTGCGTGGGCCTGTTGTCCCTTTTGGTGGGGAAAATGCCGGCTGACCGTGCCGTAGACGGTACGGCCCAAATTCCGGCGGAAACGCATTATGTGGCCCTGACTTTTGACGACGGCCCCCGTCAGGGGACTACGGACCGTCTGCTGGATGGCCTCAAGGAACGGGGCGCCAGTGCCACATTTTTTTTGGTGGGTGAGCAGGCGGAGCGGTATCCCGAGCTGGTGAAGCGGATACAGGCGGAAGGTCATCAGGTGGGGAACCACACCTGGAGCCATGTGCGGTTGGAAGGCGCTTCAGCGGCCGTTATCCAGGAAGAAGTAGGGAAGAATGATGAACTGCTGGAAACGCTCCTGGGAGGCAGCGGATACTGGCTGCGGCCGCCCTATGGACTGATCACGCCGGGCACGGAAACGCTGATCCAGGTCCCCATGGTCAAGTGGTCCGTGGACCCACGGGACTGGGAGAGCAAAAACACGGAAAAGGTGGTGCGGGCCATTCTGAAGGATGTGAAGCCCAACAGCATCATCCTGCTTCACGACATCTATGGTACCTCCGTGGATGCCGCCCTGAAGGTGGTGGACACCCTGGAGGCGCAGGGCTACTGCTTTGTGACGGTGGAAGAATTGCTGCGGCTGAACGGTGTGACGCCGGAGGCGGGAAAGCTGTACCGTACCGGTACCGGGCCAACATAAAAAGGAACTCCCCGAGATATTTCGGGGAGTTCCTTTTTTAAACTGTGATAATCGCCGCAAAAGAGGATCAGCCCATGATCAGCAGAATCAGGGTCAGGATCAGGAAAACAGCACCCACCCACTTGGTGGCGCGGGCCAGCTTGGCATCCAGGGTCTTGGCCTTGTTCTTGGCCAGGAAGGAATCGGCAACACCACCAATGGCACCGGACAGGCCGGCGCTCTTGCCGGACTGGAACAGAACGGCAACGATGATAGCCAGACCGCACAGCAGCTGCAGAATGGTGATAACGAGCTTCAAAGCAGACATAACAGACAACCTCCAAAATTCACGCTTGCGCGATACATATTTAGTCGCTTCACAGAAATCCATGTTACCATAGTTTTTCTGCGTTTTCAAGGGCTTTTTTCAAAAAAAGAGCCTCATTTTGGGTACAGTGCAGGCTGAGGGGCCAAAATGGCCACTGAGGGTACCGGGTATTGATGGGAATGAGGTAAACGTGATATGATCAGAAAACCGTGAATCAGGTCTGCCCTGTGCCGTGCAGGGTGACGGGAAATGAGGTGCGCTAATGGAAGAGCGATGCAGAGTGTCCCCATATGGTAAGATTTATTACTGGCTGGAACGGGCGGACCAAAAAAATGGCCAAAATCTGGTGTTCCTGCCGGGATTAACGGCAGACCACCGCTTGTTCGATTGCCAGGCGCGGTATTTCGCAGGGAGGCACACCGAGCTAGTATGGGATGCACCATCCACGGACGGTCCAGACCCTACGAAGGGTTTTCTTATTCACGCCTGGCGGAAGAATTGAAGGAAATCCTGAATGCGGAACAATTGGAAAAGGTCGTGTTGATCGGGCAGTCAGCGGGCGGATCTGTGGCACAGTCCCTGATCGCAAAGTACCCGGACATGGTGGAGGGATTGTTTACCATCGGCACATGCCCGTACGGCCCGTCCTATTACAGCCGGTCGGACCTCTTTTGGCTGCGGTAGACAAAATGGATGCTACCGCTTTTCCCGGACCGGATGCTGCGAGGTGTTATTGCGGTCATGTGCGGTACCACGGCGGAGGGAAGGAGCGGTATGCTGCAAATGCTGGAAGGGTATGACAGGAGGGAATTGTGCCGTCTCATGTATCTGGGATTTGCGGGCTTCATCCCGGAGATACAGGAACTGAAAGTTCCCTGTCCGGTTTGTCTGACCGTGGGGGAGCGGGACAGAACCGGAAGGGTCCGGCATTATAATGAGCAATGGTGCTGCCGTGAGGGGTACCCCCTGCACCTTGTCGGCGGCGCGGCGCACAATGCCAACGTAGACGCACCGGAGGAAGTAAACCGATTGCTGGAACATTTTCTTGCGAAGCTGCCGGCTGAAAAAATCTATGAAATATGGAACAAATGTTTGCATTTGCGGGAACAGTGTGATACAATATACACAAAGTATTTTGCAAAGCTGCAAAGAGAACAGGAGGTCCATCATGGCGGAACTGACCAGTATGCAGCAGAGAATCTATGAGTATATTGCGTCCTGTATTCGGGATCAGGGCTATCCCCCCTCTGTGCGGGAAATCGGCGAGGCGGTGGGGCTCAAGTCCCCATCCACGGTACATTTCCATTTGAAGCATTTGGAAGAAGCGGGGGTCATCGAAAAAGGTGCCGGAAAGGGAAGAGCCATCACGCTGACAGCGCCTGCTGCGCAGGAGGATAAGGTCCCTATTGTAGGCAATGTGGCAGCGGGCAGCCCGATCCTGGCGGAGGAGTGTATCGAGGATTATCTGACCTTCGACACCGGCGGACACGGAGAGGAGTATTTTGCCCTCCGTGTCCGGGGCGAATCTATGCTGAACGCAGGTATCCTACCGGGGGACCTGGTGGTGGTGCGCCGCCAGCAAACCTGCAGCAATGGTGAGATCGTGGTTGCCATGATCGAGGACGAGGCTACGGTCAAGCGTTTTTCCAAGCAGAACGGGCATATTTGGCTGCTGCCGGAAAATGAGGTTTATTCTCCCATTGATGGAACTTATGCCCAAATTTTAGGAAAAGTCTCCGCTGTGGTGCGCCGCTATTGAGAAAGAAGTGAAAGGGACTGCGGTATCTCGCAGTCCCTTTAAGTTTGACGGCGCTGGCTTTGAGGTCGTTCCAGCTCCGCCCGCAGCTTCTCCAAAGCTCGTTTTTCGATGCGGGATACATAGCTGCGGGAAATGCCGAAGGAGGCGGCGACTTCGCGTTGGGTCAAAGGAACGGTTCCGCCCAGGCCGTAGCGCAGGCGAATGATCTCAGATTCCCGCGGGGTGAGGTATTCCTGCACCAGCTGACGCAGCTTCAGCGCACTGTCCCGGTCGTGGATATCCTCCAACATGGTGTCATCCACCCCCACTACGTCCATCAGCTGCAGGGCGTTTCCCTCCTTATCTGATTCGATGGAGTCCGAGAGGGACACCTCGCCCTGGAGCTTCTTCTGTCCACGAAAGTACATCAGGATTTCATTTTCAATACAGCGGGCGGCATAAGTCGCCAGACGGGCACCTTTGGAGGGGTCAAAACTGGAAATACCCTTGATGAGCCCAATAGTTCCGATGGAGATCAGGTCCTCCTGATCGCCGTTTTGTGTGTAATACTTCTTGATGATATGGGCCACCAGGCGGAGATTCCGTTCAATCAGGACATTCCGCGCCTCGGGGTCCCCCTTGGCGTAGCGGTCCAGCCATTCCCGCTCCTCGGCGGCAGACAGCGGTTTTGGGAAAGAGCCGCCTCCCGACAGGCGGAGGGAAAACAACAGGGTATTGGCAAACAGCAGCAATGCGGCAGACAGCATAGAATTCCTCCTCTCCCTTTTATTTATGCGGAAGGAGGAAGTCCCTATGTGCCTTTGCATTGGTTGGAAAAGTGTGGTATACTGGCTGCTAGATCGGGAAAGGGGGCCAGGCCGTGAGTTGGTACGTCTATATGCTGCGCTGCGGGGACGCTTCCCTGTATACGGGCTATACGGATGATATTTCCAAGCGGCTGGCAGCCCACCAAAGCGGCAGAGGTGCCAAATACACCCGCAGCCATTTGCCCGTAGAATTGGCCTATTGGGAGAAACTGCCGGATAAGTCAGCAGCTCTGCGGCGGGAAGCGGCCATCAAGCGGTTGACCCGGCAGCAGAAGATGGCGTTGATAGAGGAAAAGGAGAAAGAGACGATGACGGAGATGCGAAGAAAGGACCGGCAGATGCCGGAGGAATTTGCCTGGGATGTGGTGGATCAATGCGAATACGCTTTCCTGGCCATGATGGAGGAGGACGGTACGCCTTACGGCCTGCCTATTACCATTGTCCGAAAGGATAGAAATGTGTATTTCCACAGTGCCATGGATGGACGGAAGGTCCGCTGTCTGCGGGCAAATCCCAGAGTATGTCTCACCTGCGTGGGGAACACGGAGATCCAGCAGGACCGGTTCACCACGCTGTACCAGTGCGCGGTGGCATTCGGCACGGCAGAAGAGGTGACGGAGGAGGCCGAGAAGATCGAAGCACTGCGGCTTCTCTGCCAGCGCCATACGCCGGACAATATGGCAGGCTTTGAGGATGCCATCCGGCGGAGTCTGGCCCGTACCGGGATCTGGCGGATCACGGTGGAGGAGATCTCCGGAAAGGCAAAGCAATAAACAAACAAGCCGCTGTCGGCCGACAGCGGCTTGTTTGTTTTCAGTTCTCCCGGAGGCGGATGGTGCAGTCGGACAGATTGTAAAAGGGCTCTGCCATGGTGGGCTTCAGTCCGGTCAGCACATCCGTCTGCATCAGCACAGAGGTGGACTTGAAGCATATCGGCAGGATGGGGGCTTGTTCCCGCAGATAGGCGCACAGCCGCTTCATGGCGGAGGGCCGGTCTGCGGCGGAGATGAAAGCGGATAACAACTGGTCTGCCTGTGGATCGGCCCAGCCGCTGACATTCAAAGCACCCTCTGTGGACAGCAGAGGCCGCAGGTCCCAGTCGGCGGTGAGCTTGACCTCTCCATAGTAGAGGTCAAAGTCCCCGGCGGCCAGCGTGGCCATATACTCCTCCCAGGGCAGAACTTTGACTGTCATGGGCACGCCATCGGAGGAGAAGCTGTTGGCGATAGCCTGGGCCACAGAGACCTTGAAGCTGTTTTCTTCATTTACCAGCAGCGTCAGGGTGCGGCCGGAGGTATAGCCGCTCTCCTTCAGAGCGGCGAAAAAAGACTCGTGACCTTCGGATTCTTCCAGGTCCTCCGGATAGAGGGGGGAGACGGGAGAGACCGGGAACTGGGCAGTGGCGCCGTGACCGGAGAGAAAGGCGCTGACCAAGGTCTGACGGGAGATTCCCAAGGAGAGGGCGTGACGGAAGGCTGGGGTGTCCAGCGGCTCCCGGGTCACATTGCAGCCCAGGTATTGCAGAATGGTGGTATCCGCGTCACAGTAACTGACGCTGCCGGTGGCGCTGATGGGGTCTGTTCCTGTCAGGTCGGCGGTCACCAGTTGGACGTCATGGGAGGTGAAGCGGTAGAGCATGGTGTCCTGGTCACCGGCCTCCACCAGGGCGATGCGGTCAGTGGGTTGGCTGCCACGCCACCAGGATTGGTTGGACACCAGATAGGTTCCGGTGCTCTCCGTGGAGAGCAGGTACGGACCGGTGCCGATGGGGGCAGCCTCTGTGCCCGCCTTGATAATGGGAACGTCCAGCAGGGCAGGGAGGCCGGTGTTGGGGGCGGAGAGGACTACCGTCACGGCGCCGTCCCCGGCAATGAGCTCGGAGATAGCGGAGAGACGGGCACCGTAGCGCTCCGATTTCCTGGCGCGGTCCAGCGTGGCTTTCACGTCGGCAGAGGTTACAGGCGTGCCGTCGGAGAAGGTGACGCCGCTCCGCAGGGTAAAGACGTAGGTGTACGAAGCGTCGTCATAGGTGTAGCTCTGGCAGAGGCAGGGTTCCGGCTCCAGATCAGTTCCCAGGCGGAACAGCCCCTCGCAGATCAGGGAGGACACAACCTGCTGCATTCCGTCGGGACAGGTAACGGGGTCAAGGGTCAGTTCCGGCGCATAGGGCAGGGAGAACAGTTCCGGCAGGATCACCCGGGAGTCGGAGGACTCCGTTTCCTGCTGGTCGGACTGGAGCAGTTCGCCGTCTCCAGAGGGAGGCGGCTCTTCCTGCCAGCAGCCGGTCAGCAGCAGAACCGGCAGCAGAAGGCAGAATATTTTCAGCAGTTGTCGTTTCATAGAGAACTATCCTCACACAGGGAGATCATAGCTATCTGAGCGCCCCGGGCTTCGCCCATCTTCCGGTGGGACCAGAACAGGTCGGGGCGGCAGGCGGTACAGAGACAGCAGGTGTCGATATGGTCCGGCGTCAGGCCGGCCCGCAGCAGCCATTGGCGGTTGAGACCCGCCAGATCCACGTGGTACTTGGCCCCCCGGCGTTCCACAAAGGGGGCCGCGTCATCGCCCAGAGCGGCCTCCATGGCGGCGGGCACGTCACCGTCGGTTTCAAAGCAGCACTGGCCGATGCAGGGGCCGATGGCGGCCAGTATGTTTTCCGGTTTTGAGCCGTATTCCGCCACCATGGCCTCCACTGTTTTTTTCACAATTCCGGCGGCGCATCCACGCCACCCGGCGTGGATGGCGCCTATGGCCTTTTGGAGGGAATCGTACAGCAGAATGATGCCGCAGTCGGCGGAAAAGACCACCAGCGGCAGGTTCGGCTCGTTGGTGATGAGGGCATCGGCAGTGTAGTCCCGGGAGGACCACAGGCCCTTCCCGGCCTCATCAGCGGTGCAGACCCGGACCGTGGTCTCATGGACCTGCTTGCTGAGGACCACCCGCTTTTCGTCCGCGCCGACAGCGCCGCAGAAGCGGCGGTAGTTCTCCGCTACGGCGGCGGGGTCGTCGCCACGGCCCACACCCAGGTTCAGAGAATCCCAGGGAGCGGCGGAGACACCGCCCTGCCGTGTGGAAAACCCGTGGTGGATGCCGGAGAGCAGGGGAGAGGACAGCCAGACAAGGCCGTTTTGTTCGTGAATGTCAAAGGACATAGAGACCTCCGTTCAGTCTTGCTTTTTCGCAGTTTTATGATTGTGCCAGCCCTGCCAGACAAAGCCTGCACCGGCGACCATCAAGATAAGCCCTAGGAGAAACGCAATTCCGCCACACACGAGAATGAATCCGCCAACGATCAGTATAGCCAAGCCCATCAGCATGTCTTTGATATCCTGGAGGAGCACTAATATATTATCGCTTTCTTTCATGGGAAACTCCTTTCTGGTAGCAAAGCGCCCCCTGCCCTCCGGCAGGAGAACAGGGGACGTGATTGGATGAGGAAGAGGACTAGGGGAAACCGTTGGTTTCCCCAGTTGATTTACCAGAGGCAAATCAAGGACATTTAATCATTTTCGCCGCGGTGTGTACGTGGCGAAAATACCCCGACCTGTGCGCCCTTGGGGCGCACACACCAGTGACCGATATCACTGGTGAGGGGGAATCTAAAGGGGGGACGAAGTCCCCTCTTTATTCATGGTACTCTTTGCAGGTGCACTTCTTCCACTTCAACCCGCTGCCGCAGGGGCAAGGATCGTTGCGGCCGATCTTCGCGGTCTTTTTCACGGGCTGCTTCTTCGGCGTGGTGCCGTCGCCGCCCACGTTCTCCACCATGCCCTTGGCGACCCGCTCACGCTTGACCTCCTCGTCCTTCTTCAGACGGACGGAGTACAGGCGGCGGACGGTCTCGTCCTGGATGGCGGAGATCATTTCTTCGAACATCTCCAGAGACTCCCGCTTATAGACATCCACGGGGTTGTTGTTGCCCCAGGACTGCAGACGGACGCCCTGCTTCAGATCGTCCATGGCGCTGATGTGGTCCATCCAGTACTCATCCACCACACGCAGCATGATAACCCGCTCCAGCTCCCGCATGATGGGACTGGTAATCTCGGCCTCCTTAGCCTCGTAGGTCTTTTCAGCGGCCTGGATAAACAGGTCTGTGAATTCCTCCTGGGTCTTGCCGGAAATTTCAGATTCGGGGATGCAGACGGCGCTGGGCAGGAAGTAGATGCCCTCCAGACCCCGCATCATATCCCGGTAGCCGGCGGCGTCCAGGTGCTGGCTTTCGCCGAAGGCCAGGGCCACATGATTGGAGATGGAGGTGTGCATCATGTTCAGCACGGTCTCCTTGATATCCATGCCGTCCAGCACCTGGCGGCGCTGGGCATAGATGATCTCGCGCTGCTTGTTCATGACGTCGTCGTATTCCAGAACGGACTTACGGGACTGGAAGTTCCGGCTCTCCACGGTGGTCTGGGCGTTCTCAATGGCCTTGGTCAGCATCTTGTTCTCGATGGGAGTGTCCTCGTCCAGGTCGAACTTCTCCATCATGTTGTTGATGCGTTCGCCGCCGAAGAGACGCATCAGGTCGTCCTCCAGGGAGATATAGAACCGGGTTTCGCCGGGGTCGCCCTGACGGCCGGCACGGCCACGCAGCTGGTTGTCAATCCGGCGGGACTCATGGCGCTCGGTGCCAATGATGAACAGGCCGCCGGCGGCACGGACCTTTTCGGCCTCCTGGGAGATGATGGCTTTGTGGTAAGCCATCCGTTCCGCAAAGAGCTTCCGTGCGTCCAGAATATCCTGGTTATCGGTGTCGGCATAGCCGGTGGCGTCCACGATGACCTCTTCGGAGTAGCCCGCCTTCACCAGGTCGGCCTTGGCCAGATACTCGGCATTGCCGCCCAGCATGATATCCGTACCACGGCCGGCCATGTTGGTGGCCACGGTGACGGCACCGAACTTACCGGCCTGGGCCACGATCTCAGCTTCCTTCTCGTGGTTCTTGGCGTTCAAAAGGTTATGGCTGATGCCCTCCCGGGCCAGCAGTTTGCTGAGCAGTTCGTTCTTTTCAATGGACACAGTGCCAACCAGAACGGGCTGGCCCTTGGCGTGGCACTCTTTCACCTGCTGGATGACCGCCCGGAACTTGCCGTCCTCAGTCTTGTACACCACGTCGTGGTGGTCCTGACGCTGGTTGGGGCGGTTGGTGGGAATCTCCACGATGTCCAGGTTGTAGATGGTGCCGAACTCCTCCTGCTCCGTCATGGCGGTACCGGTCATACCGGACAGCTTGTCGTACAGGCGGAAATAGTTCTGGAAGGTGATGGTGGCCAGGGTCTTGTTCTCGCTGCGGACGCTGACGTGTTCCTTGGCCTCGATGGCCTGGTGCAGGCCGTTGGAGTAGCGGCGGCCGAACATGAGACGGCCTGTGAACTCGTCCACGATGATGACCTCGCCGTCCTTCACCACGTAGTCGGTGTCCCGCTTCATGGTGCCGTGGGCCTTCAGGGCCTGGTTGATGTGGTGGTTCAGCGTGGCGTTGCTGGGATCGGACAGGTTTTCCACATGGAAGAACTCCTCCGCCTTGGCAATGCCCCGGGCGGTGAGGGTAGCGGACTTGGCCTTCTCGTCCACGATGTAGTCGGCGTCGAGGGAGGTGTCCTCTTCCTCCTTGTCATCCACCTGGACCACAACACGCTTTTTCAGACGGGAGACGAACATCTCGGCCATGTCGTACATCTGGGTGGATTTTTCACCCTGGCCGGAGATGATCAGGGGAGTACGGGCCTCATCGATCAGGATGGAGTCCACTTCGTCCACGATGGCGAAGGCGTGGCCCCGCTGCACCAGCTCGCTGGAGTAGATGCACATATTGTCGCGGAGGTAGTCGAAGCCCATCTCGTTGTTGGTGCCGTAGGTTACGTCGGCGGCGTAGGCCTCCTGGCGCTCCTTGCTGGTGAGACCGTGAACGATCAGGCCCACCTTCAGTCCCAGAAAGCGGTGGACCTTGCCCATCCACTCGGAGTCACGCTTGGCCAGATAGTCGTTGACGGTGACGATATGGACGCCCCGGCCAGTCAGAGCGTTCAGATAGGCGGGCAGGGTGGCCACCAGGGTCTTGCCCTCACCGGTCTTCATCTCGGCGATACGGCCCTGGTGCAGCACGATGCCGCCCACCAGCTGGACCCGGTAGGGGCGCATGCCCAGTACGCGGTCAGCGGCCTCCCGCACGGTGGCAAAGGCCTCCGGCAGGATATCGTCCAGCGTCTCACCATTCGCAAGACGCTCCTTAAATTCGGCGGTCTTTGCCTGGAGCTGGGCGTCGGTCATGGCTTTGTACTCGTCGGCCATGGCGTCGATCTTGTCCACGATGGGGTAGATGGACTTCAACTCCCGGGAACTGGAATCGCCAAACAGTGTTTTCAACAGACCCATGATATTTGAAACATCCTTTCTGATCCTGTATGCGTCAGGATTTCAGTATATCCATAATAAAGCTATGATAGCATATCACAAACTGGCGGAAAATGCAAAGAAAATCAGGCACCTGCGAAAAAAGTTCACAATCGGGGACATAAAAAGACCGCCCTCACGGGGCGGCCTCGGTGATGAAGGCCTAACAGGATATCATGTCGGCGTCCTTTTTACAGCTCCTCGTCCAGGAGCATCCGGACACGGCTCTGGACCGTGCCTTCGCCGGTACTGGCGTCGTAGTCCACGCTGACCAGTCGGGTCCCCGGCAGCTTCCGCTGGAGGGCGGCATACTGTCCCTTGCCGAAAATGTGTCCCGGCAGGCAGGCGAAGGGTTGGATGCAGAGGACCTTGCGGACGCCCTGCCCAGCCCAGCCCACGATCTCGGCGGCCACCAGCCAGCCGTCCGCCACCGTGACGTTCAGCGGGGCAAAGCCACGGCCCTGCTGCTTCAGCTCCGGGAGAGGCGGCAGGGTGATGAACCCGGCATGGCGGAGAATGTCCACCAGCTCCCGCTGGACCGCGGCGGTATAGCTCCGTACGATCCGGTAGAAAGCCCGCTGAACGGCGGGGCCTTTCAGGGCATGGGAGTCCATATAGTAAAGCGCATGCCAGGTCAGGCCCCCGGCGCAGATGCGGACATGCTCCGCTGCCAGATAGCGCTTCAGGTCCCAGTTGCCCAGGCGGCAGTTCCGGGTGTAGATCTCGCCCACAATAGCAACGGTCTGCACATCCCGTTCCACGGTATCCAGGCGGCGGAAGCTGTCCGCCATCTCCTGGCACCGGGCAAGGATGGCCCGACGGGACAGGGACTTTCCTCTTTGCAGTTCCCTTCCCAGGGTCTCCATCCACTCCCGCCACAGAGCTTCCGCTGAACCGGGAACGGCCTCAAAAGGCCTGGTCTGGTCCCGAAGGATGGCCAAGGCGTCACCCCACACGGCGGCGGCCAGGGCCTGCCAGACCATGGACGGGCGGATGGACAGGCCGTTTTCCCGGTCAATGTCCCGGACATTCAGGGACACCAGGGCCACCTGCGAATACCCCGCCCGGTCCAGGACACCCCGCATCAGGCGGATGAAGCAGGAACCCCGGCACTCGTCCCCCGCCTGTCCGATGAGGACGCCGCAGCGGGCAACGTCGTATTTCCCGGAACCCAGGGCCGCCAGCACCTGTCCCGCCACCAGATGGGCAGGATAGCACATGTCGCTATGGATGTACCGCAGGCCCAGGTGGGCCAGATGCGGTCCGTTTTCTGTCAGCAGTACCGGAACCCAGCGGTCTGACGCGAAGGCGTATTGCAGCAGGGGGAACCAGTCGTCCAGCAGGGACGGAATCAGCAGGGTGCGGGGCGCCATACAATCACCTCTTCCGTCTTTCCAGCATACCGAAAAGCGGAGTGGAAAACAAGAACAAAGCGGTTACAATGTGCTCCGGCGGATGGGATGTGCTTTTCCGTTGTACTTTTTCAAAGAACGTGCTATAATATCTATATCGAATATCTGAAGGAGGTCCCGCGTATGAAGCTCAGTTTTTACGGAGCCGATCAGTGTGTCACCGGCAGCTGCCACTGCCTGGAGGTAGGCGGCAAGCGTATCCTGGTGGACTGCGGTCTGCAGCAGGGAAGAGACGAGGTGGACAATGAGGCCCTGCCTTTTGCGGCGGGCAGCATTGACTATGTGCTCATCACCCATGCTCATATCGACCATTCCGGCCGGGTGCCCATGCTCATCAAGCAGGGTTTCCAGGGCCGTATTGTGACCACCCGGCTGACGGCGGACCTGCTGGATATCATGCTGATGGACTCCGCCCATATCCAGGAGTCGGACGCCGAGTGGAAGAACCGCAAGGCGGAGCGATCCGGTGCTCCCAAGGTTGAGCCCCTCTATACCATTGAGGACGCGGCCCGGGTGCGGGAGTTCGTTACCACCTGCGAGTACGGCCAGGCGGTGCCCCTGTGCGAGGGCGTCACGGTGGAGTTCGTGGACGCGGGACACCTGCTGGGCAGCGCCAGCATCATCGTTCACGCCACGGAAGACGGCGTTACTAAGAATCTGGTGTTCTCCGGTGACCTGGGCAACATCAAGCAGCCCATCATTCGGGACCCGACCTATCTGGACGGCGCCGACTATGTGGTTATGGAATCCACCTACGGCGACCGCAACCACACGGAGGTCTGGAGTTATACCGATGACCTGGCCAGGATCATTGACGAGACCATCGGCCGGGGCGGCAACGTGGTGATCCCCTCCTTTGCCGTGGGCCGTACCCAGGAGCTGCTGTACTTCATCCGGGAGATCAAGGACGCAGGCCTGGTGAAGAGCAACCCGGACTTCCCGGTGTATATCGACTCCCCCCTGGCCAAGAAGGCTACCACCATTTTTGTGGGAGACCTCCGCGGCTATCTGGACGAGGACGCCCTGGCTCTGGTGCAGGACGGCACCCACATGTTCAACTTTACCAACCTGCGCATGACGGAGACCAGCGAGGAATCCAAGCTGCTGAATATGGATCCCACCCCCAAGGTGATCATCTCCGCATCCGGTATGTGTGACGCGGGCCGTATCCGCCACCATCTGAAGCACAACCTGTGGCGGAAGGAGAGCTCTGTGGTGTTCGTGGGCTACCAGGGGGAGGGCACTCTGGGCCGGACCCTGCTGGAGGGGGCCAAGAGTGTCAAACTCTTCGGTGAGGAGATCGCCGTCAACGCCCAGATCGTGAATTTCAAGGGCCTCAGCTCCCATGCCGACCGGGATCACCTGCTGGCCTGGATTCAGAATTTCAAGGCGCCCAAGCCCCAGCACGTCTTCGTGGTCCACGGTGACCGGGAGGTGGCGCCCTTCTTTGCCCAGAGTATCACTAACCTGGGCTTCACCGCCCATGCGCCTCAGTACACTGAGGTCTACGACCTGATCGCCGACAAGGTGCTGGAGCCTGGTTACCTGCCGGAGCGGAAGATCAAGTCCGCCGTCACCGGCGTCCGCACCTCCTCCGCCTACGAGCGGCTGGTGGCTGTGGGCAACATGCTTATGGAGAGCATCAAGCGCTCCAAGGGCCGGGACAACAAGAGCTTGGCACGGTTTGCCGACCAACTGCGGCAACTGCTGGAGAAGTGGGAGGCATAAAAGGAGCTTCGCACAAAAATCCGTCCCACCGAGGTTGTTATGGAAAAACTGCTTGAAAATCACATCTATACCGGCACTGTGGAGGGCTACTCCAGCGAGGGCCTGGGCATCGTGCGCCTGGAGGGCGCCGTGGTCTTCGTGCCTCAGGCTATCCGGGGTGAGACCATCGACCTGAAGATCACAAAGGTCATGAAGACTTGCGCCGCCGGGAAGATCGTCAAAATCAAAAATCCCTCCACGGAGCGGGCAAAGCCGGAGTGTCCCTATTTCGGAAAATGCGGCGGCTGTGACTTCCAGCACATGAGCTACGCCGAGGAGCTGTGGGCCAAGCGTCAGCGGGTTCAGGACGCCCTGACCCGTCTGGGCGGGACCGACCTCCAGGTGGAGGAGATCCTGGGGGCCAAGGACCCTGCCCATTACCGCAACAAGAGCCAGTATCCCGTGGGGGCAGACGGGGCCATCGGCTTTTTCCAGGCCCGGACCCACAAGGTGGTGCCCATCGACCGCTGCCTGATCCAGTCGGAGGTTTCCGACAAGACGGCCAAGGCCGTGGGGGACTGGATGAAGCGGTACAACGTCTCCGCCTATGACGAGCGCACCGGCAAGGGCCTGGTGCGGCACATCTACGTCCGGGTAAACAAAAAGGGAGAAAGCCTCTGCTGCGTCATCGCCAACGGCAAGCAGTTCCCCCGGGAGCCGGAGCTGGCGGCATTTATCCGGGCGGCGGCACCCAGGACCGTGGGTGTGGTACTGAACACCAATACCGCCAAGAGCAATGTGATTCTGGGGGATAAGTACCGCACCATCTGGGGCCAGGATTTCCTGATGGACACCCTTTGCGGCCTGACCTTCAAGTTGTCTGTCCCCTCCTTCTACCAGGTGAACCGGGATCAGGCGGAGGTGCTGTACGGAAAGGCCCTGGAGTTTGCCGGGCTGACGGGGGAGGAGACGGTGCTGGACCTGTACTGCGGCACCGGCACGATCACCCTGTGTCTTGCCAAGCAGGCGAAGCGGGCCATCGGCGCGGAGATCGTGCCGCCTGCCATTGAGGACGCCAAGGAGAACGCTGCCCGGAATGGCATCGGAAATGCGGAGTTCTTCTGCGGAGACGCGGCGGACATTGCGGCGAAGCTGGAAGGAGAGGGCCTGCGGCCTGACGTCATCACTGTGGACCCGCCCCGGAAGGGACTGGCTCCCGAGGTAATTGCCTCTGTGGCAGGGATGAGACCGAATCGGGTGGTGTACGTCTCCTGCGACCCCGCCACCCTGGGCAGAGACATTAAGATTTTTGAGAATCTTGGTTATAAGGCAGTGCGTGCTGTGGCTGTGGATATGTTCCCGGGGACCAGGCATGTGGAGACAATAGTGTTGCTACAAAGAGAAACCTTGTAGAAATCCTTAGATT
>CAMFAL010000002.1 GCA_945948185.1 uncultured Clostridia bacterium | reverse complement strand
CTCCTATTATACCAGAAGAACCTCGCCACCGGCGAGGTTCTTTGACAAGCTGAAATCCCGGAGTTCTTCGAAACTCCGGGATTTTTTGCAGCTTACTTATCCAGCTTGGCGTTGCACTTGGCGAGGAAGCGCTCGTTGTTGATGATGGCGCGGGTGTGGGTGCCCTGGCCAATGGGGCCCTTTTCGTCCCAGGCCTTCACCTGGAAGTCGACCATTTTGCCGTTTTCAGAGACGGAGACGATCTCGGCCTCCACAAAGACCTTCATGTCCACGGGGGTGGGGGCGGTGTGCTGAATGTCCAGGTGGGTGCCCACGCTGCCCTGGCCCTCCTCCAGGAAGTTCTGGAGGGCGGTCTGGGCGGCGTTTTCCATCAGGCCGATCATGTAGGGGGTGCCAAAGACGTTCAGCAGGCCGGAGCCAACAGCGGCGGCAGTCAGCTCCTCCGTGACGGTCTGCTCCAGCTGGCATTTGGTTCCGATCAGGATCATAGGGAAGTCCTCCTTTTGTGTTGAATGATATCGGGGATAGTGTACTCGTTTTTTCGCCCTTTGGCAAGAGTAAGACCGGCACCAATTGGTGCCGGTCTTGTTGGCATCGTTAAATGCCCAGCTCCGTCCAGAGGTCGTTGTACAGTGTCAGGGTCTCGGCGGGCAGGTTCTCGTACAGAGTGCAGCGGTCCAGAACATCGCCGGGAGCGGCCATGATCTCATAGAGCTCCGGGTCCAGTTCTTCGCCGTAGGTCTCCTCATAGTAGGCGGGATACTGTTCCAGTGCCTCGGTATTGGGGGAGGCGTACCAGATATAGTCCATGTTGGCCAGGTTGGCGTCGGTGCCTGCAATGAAGTTAATCCAGGCCTCGGCCTCGTCCTTGTGCTGGGCGTTCTTCAGCACGCACATGGCGTCCACAAACCAGTTGGAGCCCTCCTCGGGCACCACATAGGCCAGGTCCTCATTGTTTTCCAGCATGGTCAGATAGTCGCCGGCATAATACATGGCAATGGCAGCGTTGCCGCCCTCCATCTTGCCGAAGATCTCATCCATAACGAAGGACTGGTACACACCCTTGCTCTTGGCCTCGGCCAGAAGCTCATAGGCTTCGCGGATCTGGGCCTCGTCGGTGGTGTTGATGTCATAGCCCAGGTCCAGAAGGCCGGCGGCCAGGGCGTCCCGGGAGTTGCGGATCATCAGGACCTGTCCGGCGTATTTCTCGTCAAACATGGCGTCCCAGCTGGTGATCTCCTCGTCCACCATGGTGGTGTTGTAGATGATGCCCAGGGTGCCCCAGGTGTAGGGGACCGTGTACTTGTTGTCAGGGTCATAACTCAGACCCTTGTAGCGGTCGTCGATCTTGGCATAGTTAGGGATGTTGTCGTAGTTCAGCTCCGCCAGCATGTCCTCGGCGATCAGACGGCCGATCATATAGTCAGAGGGAACGATGACATCATAGTCACCAGCGCCGGTTTTCAGCAGGGAGTAGAGGGCTTCGTTGCTTTCGGCGGTCTGGTAGTTGACCTTGATGCCGGTCTCGTCCTCAAATTGATAAATCAAATCTTCATCAATGTATTCACCCCAGCTGCACACGTTGACGACCCGGTCTTTGCTTTCGCTGCCGCTGCTTCCGCCGCAGGCGGTGAGGGTCAGGATGGTCACCATCATCATGGCAAGGGCAAGTGTCTTTTTCAATTGATCATTCCTCCAGTGTTTTTGTGAATTTCTTATTTCAAGGCACAGGGCCGTGAAACCGCAGTTCAGCTCCGGCGCAGCTCCGCGGCGCGTTTTCGCTCCTGCCGGGCCTCCCGGATGTTGACGATCGCCAGCAGGATCAGCACCGTCACGAACAGCAGGGTGGAAATGGCGTTGATCTCCGGGGTCACCTTCTTTTTGGTCATGCCGTAAATGGTCATGGCCAGGGTGGAGGCGGAGGAGCCGGCGGTGAAGTAGCTGATGACGAAGTCGTCGATACTCATGGTGAAGGCTGTCAGGGCACCGGAGACGATACCGGGCTTGATCTCCGGTAGAATGACCTTCCAGAAGGCCTGCATCCAGGTGCAGCCCAGGTCCATGGCGGCGTCTACCAGATTCTTGTCCATCTGCCGCAGCTTGGGGCCCACGGACAGGATCACATAGGGGATGTTGAAGGTGATATGGGCGATCAGCAGGGTGCCGAAGCCCATGGTCAGCCGGGTGGGCAGGCGGAACAGCCCCAGGGAGTTGAACCAGGCGGCAAAGCTGCCCCAGCCGTTGAAGAAGGCCACGAACAGTAGGCACATGGAGACGCCGGTGACAATATCGGCGTTCATCATGGGGATGTTGTTGACGGTCATCAGGGGCTCCCGGACCTTGCGGCGCATGGCGTAGAAGCCGATGGCGGCGAAGGTGCCGGCAAAGGTGGCAATCACCGTGGCCAGCAGGGAGACCAGCAGGGTGGTGTACACGCTCTGCATGATGAGACGGTTGCGGAACAGCTTGGCGTACCAGGCCAGGGAGAAGCCCTTCCACACCATGTTGCTGTTGCCGGCGTTGAAGGAGAAGATGATCAGCAGGAAAATGGGCGCGTATAAAAATACGAACACCAGAACCATGAACAGACGGTTCAGGAAGGAATTGTTCTTCTTCACATCATCACCGCCTGTTCTTCACCCTCGCCGAAGCGGTTCATGACCCACATACAGACCACCACAATGACCATCATCACCAAGGAGATGGCCGCGCCCAGCTGAGGATTGTAGGCGCCGCCCATATACTGCTGCTCGATCAGGTCGCCCAGCAGCATCTCCGTGCCGCCGCCCAGCATCTTGCTGATGGCGAAGGTGGAGACGGAGGGAACGAACACCATGGTGATACCGGACAGCACGCCGGGCAGGGACAGGGGCAGAATAACCCGGCGGAACACGTTGAAGGAGTTGGCACCCAGGTCCCGTGCCGCCTCAATCAGGGAGTGGTCCAGCTTTACGATGACGGAGTAGATAGGCAGGATCATAAAGGGCAGGTAGTTGTACACCATGCCCAGCACCACGGCCCCCTGGGTGTTGATCATGCGAAAAAAGGTGAGGTCCGTGCCGAAGATGTTGTTGTAAAGGGAGATGAGGCCGATCTTCTGGAACAGCTGGTTCAGCAGGCCGTTGTTCTCCAGAATGGCCATCCAGGAGTAGGTCCGCAGCAGGAAGTTCATCCACATGGGCAGCATGATGAGCACCATAGCGATGCGCTGGAACCGGGGACCCTCCTTGCTCATCATGTAGGACACGGGATAGCCGACCAGCAGGCAGATGGCCGTGGCGATCAGGGCCAGCTTGAAGGACCGGGTGAACACCACGGTGTAGGTGCCCATGCGGGCGAAGTTGGCCAGGGTGAAGCCGCCGGCGGCGGAGGAGAAGGCGTAAATGACCACCATGATGATGGGGGCCACCACGAACAGCGCCATCCAGACCACATAGGGGATGGACAGCAAGGGCAGCTTATTCCTCATCCCCGCTCTCCTCCTCGTCCAGCTCCAGGCTGGCGTCGTCCAGTTCGTCATATTCCTCGGAGAAGGAGGAGTAGTCGCCGAACATTCCGGAGTACTGACTCTTTTTCATGACATGGATGCCGTCGGGGTCGATCTTGATGCCGATGCGGGAGCCCTCGGGGCAATGGTCTGTGGTCTGAATGAGCCATTTGAAGCCCTTGAAGTCCACGATGATGTCATACTGCATTCCCTTGAAGGTGACGCTGGTGACGACACCGGTCAGCTGGCCCTGCTCCACGGGGACAATGTCGATGTCCTCAGGCCGGATAACCACATCCACCGGCTCGTTTTCGGCAAAGCCGCCGTCCAGGCAGGGGAACTTCTTGCCGTACATCTGCACCAGATTGTCCTGGAGCATGACGCCGTCGATGATGTTGGACTCGCCGATGAAGTCCGCCACGAAGGCGTTCTTGGGCTCGTTGTAGATGTCCTCGGGGGTGCCGATCTGCTGGATGGTGCCCTTGTCCATGACCACGATGGTGTCGGACATGGTGAGCGCCTCTTCCTGATCGTGGGTCACGTAGATAAAGGTGATGCCCACCTGCTGCTGGATGCGCTTCAGCTCGATCTGCATATCCTTCCGCAGCTTCAGGTCCAGGGCCGCCAGAGGCTCGTCCAGCAGCAGGACCTTGGGCTTGTTGACCAGAGCGCGGGCAATGGCCACACGCTGCTGCTGGCCGCCGGAGAGGGCGTCGGGCTTGCGGTGCTCAAAGCCCTTGAGGCTGATGACCTCCAGCATTTCCATGACCCGCTGGTCGATCTCCTCCTCGGGAATTTTTACCTTCCGCTTTCCGGTGGGGTCATTGGGGTCCGGCCGCCGCTGCATCCGCAGGCCGAACGCAATATTTTCATAGACGTTCAGGTGCGGAAACAGGGCGTATTTCTGAAAAACGGTATTGATCTGCCGCTGATAGGGCGGAACGTCATTAATCCTCACACCGTCAAAGAGGACGTCTCCGGACGTAGGTGTCACGAAGCCGCCGATAATCCGCAGTGTGGTGGTCTTGCCGCACCCACTGGGCCCTAGCAGTGTGAGGAATTCTTTGTCATTAAAATACAGATTTAAGTGATCGAGAACCAGCTCGTCGTCGAAGGCCATGCAGACATCCCGCAGGCGAATCAACTCTTTGGACATGTATCCTCCCCCATTTCCTGTGTATTTTCTGTAAAAACGATGCGCCTCTTTTCTCTGTCAAGGGGGGACCTTTTTCGTCGAAATTCAGCAATTTGAACTATATAGGAAGTACCCCCAAATGTCAAGGGAATTACCCTTTTTTCTCATGGGAAAAATATTTCTCCCGGAAGGGAACGTCCTCCACGGTGAAAGTCTTGCCCCGCAGGTAGTTCAGCATCCCCGCGTCGGTGGAAAAATCGAAGTGCAGCTTGTAGGAATAGAGGGCCTGGCGGGTCTCGTGATACCGCTTGTTCACGTCGCCCCGGCCGTACTTGCCGTCCCCCAGCAGGGGACAGCCGATTTCCGCCATGGAGACACGGATCTGATGGGTCCGGCCGGTCAGCAGGCGGCATTCCACCAGAGATAATTCTCCCCGGTTTTCCAGGGATTTATAGAGGGTAACGGCGGTCTTGCCGCCAGGGACGGGACGGTGATAGAAGGACACCAGCTTTTTGGCCTCGTCCTTCAGCAAAAAGCCCTCGATCTTTCCCTCCGCGGGCCGGGGATGGCCCACGGTGACGCAGAGGTAGCTCTTTTCCAGCTCGTGGTCCCGAATCTTCTCGTTGATGATCCGCAGAGTCTCGGCGTTCTTGGCGGCAATGACGATGCCTCCGGTGTTCCGGTCAATGCGGTTGCACAGAGCCGGGGTGAAAGCATTCTCCCACTTGGGGTTCCATTCCTTCTTTTGATAGAGATAGGCCTGGATATGGTTGATGAGGGTGTTGACCTTCTCCGTCTCGTCGGCGTGGACCACCAGGCCGGGGCGCTTGTCCACCAAAAGCAGGTTTTCGTCCTCGTAGACGATAGTCAACTGGGGCTTGAACACGGTGAGAAAGAGATTTTCCTCATTGGGCTTGTCAAAGAACTCGTCGTTGATATATAATTGTAAAATATCGCCGGCATTGAGGCGGGCATCCCGCTTGGAGCCCTTTCCGTTGACCTTGATACGCTTGAGGCGGATGTATTTCTGCAGCAGGGCGGGAGGGAGCAGGGGCAGGTTCTTGGACACAAAGCGGTCCAGCCGCTGCCCGGCGTCGTTTTTCCCGATGGTGAATTCTCGCATGATGACCCTCCTGTGACAAGTTCCGAGTTTGGCATTATCATACCCGTTTGCCGCCCACTTGTAAAGGGCGGGGGAATATTTTGAGTTGGTAAGGAGACGCTTTTTATGGGCAGCAACAAGAAGACCGGCAAGGTCAATTACGTCTGGGTGCTGGCGGGAGGCTACCTGCTGTACCTGGCGGCCCAGTTGTTTTTCAACGTGATCCGGGGGACCTCGGACTCTCCGGCCGTCGGCATCGGAGGCGGCGTGGTATTCGCCGTCATCGGCGGATGGCTGCTGTGGCGGGAGTGGAGTGCCTATCAATACGGTGCGAAACACAAGGATGACCCCAGCACCTGGTCCGACGAGGAGCCGGATGCGGAGGTTGGAGAGGAGAGCCATGAGGATTGATGACCTGTGCGCCGCCGTCTGGGAGGCCAAGGACTGGCTGCCCCGGTTCCGGCGGAACGAATACGCCAAGGCCCTGCGGGAGTATGAGGAGCGCTTCGGTCCGCTTTACGCCCGGGCGGTGGCGGAGACAGAGGGGGACCTGACAGCCCTGGAGGCTCTGGCAAACGACATTCTGGACGCCCTGGAGGCGGCCTGGAAGCGCCGGGCTTTCTGGAACCGCGGCGCTGTCCGGGTGGAGGAGAAGCAGGTCATCGTCAGCTTCCTCTCGCCTATGCTGCTGGACCAGCCGGACCTCCTGTGCGGACGGCTGGCGGGGATGCTCCGCCAGGGCTGGGCAGAGCGCTGGCCCAAGGACAGCTACCAGATCACCACGGCGGAAGTTTTGCAGAAGGGCTTCCGCAACAGCATCCTGGGCATCGACCTGGAGGGTAAGCATCTGGACCGGGAGAGGGACCAGTGAAAAAACTGGCGGAAATTTGAAAAAAATGTTTGACAACGGGACCGCCAGCCTTTATAATACTAACCGTGTCATTGCGAGGTATGTTATGCTGATCGATGTAAGACCCATCCTGCGAACCCCGGGCAAGACCCTGGATTTACAGTTTGAGCTGGACCTGTCCGATGTGGAGTTTGCCGGCCGGTATCCCATCAGCCGCCCTGTGGCGGTGAAGGGAGAGATCCGGAACACCGCAGACGTTCTGTGGTTGGAGCTGACCGCCAGTTCTGTTCTGGACGCGGTCTGTGACCGCTGCGGAAAAGAGTTTTCGCAGGAAAAGGAAGTCCCCTTCCGCTGCATGCTGGCGGAGGAACTCCAGAATGAGGACAACGACGAGATCGTCCTGCTGGAGGAGGGAAAGGTGGATGCGGGTGACCTGGCCCGCACGGCGTTCATCCTGGAGATGGACACAAAAACATTGTGTTCGGAAGATTGCAAGGGACTGTGTCCCCGGTGCGGTGCCGACCTGAATCTGGGGCCATGCTCCTGCAAGAAGGAAGTGGACCCCCGGCTCGCAGCCCTGGCAAAGCTTTTGGAGAACAAATAAAGTACAATAAGGACGGGCCACACTCCCGCGCCTTTGAAAGATCAAGGAGGTGTCACAATGGCAGTACCTAAGGGAAAAGTATCCAAAGCAAGACGCGACAAGCGCCGCAGCTCCGTTTGGAAGCTGGAGGCTCCCGGTCTCGTCGCATGCCCGAAATGCGGTGCGCTGCACCTGCCTCACAGAATGTGCCAGGAGTGCGGTAACTACAACGGCCGCGAGGTCAAGGTTGTCAAGTCCGTCGTCGCGAAATAAGGATTTGCATGCTTGCTTTAGGAGGGAAGAAGGATTCTTCCCTCCTTGCTTTTTGTCTTGCTATCCCGCCCTTTGGCGGGTATAATATATACTGGACATTTATGAAACAACAGAAAGGAAGTGAGAGCCGATGAAACCCATCGTTGCCATCGTTGGACGGCCCAATGTCGGTAAATCCATGCTGTTCAACAAGCTGATCGGCAGACGGCTTTCCATCGTGGAGGATACCCCAGGCGTAACCCGGGACCGCATCTACGGAGAAACGGAGTGGAATGGCCGGAAGTTCACCCTCATCGACACCGGCGGCATTGAGCCCCGCACCGACAATATGATTCTGGAATTCATGCGGGACCAGGCTCAGATCGCCATCGACAACGCAAATGTCATCGTGTTTCTGACGGACATCAAGACGGGCCTCACCGCCTCTGACCAGGAGGTGGCCAATATGCTGCTGCGCAGCGGCAAGCCCATCGTGCTGGCGGTGAACAAGGTGGACTCCACCGGCACTGTGGACCCGGACTTCTATGAGTTCTACAACCTGGGTCTGGGGGACCCCATCGCTGTCTCCGCCGTCCACGGCCATGGCACCGGCGACCTGTTGGACGCCTGCGTCCAGTATTTCCCGCCGGAGGAGGAAGAGCAGGAAGAGGACGACGCCATCAAAGTGGCCGTCATCGGCAAGCCCAACGCCGGTAAATCCTCCCTGGTCAACAAGATTCTGGGGGAAGAGCGGGTGATCGTCTCCAACGTGGCGGGCACCACCCGGGACGCCATCGACTCCCGTTTCACCAACGACAAGGGCAGCTTCGTGTTCATTGACACCGCCGGCATCCGAAAGAAGTCCAAGGTGGAAGAGGACATCGAGAAATACAGCGTTCTGCGGGCCACCATGGCCATCGAGCGCAGCGACGTGTGCCTCATCATGATCGACGCCACCGAGGGCGTCACCGAGCAGGACACCAAGGTGGCGGGCCTGGCCCACGAGGCCGGCAAGGCCTGCATCATCGTGGTGAACAAGTGGGACCTGATCGAAAAGGACGGCAAGACCATGGACCGCATGCGGGAGGAGGTCCGCCAGGGCCTGGCCTATATGCCCTACGCCCCCATCCTCTTTATCTCCGCCAAGACCGGCCAGCGGGTGGATAAGCTCTTTGAGCTGATCGACTACGTGTCCAACCAGGCCAGTGTCCGCATCACCACTGGCATGCTGAACAACGTGCTGGCCGACGCCCAGACCCGGGTCCAGCCTCCCACGGACAAGGGCCGCCGCCTGAAGATCTACTATATGACCCAGGTGGGCATCCGTCCGCCCCATTTCGTCATCTTCTGCAACGACGCCCGGCTGTTCCACTTCTCCTATCAGCGGTATATCGAGAACTGCATCCGCAATACCTTCGGCCTGGAAGGCACGCCCATTGTGCTGTCCATCCGCCAGAAGGGCGACAAGGAGGACTGAGCTATGCCAACGTTTCTGAGTAGTTGGTCCACCGTGGAATTGGTGGCGGTCCCTACCGGCGCCCAGTTGGTACTGGTGGCTGTCATCACCGCCCTGGCATCCTATTTCCTGGGTTGCTTCAACGGCGCGGTCATTGTCTCCAAGTATATTTTGCGGGATGATGTGCGGAACCACGGCAGCGGCAACGCGGGTCTGACCAATTTCTACCGGACCTTCGGCGGTCCTCTGACTGCGGTTGTCATCCTGACGGATGTTTTGAAGGCGGTCCTTGCGGTTTTACTGGGCCAATGGCTGTTCGGCGGCTGGTATGTACTGGGGAAATACTGGGCCGGTCTCTTCTGCCTGCTGGGCCATATGTTCCCCTGCATGTTCCACTTCAAGGGCGGCAAGGGTATCCTCTCCGGCGGCACCATCGCCATCATGATCGACTGGCGTATTGCCCTGGTGGTCTGGGGCGGGTTCCTGATCCTGACCATCCTGACCCGGTATGTGTCCCTGGGCTCCCTGTGGGCCGGGGCCAGTTTTCCTTTCATCACCTGGTACTGCTATCCCGACCCCGTCATCGTGGTCCTGGGCTTTGCCTGCGGCGGACTGGTGGTGTGGCAGCACCGGGCTAATATCAAGCGGCTTCTGAGCGGTACGGAGAACAAGTTCAGCCTCCACCGCAAATCATAAAAGGGAGGAGACCCTATGAAAGCAGTTGTGCTTGGCAGCGGCGGCTGGGGCACGGCCCTGAGCCTGGTCCTCTGCGACAACGGCCATGAGACCTGGCTGTGGTCCCATAACCCCGCCAAGGCGGCTGAGATGGCGGAAACCCGGCAGAATCCCCTGTTGAAGGGTGTGGGCCTGCCGGACAGCCTGCATATCACCAGCGACCTATCCTGCCTGGAGGGGGCGGATATGGTGGTGTCCGCGCCGCCCTCCTTCGCCGTCCGGGAGACTGGCAAAAAAATGGCGCCCTACCTGCGGCCGGAGACCATCCTGGTGACGGTCTCCAAGGGCATCGAGCGGGACACCAACCTGCGCATGAGCCAGGTCCTGCAGGAAGTGACGGGAAATATCTGTAAAGTGGTTGCACTTTCCGGCCCCTCTCATGCAGAGGAAGTAGGCATTCGGATGCCCACCGGCTGCGTGTCCGCCTGCCCGGACCGGACGGCGGCCAGATTTGTCCAGGACGCCTTCATGAACGACTATTTCCGCATCTACACCAGCTATGACATCATTGGTGTGGAGCTGGCGGCGGCGCTGAAAAATGTGGTGGCTCTGAGCTGCGGCATCTGCACCGGCCTGGGATTCCAGGACAACACCAAGGCTCTGCTGATGACCCGGGCCATGGCGGAGCTGACCCGGCTGGGCGAACAGCTGGGCGGTACCCGCCGTACCTTTGGCGGCCTGGCGGGCATGGGCGACCTGATCGTCACCTGTACCTCCATGCACTCCCGGAACAACCGGGCGGGCATCCTGATCGGCCAGGGCAAGACCGTCCAGCAGGCCATGGAGGAGGTCGGCGCCGTGGTGGAAGGCTACTACGCCGCCGAGAGCATCCACCAGCTGGCGGAGCGGGAGGGCGTTGAAATGCCTATCTGCCGCTGCGCTTACGAGGTGCTGTACCACGGCAGGCAAGTCCGGGAGGTGGTGGCGGAGCTGATGACCCGCGCCAAGAAGGACGAACTGCTGGAGACCACCTGGATGTGAGAAAGAAGGGTTAATTGTGCGGGTTTCAGAATACGATGCCTTTGGCCCCTGGATCTATGAGATCGACGAGGACCATCCGCTGCCGCCTCTCTTTGTGCCTTATGTGGAGCATCCGGAGACGTACCGGATGCTGTTCAAGCTGCCCAGGGATATTGAGAGGCGGAAAGCCACGCCGGACATGGACCTGTACGATTATGTGGTGGGTGCGGACGAGACCGGCATTCGCATCTGGAGCCGCCGGGAGAAGGCGGTGGATACCACCAGCATCTCCTTCGTGGAGACCGGCGGCGTGCGGCTGTACCAGCGGCTGCTGAAGGGCGTCTGTACCCTGTACGGCCGGGAAGGGGCGGTGACGCTGCCTTATAACACGGTTTCCGCGGACACCATCTGGAAGCTGCTGGACCTGGTACGCCAGTCCTGGCCGTCGGAGAGCACCTGCCCGAAGGGTCTGGTCCCGGACTTGGCACTGACGGAGGAGAAGGTAGATATCTGGCTTTTCAACCAACTGCGGGACCTGCGGGACCGGGGCGTGGCATTTGAGCTGGATGCCTACCAGCCCTGTTGGAGCGATTTTCGGGCGGGACGGCGGTTCCCCTGGACCAAGCCGGAGGAGCTCGCCGGGACGCTGTATCTCCACAATGACCGGGAGCTTCTGCTGCTGCGCAGCGGCAAGCCGGAGAAAAAAGGGGAGCAGAAGTACAGCGCCGAGTTCACCGCCATTCCCTGGACATCTTTGAAGGGTGTGACCCTGACCCGGAGCGGAGACTACGCCGGGACCCTGGCAGCGGAATTTCACCTGCCGGGCAGCAACCTGCGGACAGAGGTGGAGCCCGCCAACGGCGGTGCGGTCCGCTTTCTGGAATCCCTGGCAGAGAAGCGGCCCCTGAGCGTATAAAAAGAGCCCCGGAAGCAGCTGCTTCCGGGGATTTCTGCAAAAAGAAATCCCGGACCGAAGTCCGGGATCTTTGTTTGTCCAACTGTTAGATCGCTCTGGTGACCTTACCGGAACGCATACACCGGGTACAAACATACACATGGCGGGGGGAACCGTTGACGATCGCCTTCACACGCTTCACATTGGGCTTCCAGGGACGATTGGAACGCCGGTGAGAGTGGGAAACCTGAATGCCGAAGGTAACGCCCTTGTCGCAGAACTCGCACTTTGCCATCCGTTGCACCTCCTTGCTGTTGCGTACTTCCATGCCGACTTTCATAGGCACGTCTGATATAATAACAGAATTATTTCGAAAATGCAAGCAAAATTTTCAAAAAAATTGAAGTTTTTTTGTGGGAGGCCGCTCCTATTTTTCCGGGCCGGAGAGGGGGGAAGGTGTTGCGGAAACAGAGAAATTCATATATAATGAAACCAGATCTGCGCCTGCGGATATTTTGACCGCTCAGCCGGGTGTTCGCACGGCTGGCAGGAATGGCCCGGCTCCGATTACGGGCGGAAAGACGAGGAAGACAGTATGCATGAAAACGGAGTGAAAATCACCGCGTTTATCAAGGAATTCGGCCTGGAGGTCCTGAACCAGGGCAGCGATTTCGAGTCGGCCCTGCTGACCATCACGGATGTCAACCGCCCCGGCCTGCAGTTCCATGACTTTTATGATTATTTTGACCCCCGCCGCATTCAGGTGATCGGCAAGGCGGAATATATGTATCTGAAGGGCCTTCCATCGGAGAGCCGCCGCAAGTGCTTCGACGACCTGTTTCTCTATGACATCCCGGCCCTGGTCATCAGCCGGGAGCTGGAGTGCTTCCCCGAGTGTCTGGAGAGTGCCAAGGAGCATGAAAAGACCTTGCTGCGCAGCACGGAGACCACCGTGGATTTCACCAGCCACACCATTGAGTATCTCAACAGGGCGCTGGCACCCTGCGTCACCCGTCACGGCGTCCTGCTGGATATCTACGGCGAGGGCGTCATGATCACCGGCGACTCCGGCGTGGGCAAGAGCGAGGCCGCCATTGAACTGATCATGCGGGGCCACCGCCTGGTGGCGGACGACGCGGTGGAGCTGCGGCGCATCTCCAACCAGCTGATTGGCACGGCGCCGGAGGTCATCCGCCACTATATCGAGCTGCGTGGCATCGGCGTCATCGACGTGCGGCAGCTGTTCGGCATGCGGGCCATCAAAGTGGAGTCGCAGCTGGATCTGGTGGTCCACTTCGAGCCCTGGGACCAGACCAAGTTCTATGACCGCCTGGGCATTGAGGACCACTTCACCAACATTCTGGACGTTCAGGTGCCCATTGTCACCATCCCCGTGCGGCCTGGCCGGAACCTGGCCAGCATCGTGGAGGTGGCAGCCATGAACAACCGGCATCGGAAATTCGGCTATAACGCCGCCCAGGAGCTGGCCCGGCGGGTGGACCTGCGGGCCGACATGGGCAGCGGCAAAAACGGATAAACGCGGATAGAGAGAAGACTGGGAGGGAACAACATGTACATCGGTATTGACGTGGGCGGCACCAATCTGAAGGCCGGCCTTGTGAATGAAGAAGGAACCATCGTGGCCGTGGAGCGGACGCCTCTGGACTTCCAGGGAGCGGAGCCCTTCGCGGAGACCCTGGCACATTTGGCCGCCGCCGTGATGGAGCGGGGCGGCGTGGAAGCGAAGGACGTGGACTATGTTGGTATGGGCATCCCCGGCGCCATCAAGGGCGGGGACATTCTGTATACTGCAAATATCCCCATGAAGAACGTGCCCCTGGAGGCGCTGTTCCGGAAGCATCTGGACCTGCCGGTGCTGCTGGGCAACGACGCGGACTGCGCCGCCGTAGGTGAATGGAGCTGCGGTGTGGGCCGGGGAACGAAGCATTTTGCAGTCATCACTCTGGGTACCGGCGTGGGCGGCGGCCTGATCCTGAACGGCAAGCTGTACGCCGGTATGGGTGCCGGCGGCGAGGTGGGCCACATCGTCATCAAGCAGGACGGCGTCCTCTGCAATTGTGGCCGCCGGGGCTGTTGGGAGGCCTACGCCTCCGCCACCGGCCTGATCCGGGAGACGAAAGAGGCCATGGAGCAGCATCCCGAGAGCGCTCTGCACGCCATTGCCGCCGCCAATGGCGGCGTGGAGGGCCGTACGGCCTTCCAGGCGGCGAAACAGGGAGACGAGACGGCCCTGGCTGTCTGCCAGGCCTATGCGGAATACCTGGCGTCCGGCCTGACCAACCTGGTGAACATCCTGCACCCGGAGGCTGTGGCCTTGGGCGGCGGCGTGGCCGCCGCACCGGAGCATCTGCTGCTGGACCCGGTGCGGGAGATCGTGGCACGGGAGTGCTATGCCCGCCATGTGGACCAGGTGCCCCGCATCCTGCGGGCGGAGCTGGGCAACGACGCCGGCATCATCGGCGCGGCCATGCTGGGCCGGGCCATCTGAGCAAAGCAAGGAGGTCCTTTTATGGACTGGTATACACAGCTTGACAAACAGATCACCGATTATCTGCCGGACCTGCGGGTGGAGTGTGACGAACCCATGAGCCGCCACTCCTCCTTCCGCATCGGCGGGCCGGCCCGGCGCATGGCCTTCCCGGAGCGGGGGGAGCAGCTGGTGCTGCTGCTGGGCTTTGCCGAGGAGTGCGGCGCCCGGCCTCTGGTCATCGGCAACGGCACCAATCTGCTGGTGCCCGATGAGGGTTTGGACCGGCTGGTGGTCAACACCTCCGCCATGTCCCGGCTGGAGCCGGGTTCCGAGTCCTGTACCATCCGGGCGGAGGCCGGCGTGTCCCTGACCCGGCTGGCGGATTTTGCCTGCAAGCAGGGCCTGACGGGCCTGGAATTCGCCCACGGTATCCCCGGTACTCTGGGAGGGGCCGTGTGCATGAACGCCGGGGCCTACGACGGGGAGATGAAGCAGGTGGTCCAGAGCGTGACCCTGCTGTTCCCGGAGGAGGGGGTTCGGACCCTTTCCTGTGAGGAGATGGACTTCGGCTACCGTCACAGCCTGCTGTCGGACCGCCCGGACGGGGTGGTGCTGTCCGCTGTGCTGCGGCTGGCAGAAGGAAACGAGGATGAGATCCGGGAGAAGATGCGCTCCCTCATGGCCCGCCGCAAGGCCAGCCAGCCCCTGGAATATCCCAGCGCCGGCAGCACCTTCAAGCGGCCCACCGGTTATTTCGCCGGAACCCTCATCGACCAGTGCGGGCTGAAGGGCCTGACCGTGGGCGGCGCCCAGGTCAGCGAAAAGCACGCGGGCTTCGTCATCAACCTGGGCGGCGCCACCTGCGCCGACGTGACGGAGCTGATCCGTCAGGTGCAGGACCGGGTATTTGCGGAAAAGGGCGTCCGGCTGGAGCCGGAGGTCAAGATCATCGAATCCTGAGAAAGCGGGAAGCAGTATGGAGATCCTCATTATTTCCGGCCTTTCCGGGGCCGGCAAGAGCAAGGCCGCGTCCTTCCTGGAGGACATGGGCTTTTATATCGTGGATAACATGCCGGCGGCCATGATCCTGAAATTCGCGGAGTTCTGCGCGGGCGGCAGCAGCCGGTATGACCGGGTGGCCCTGGTCTACGATGTCCGCACTGCCAGTTCTTTCGATGAGCTGTTCGACGTGCTGGATAAACTAAAGGCTATGGACGGCGTCTGCCGGATGCTGTTCCTGGAAGCCTCTCCGGAGACCATCATCAAGCGGTACAAGGAGACCCGGCGGCGTCATCCCCTGGCGGACCGGACGGACTCTCTGGAGAACGCCGTGCGGCAGGAGCGGGAACTGATGGAGCCGGTGCGCCAGCGGGCGGATTTCATCGTGGATACCTCCCGCACCAGCACGGCCCAGCTGCGGGCCCAGCTGCTGCACCATTTCGGCACGGAGACAGAGCAGGGGAGCATGGCGGTCAGCGTGACCTCCTTCGGCTTCAAGTACGGCCTGCCCCTGGACGCGGACCTGGTGTTCGACGTGCGCTTCATGCCCAATCCCTTTTACATCGAGGAACTGCGGCCCCAGACCGGCCTTGACAAGCCGGTGGCCGATTACGTCATGGGCTTCCGCCAGACCACGGACTATCTGAAACGGCTGGAGGACCTGCTGGCCTTTTCCCTGCCGCTGTACGCGGAGGAGGGCAAGACCGGCCTGGTCATCGCCGTGGGCTGCACCGGCGGCCACCACCGCTCCGTGGCGGTGGCCCACGCCCTGGCGGAGTTCATCCGCAGGCAGGGCTATCAGGTATCGGAGTCCCACCGGGACATGAGCCGCGGCTGAGCGGGGGAGGGGACCCATGAGCAATCAGCGTACATCCTACCGCGTCCCCAGAGCCCACGGGCCCAAGGTGGTCGCCATTGGCGGCGGGCACGGGCTTTCCAATATGCTGCGGGGACTGAAATCTTACACGGAAAACCTCTCCGCCATCGTGACGGTGGCGGATGACGGCGGCGGCAGCGGCATGCTGCGGCAGGACCTTGGGATGCCGCCTCCGGGAGACATCCGAAACTGCCTGGAGGCTTTGGCCAACACAGAGCCCCTCATGCGGGAGCTGATGCACTACCGCTTTACAGAGGGTTCACTGGCGGGCCAGAGCTTCGGCAACCTGTTTCTGGCGGCCCTCAACGGCATTTCGCCCTCCTTCGACGCCGCCGTGGAGCGCATGAGCCAGGTCCTGGCCATTACGGGACGGGTCCTGCCCGTTACCACGGCGGATGTGCAGTTGGAGGCGGAGTTTGAAAACGGCGCCTCCGTGGTGGGGGAGTCCAAAATCTTCTATTGCAAGAAAAAAGAGGACTGCCGCATCACCCGTGTCCGGCTTGTGCCGGAGCATCCAAGAGCGCTTCCCGCTGCCCTGGCGGCCATCCGGGAGGCGGATATGCTGGTGCTGGGTCCCGGCAGCCTCTATACCAGCATCATCCCCAATCTGCTGGTGGACGGCATTGTGGAGGCCATCCGGCAGTCCGACGCGTTGAAAGTGTATGTTGCCAACGTCATGACCCAGGAGGGGGAGACGGAGGGCTACACCGCCGCCGACCACATCCAGGCCATCTTCCAGCACTCGGCGGAGGGCTTGTTCTCCCTGTGTCTGGCCAATTCCTCCCCCATTCCCAAGGGCGTGGCCGCCCGGTACGCGGAGGAGGGGGCGGAGCTGCTGCAATGTGACCAGGACCGCTGCGCCGCCATGGGCGTGGAGCTGGTGCGCCGCCCTGTGGCCACGGTGGAAAACGGCTACGTCCGGCACCATCCCGGCCATTTGGCCCGGGAACTGATCCTGCTGCACGCGGAGCGCAGCGTCCGCATTGCCGGCAGAACATTCGATTACCGGGATGACACCTACCGGGTGGAGTGAGAGGAGATTTCATGTCTTTTTCCTTCGACACGAAAAATGAATTGTGCAGGCTGCCGGTGCAGAAGCTGTGCTGTGCCCGGGCGGAGGCCTACGGCATTCTGCTGTACTGCAATACCTTCAATTCCACGGAGGTCCGCATCATTACGGAGAACCCCAACCTCGCGGCCCGGCTCCCCAAGCTGTTCCAGCGGGCCTTCGGCCTGCGGTTCGACCGCCAGCCGGAACCGCAGCAGGAGGGAAAGCGCATCTTCCAGATCACGGACCCCAAAAAGCTGGACCACATCATCAATCTGCTGGGCTATGATCCCAGGCAGAACCTGGTGCTCCACATCAACTTCGGCATGCTGGAGGAGGAGTGCTGCCGGGCATCCTTCCTGCGGGGGGCCTTCTTCGCGGGCGGCAGCAGCACGGACCCCTTGAAGCGGTACCACCTGGAGCTGACCACCTCCCATCTGCAGGCCAGCCGGGAGCTGGAAGTTCTGCTGCGGGAGTGCGGCTATCCCCCAAAAAGTCTGAGCCGCAGCGGCAGCTTCATTACATATTTCAAGCAGAGCGATCAGATCGAGGATTTTCTCACTCTCATCGGCGCGCCAGTGGCGGCCATGAAGATCATGTCCGCCAAGCTGGAAAAGGACCTGCGCAACAGCGTCAACCGCCGCCTGAATTGCGACAGCGCCAACCTGGACAAGGCAGTGTCGGCGGCCCAGGAGCAGATCGAGGCCATCCGCCGCCTGGAAAAAGCAGGCACCCTGGAAAACTTGCCCTTCAAATTGCAGCAGACGGCGGCATTGCGGATGGCACGGCCGGAGCTGACCCTCAGTGAGCTGGCGGAGGAATTCGACCCGCCAGTGACCAAATCCTGCCTGAACCACCGGCTGCGGAAGCTGATGGATCTGGCAGGGAAGCCCTGATACAATAGAATTCAACCAAACAAAGGAGAAGAATATCATGGAACGGGTAGAATTGGCACATGCATATCACAAAAACGGCTATAACTGCTGCCAGAGCGTGCTGGCGGCCTTTTCGGATATTACCGGCCTCAGCGTGCGGGCCAGTATGGATATCGGCGGCGGCTTCGGCGGCGGCGCGGGCACAGGAGAGCTGTGCGGCGCCCTCTCCGGCGCCATCATGACCCTGGGCCTGATGACCCCGGTGGATGGGAGCGACCCTGTGGGCAGCAAAAAGCGGACGGTAGCCCTGTCCCGGGAACTGCAGAAGCGGTTTTCCGAGAAATTCGGCGCCCTGCGGTGCCAGGACCTCCTGAGAAACAAGTCCGGCGCCAGCGACGCCACCCCTGCCGCCCGGCGCCTGGGCCTGACGGGCCACTGTGACGTCATGGTGGTCACCGCCGTGGAGATCGTGGAGGAGCTGCTGGCGGAGCGGGGCTGAGAGAGAAAACCGCTTAGAGCGTGAAAGAAGGGGTCTCATGGATTACCGGAAGGGGTTGCGGGTCAGTAAGATCGTATTCTTCAGCGGTGTGGGAGTTTGGCTTCTTGGAATCGCCATTGGAGCCATTATCCATGCTCTCGCCGTGATCATGGTTTCCGCTGTTCTTTGTTTGGGGATCATGTTTGTGGGTATTTACCTTGCCACAAAGTGGGTTCGCTGCCCCCATTGTGGCGGTTCTCTCATGCTGGGCGGCCTCATTCCCGGCAGTTTGCCAAATTACTGTCCCCACTGCGGCGAAAACCTGTAAACGTTTTTTGAAAGGAACGCGCCTATGTCCTTCGTCCATTTACATGTGCATACGGAATACAGCCTGCTGGACGGCGCCTGCCGCATCAAGGACCTGCCCAAGGTCGTGAAGGACATGGGCCAGACCGCCTGCGCCATCACGGACCACGGCGTCATGTACGGCGTCATCGACTTCTACCGGGCCTGCAAGGCGGAGGGCGTCAAGCCTATCATCGGCTGCGAGGTCTACGTGACGCCCAGGGGCCGCTCCCGGTTTGAGAAGGTCCATGAGTTTGACGCTGAGAGCCGTCATCTGGTGCTGCTGTGCGAGAACGAGGAAGGCTACCGCAACCTGTCCTACATGGTGTCCATGGCCTGGACGGAGGGCTTTTACATCAAGCCCCGCATTGACCTGGCCCTACTGAAGGAGCACAGCAAAGGCCTCATCGCCCTGTCCGCCTGCCTGGCCGGAGAGATTCCCCGGATGCTGCGGAACGGGGAGTATGAAAACGCCAAAAACTATGCCCTGCAAATGCAGGACATCTTCGGCCCGGGCCATTTCTACCTGGAGCTCCAGGACCACGGCATCCGGGACCAGGCCATCGTGAACCGGCACCTGCTGCGCCTCCACCAGGAGACCGGTATTCCCATGGTGTGCACCAATGACGCACACTACCTCCGCAAGGAGGACGCCGAGGCCCACGACGTGTTGCTGTGCATCCAGACAGGCAAGACCTTGGACGACGAGAACCGGATGCGCTACGAGCCCCGGAACTTCTATCTCCGCAGCGAGGCGGAGATGGCGGACCTGTTCGGGGACTATGAGGGCGCTTTGGAAAACACGGCAAAGATCACCGAGATGTGCAATCTGGAATTTACCTTCGGCAAGTATCACCTGCCGGAATTCCAGCTGCCGCCGGGGTATGACAGCTTTTCCTACCTGAAAAGGCTCTGTGACGAGGGATACAAGGAGCGGTACGGCGAGGACGACCAGTACCGGGGCCAGCTGAAATATGAGCAGGACATGATCGAGAAGATGGGCTTCACGGACTACTTCCTGATCGTCTCCGACTTCGTCCGCTATGCCAAGAGCGTGGGCATCCCTGTGGGCCCGGGCCGCGGCTCTGCCGCGGGGTCCATGGTCAGTTACTGTCTCCATATTACGGACATTGACCCCATGGAGTACAGTTTGTACTTCGAGCGGTTTTTGAACCCGGAGCGGGTCAGCATGCCCGATATCGACATGGACTTCGGCGACACCCGCCGAGGCGAGGTGGTGGACTACGTCCGCCGGAAGTACGGCGACGACCATGTGGCCCAGATCGTTACCTTCGGCACCATGGCCGCCCGGGGCGTCATCCGGGACGTGGGCCGGGTCATGAATATCCCCTACGCCGAGGTGGACCAGATCGCCAAGCAGGTGCCCAACACCCTCCACATCACGTTGGATGACGCCCTGCGGCTCAGCAAGCCCCTCTCTGACCTGTACGACACCGACCCGCGGGTGAAGAAGCTCATCGATACCGCCAAGGCTCTGGAGGGCATGCCCCGCCACGCCTCCACCCACGCCGCCGGCGTGGTCATCACCAAGAAGCCGGTGTACGAGTACGTGCCTCTGGCCCGCAACGATGAGGCGGTGGTCTGCCAGTATGTCATGACCACCCTGGAGGAGCTGGGTCTGCTGAAAATGGACTTCTTAGGACTCAGGAACCTGACGGTGCTGGACGACGCGGTGAAGATGGTCCAGGAGCGCCAGCCGGATTTCCGTCTGGAGGATATTCCGGAGGACGACAAAGAGACCTTTGAGATGATCTCCCGGGGCCAGACCAGCGGCGTGTTCCAGATGGAATCCTCCGGCATGACTGGCGTGTGCGTGGGTTTGAAGCCACAGAATATCGAGGATATCACCGCTATCATCGCCCTGTACCGCCCCGGCCCCATGGACTCCATCCCCCGGTTTATCGCCTGCAAGCAGGATCCGAAGCTCATCAAGTACAAGCATCCCTCTCTGGAGCCCATCCTGTCCATCACCTACGGTTGTATCGTCTACCAGGAGCAGGTCATCCAGATTTTCCAGCAGTTGGGCGGCTATTCTCTGGGTCAGGCGGACATGGTGCGCCGGGCCATCTCCAAAAAGAAGGCGGCACAGATTCAAAAAGAGAAGGACGCCTTCATCCACGGTGACAAGGAGAGAGGCATTACAGGCTGTGTGGCCAACGGGATTCCAGAGGCCGCGGCGGAAGCTATTTACCAGGAAATCTACGATTTCGCCAACTACGCCTTCAACAAGGCCCACGCCGTCAGCTATGCGGTGGTGGCCTATCAGACGGCGTACTTCAAGTGCCACTTCCCCCGGGAGTACATGGCGGCGCTGCTGACAAGCGTGCTGGATAACTCCGACAAGGTGGCGGGCTATATCAGCGAGTGCAAGGACTGCGGCATCGCCCTGCTGCCGCCGGACATCAACCGCTCCGAGGACCGTTTTACAGTGGAAGAGGAGGGCATCCGCTTTGGACTGGTGGCCATCAAGAACATCGGCAGGGGGTTTATCCAGGCCGTCATGCGGGAGCGGGGGAATGGTCCCTTTACCTCCCTCCACGACTTCTGCAGCCGGATGGTGGGCAGTGACATGAACAAGCGGGCGGTGGAAAACCTGATCCGGGCCGGTGCCTTTGACTCCACCGGCGCCCGCCGCTCCCAGCTTATTCAGGTCTACGAGACCGTCATGAACGCCGTAGCAGACCAGCAGCGGCAGAATCTGGAGGGACAGCTGGATTTCTTCTCCATGGGAGATGGAAATTCTTCTCAATCAATCGCTGTAAAGGAAACACCCTTGCCGGATATCCCGGAGTATACGGCCCAGGAACTGATGACCATGGAGAAGGAGACCACGGGCCTGTACCTCTCCGGACACCCCATGGACGCCTACCGGGACACGGTCCGCAGGCTGAACGCCCCCTCCATCGGCTCCATTCTGGAGGACTTCGCCCAGGAGGGCGGTCCAACCCGGTTCGCGGATGACCAGCGCATCACCATCGCCGGTGTGGTGACCTCCAGCAAGACCAAGACCACCAAGAACAACAGCCTGATGGCCTATGTGACGGTGGAGGACGACACGGCTTCCATGGAGCTGCTGTGCTTCTCCCGGGTGCTGGACACCTGCGGGGCCTATCTGCGGGAGAACCAGGCGGTGGTTGTCAAGGGCCGCCTGTCAGTGCGGGACGAAAAGGCACCCCAGATCATGTGCGACTCCGCCTATCCGCTGTCCGCGGCGGAGGGAGGCCTGCCGCCCCAGGCGGCGGAAAAGCCCAAGGGGGAGAAGATCCTGGAGGGGAGCACCCTGTTCCTGAAATTTCCCAGCATCACGGACCCGGTGGTGCGGCACATGAAGCTGGTATTCAATATGTTCCCCGGCACCACCCCGGTGAAAATGGTCATGGCGGACACCCGCAAGGTCTACGCCACCCAGGTGCTCCTCCACAGGGCATTGGTGGAGGAGGCCAGGGAGACCCTGGGACCGGAGAACGTGGTGGTAAAATAAAAAAACAGCCGCATAAGCGGCTGTTTTTTTATTTCTTGTTCAACTTTAAGCGGCAGGCCAAGCCTGTCAGCAAAGAGCCAAGGGTGATAAGCAAAAGCTGCAAGGAAAAGAGACCGGGTCCTTCGTAGCCGCGCTGGGGCGTTGTTTTCACCCACCAGAGCAGGCTGACCGCGAGGATGTCAAAGACAGCGGTCAAGACCCATGCGTATTTGCGCCGCCTCAGGAGAAGGCGCAGCTGGATACCGCCGAGAAACGGAAGAATGAAGATATAGAAGATGTTGAACCAGCTTTGCAGTTTTCCGAGAAAGAGGACCATGTCCATCAGAACGCTCCTTTTTTATTCGCCGGTACGTTTACTTTTCACCATTCTCCAGCAGCAGGTTCATGATCTGGCCGTAGAGCTTTTCCGGGGATTGCCGGAAGCGGCCCGCCAGCAGCTTTGCCATGTCCTCCCGGACGGCCATGAGCTTCAGGTCCATGAGGCTGCCCGCGTCGTCATCCAGAGACAGCCGCACGGTGTAGGTGCCGTTGGGCCGGGGCTCCCAGGAGGCCTTCACCTGGCTCTTGCGGCGCAGCTTACGGTTCCAGACCTCCAGATTCTTGTCGCACCGCAGCCGCACGGAGTAGGCTAGGCTGCTTTCGCAGATCTTGCTGTTCCGCAGACCCTTTTCCGTGATGGCGTAAAGCCCGTCCTGAGAGAGAGTCAGATGCTCCGTATCCACCAGGTCCCGCAGGCACTCGGTAAAGTCGAAATAGTCCACGGCGTCGTCGCACATGGTCAGATCCAGCATGGTGTCGAAGGGGATGGGCTCGATGACCCGGGCGGCGATATAGAGAATGAGGAATTTCAGTTCCAGCTTGTCATGGATGAATCCCTGACCGGCCATAAGCAGCACCTCCAGATGTTGTCTGATATTTGTCAATAGTATACCGCATCTGGTGGCGGTTTGTACAGAGCGAAATCGAAAAAGAGTGGAATTTGCCTTGACGCTTCTGGCAGAGACTGGTATCATATAGGTTACCATAATAAAGAAAGGCGGCGGCCACATGAAGAAGCGAGCGGCAGCGATGTTCCTGGCGGTCTGGATGGTTCTGGCACTGACCGGGTGCGGCGGAAAAGAGGAGGAGCCCGCGGAACCGGCGGTGGAGCCCACTCCCATTGAGGAGCCTGAACCAGAACCCGAACCCCAACCTGAGCCGGAACCGGAGCCTGCCGGTCCTGCCGGTACCAACCCGTTGACGGGCCTGCCCATGGAACCGGAATATGAGAAAAACCGTCCGGTGGCCGTCATGTTCAACAACCTGAAAGCGGCCCAGCCCCAGTTGGGCATCTCCCAGGCGGATATCATCTACGAGGTTCCCGCAGAGGGCGGCATCACCCGGATGCTGGGCGTGTTCCAGAGCCTGGAGGGTGTGGGGACCCTGGGCAGCATCCGCTCCGCCCGGCCCTATTACATCGAACTGGCATTGGGCCATGACGCCCTGTACGTCCACGCCGGCGGCAGCCCCGAAGCGTACCAGGACCTGAAATCATGGAAGGTGGACAACATGGACGGCGTCAACGGCGGCTCTGACGCCAAGATCTTCTGGCGGGACAAGGAGCGCCGCAAGACCATGGACTACGAGCATACCCTGGTGACCTCCGGCGAGAAGGTGCAGGAGTACCTGGACGCGGACCACTTCCGAACCGAGCACAAGGAGGGCTATGCCTACACCCAGGCCTTCGCGGAGGACGGAACCCCGGTGAACGGCACGGAGGCCCGGCATGTGACGCTGAAATACACCTCCTACAAGACCGGCCTCTTTGACTATGACGAGGCCAGCGGCAAGTACCTGGTGAGCCAGTACGGCAAGGCCCACACCGACGGCGCCACCAAGGAGCAGGTGTCCGCCGTCAATGTGCTGTTCCTGGAGACGGATATCTCCGTCATTCCCGGGGACACCTACGGCCGATTGAAGGTGCGGACCTCCGGCAGCGGAGAGGGGACCTTCTTCTGCGGCGGCAAGAGCGTTTCTATCCGGTGGAGCAAGGCTGACCGCAACGGCCAGCTGGTCTATACGCTGGCGGACGGCACGCCTCTGACCCTGGGCCAGGGCAGCAGCTATGTGTGCGTCATGGACCCGGATACCAGCAGCTTCACACTTTCCTGAGCAGAGCATAAGACAGCCGCCCGAAACGGGCGGCTGTTTTTCTTACTGACTGCAGGCGCCGCAGAACTTGGCGCCCTCGTAATCGTCGGTCTTGCGGATGGTGTTGGGAGGGAAGAACTCGCCCACCGGGAAGGAAATGTTGCGGAAAATGCTGCAGGGGTCCTCGTTGCAGCCGCCGCCGGTGCCGCAGGTGCAGTCCTTTTCGGGCATGCAGTAGTCGTAAACCGGGATCAGCAGTTGGGAATCCCGCTCCAGGCGGACGATGGAGAACTGGCCCAGGGTCACGTAGATGCGGCGGGAATCGTCACCGCTGGACAGCTCCCCGTCGAAGCAGCTGTTGACGAAGGCGGGTACCTCGCACAGGTCGCAGTCGCAGTCCCGGCGGCCGCAGCCCTCCAGCAGGCGGGCGTCCAGCACGATGGGGTCCACTGCCTCGACAACGGCCACAGGGGCGTTGGCCCGGCGCATCATCTGCAGATCCGGCTCGCCGGTACGCAGCTCGGAGGAGAAAATCTTGGCGTTCCCCTCACTGCCGAAGAGGAGCACCCGCTTGTCAAAGACGCACAGGCCCTCCACCGTCACCGGCACCGGGCTGCTCAGGTAGGCCTGGAGGGTCACGGAGTAGAAGAACCGCATATCCACGGTGTAAAAGCCCCGGTTGAAGCTGACGGGCTCCACGTCCACGTATACGTACAGCAGATGGGCGCAGCCGCCCTTCACGGACAGGGCGCGGTTGATGACATCCACATACTGCAGCTTGGGATAAAACCGCAGATCCTCAATACAATCTTTGTCCCGGCAGGAATCATAGATCTTTCGGGTATGGATGCAAACCGCCTCACGGATGCCGCTGGCGTCCTCCACGGGACCGGGCATAACTTTCTCGGGCATTGCAATACCTCCTAATAAGTAGCTGATGAAAGAAAAGGCTTCTTTCAATCCAGTGTATGCAATGGCCCGGAAAGGGTGCGGAGCGTTACAGGACCCGCTCCAGGAAGTGGCGGAGGGCCTGACTGGGGTCATCCTTCCGCCAGACGGCCAGGATATCCTCCGTCTCCTCATCTCCCAGCAGCGGGACGAAAATCAGGTTGTCGGCGTTGGTCAGCTTGTCGGTGCAGTAGGCGGGAAGGATGGAGATGCCCTCCTCCGCCGCCACCATCATCAGGATGCTCTCCACATCGTTGGAGCGCAGCAGAATGTTGGGGAGGTAGCCCGCCTGCTGGTAGAGCTGCATGAAGTGGTCATCACCGAAGGAGGAGCCGGTGCTGGAGGGGGTCATAAAGAGGATGGTCTCGTTTTTCAGCTCCGACCGGTGCAGGGCGGTGCGGCGGGCGAAGGGGTGGCTGCCATATAGAGCCACTACCAGCCGGGCCCGCTCCACCAGGCGGAGCTCTACCTGGCTGTCCTGACGGATGTTGGTGCTGTCCCAGGTGAAGATGATATCGTATTCGCCGTTCAGCAGGCCTGCTGCCAGCATGTCGGTGTCGCAGCGGAAGCAGGTCAGCAGGATGTTGGGATAGTCCCGGTGGAAGGCCCGCAGCTTGTTGGACAGGTCGCTGCGCTCGTAGCCCTTTGTGTAGCCGATGCGGACAGAGCCCACCAGTCCGGTAGAGGCGTCCCGAGCCCGGCTGACAGCGGAGTTCATCCGCTCCAGGATGGCCTTGGCCTCCGTCAGGAACACGGCCCCGGCGGGGGTCAGGGAGACGGGACGGCTGTTGCGGTCCAGCAGCTGGACCCCCAGGGTCTCCTCCAGAGCCCGCACCTGCTGGGTGACGGCAGTCTGGGAGAGGTAATATTGGTTGGCGGCCTTGGTGAAGCTGCGCTGCTCCGCCACCGCCACGAAGTACCGCAGCTGGTTGATGTTCATGGATGTCCCTCCAAAGTATCATTTTATCTTATGATATCATGGAAAAACGGCGGTTTCAAGCCAAACTTTTCTGTATTACAATCACGAATGATGATTTCTACAAGGAGATGGCTGACAATGAAGATCGTGGTGTACGAGGCGCGGCAGGATGAACGGGCGGAGCTGGACTGTCAGAGCCGGGAGCTGGGCGTGGAGCTGACGGTAACGTCGGAGGTCCCAACTTTGGAAAACGCCGGACTGGCGGAGGGTTGCCTGGGGATCTCTATCCTGGGACAGGGCCGCATCGACGCGGCGCTGCTGGACGCCTGGCGGGCCATGGGGGTGGAATACCTCTCCACCCGCACCGTGGGCTATGACCACATCGACCTGGCCCACGCCAAAGCGGTGGGCATTCGGGTCTGCAACGCCAGCTACGCCCCCAACGGCGTGGCGGATTTCACGGTGATGCTGCTGCTCATGTGCCTGCGGCACTATAAACAGGCCATGTGGCGGGGGCAGGTCAACGACTTCTCCCTGCAGGGGCTTCAGGGCCGGGAAATGAAAGACCTGACGGTAGGCATCATCGGCACCGGGAAAATCGGCACCCAGGTGATCCGGAACCTCTCCGGCTTTGGGTGCCGTATTATCGCCTTTGATAAGTACGAAAACCCGGCGGTAAAGCAGCTGGTGACCTACGTGGACTTCGAGACTCTGCTGGCCCAGGCGGACGTGATCTCTCTCCACATGCCACTGTTGGACTCCAACCGCCACATCATCGACCGGGAGGCCATCGCCAAGATGAAGGACGGCGTGGTAATCCTGAACTGCTCCCGGGGAGAGCTGGCGGATATCGAGGCCCTGGTGGAGGGCATTGAGAGCGAGAAGATCGGCGCCCTGGGTATGGACACCTGCGAGGGGGACGAGGGCATCATCCATGAGGACCACCGCACCGACATCCTCCCCAACCGGAACTGGTTCTATCTCCACCAGTTCCGCAACGTCATCATGACCCAGCACATGGCCTTCTACACCGACGCTGCCGTCACCAGCATGGTGCGCTGCGGCATCCGGGGAATCTGGGAGATGGCCCATGGGGAGCGCTGTGAGACGGAGCTGAACAAGTGAACAGTGGGAAAGGCGGCTGTCATTTTGAACCGGCCCAAGTTGTACGGACAGTACAAAAAGGCACCCATGTAGGACAATACCTACATAGGGGGCCTTTTGTCTATTGTCCGTTTTTACTGGAGCTGTTCATTTCTGACAGCCGCTTTTTTCGCGGAAAAATCCGTGGCATACAGCGGGACGAGCCCTCATAGGATGGAGCAACGAACAAACAGGGAGGGAACACCCTTGAAAAAAGATCAGAGGGTTCTGCGATATGAGGAGGCGGCGTCCGTGCTGCCGGTGCGGCTGCGGAAACTGGCTCTGGCACTGCCGGAGGACCAGAAGGGAACGGCGGAGGAATTCCGCCTGCGGGCCGGACAGCCCATGACGGTGTTGCTTCCGTCGGGGGAGGCGGTGTTTGACGCGGTGGTGGAGCCGGAGGAGCTGGACACCCTCTGCGACATCGCCACCGAATTTTCCCGCTACGCGGCGGCGGAGACCCTGCGGGAGGGATACCTATCCGTGCGGGGCGGTTTCCGGGTGGGGCTGTGCGGCACGGCGGTCATGAAGGAAGGCACGAACACGAATCTGAAAAATTTTTCCTCAGCGGCGGTGCGCATTGCCCGGCAGCAGCCGGGGATCGCCGACGGCCTGGCCCCGGAGCTGTTCCGGGACGGGGAGCTTTGCAGCACCCTGATCCTGTCTCCGCCGGGAGGGGGAAAGACCACCCTGCTGCGGGACCTGGTGCGGCGGCTGTCGGAGGGCGTGGAGCCCTACGGTCCCCGGCGGGTGGCCCTCATCGATGAGCGGGGAGAGGTGGCGGTGATGTACCGGGGCAAGCCCCAGATGGATGTGGGGCCTCAGACCGATGTTCTGGACGCCTGTCCCAAGGCCCTGGGCATCCCCCTGGTGCTGCGGGCCATGAATCCCCAGGTCATCGCCGTGGACGAGATCACGGTGCCGGAGGATGTGCGGGCCATGTCCCTGGCGGCCGGGTGCGGCGTGCGGCTGCTGGCCACCATCCACGCGGCGGACGTGGCGGAGCTGCTGGAAAAGCCCCTGTACCGCCGGCTGCTGGAGGACCGGGTGTTCCGCATGGCGGTCCGCATCGTTCGGACGGACGGGGGACGGGCCTATGAAGTGGAGGAACTGCCATGATAAAGCTGCTGGGAAGTGCCTGCGTGCTGGGCGGAGGACTGATGTTCTGGCTCATGGCCCTGGCGGAACAGCGGCGGACCCGGATGGTCATGGGGGACCTGCTGGCCGCTCTGCGGCGGATGCGGGAGGAGATCCGTATGGCCCGGACGCCGCTGCCTCTGCTGCTGGAGGCTCTGGCGGCGGACTGCCGGGGGCCGGAGACCGCCGCCCTGTTTCAGCGGTCTGCCGAGGCTGCCCGGCAGGGAGAGGGATTGGAGGCGGCCTGGCGGGTTGGCGTCCGGCTGCTGCCTTTGGCTCCCAGGGAACGGGAGGCCTTGGAGGGGCTGACACTCCGTGGCGACGAGGAGAGCGTGTGTAAGGGGATATCCCTTGTCATTGCCGCGCTGGCAAAGAGTGCCGAGGAGTTGGAGCGCCAGCGCCCGGAGCGCGACCGGCGGACGGCCGCCCTGTGCTTTTCCGGAGCGGCGCTGCTGGTGATTTTACTGATTTGAGGGACAAGTATGGATGTGGATCTGATTTTCAAGATCGCCGCCATCGGCATTCTGGTGGCGGTGCTGAACCAGCTGCTGGTGCGGTCCGGGCGGGAGGAGCAGGCCATGATGACCACCCTGGCGGGTCTGGTGGTGGTGCTGATGATCCTGGTGCAGGAGATCAGTGACCTGTTCAACCTCATCAAGACCCTGTTCCGGTTTTAGCCATGGAGCAGGTGTTCCAGATCACAGCCCTCTGTGTGGTGGGGGCGCTGCTGGCGGTGGTGGTGCGGCGGGGCAGTTCCGAGCTGGCGCTGCTGCTGACCCTGGCCGCCGTGGCTGCCGTGCTGCTGTATCTGGCAGGGGCGCTGGAGGAGCTGCTGTCCTTCCTGACGGAGTTGGGGGAGCGCAGCGGCGTCTCTCAGGAGCTGTTTATCCCCCTGTACAAGACCGTGGGCATCGCACTGGTGGTGAAGGTGGGGAGCACCCTCTGCCGGGACGCCGGGGAATCCGCCCTGGGTGCCGTGGTGGAAACGGCAGGGGCGGTCTGCGCCCTGCTGGTGGCTCTGCCCCTGCTGCGGGCGGTATTGACATTGCTGCTGGAGCTGATGAAATGAAACGATGGGTCTTTTTGCTGTTGGCCCTTCTGCTGTTGACGGGAAAGGCCAACGCGGCGGAGGTGCCCCGGGATCTGATGAAGGCTTTGCCGGAAGGAACGGAGAACCTGATCGAGTTTGCGGACCCGGCAGACGCGAGCGGTCTGGCCCGGGGTGTGGGCCGCATTCTGGAGGACATAAAGGGCAAGGTGGGAGAGGTTCTGCGGCAGCGGACCCGGGGGGCCGCGTCGGTGCTGCTGGCGGTGGTTCTCTGCGCCGCTGTGGAGGGGTTTTCCCAGGGGGCTGGTGGCAAAAGTGCCCAGTTCCTGCCCATGGCGGGAGCGCTGTCCGTTACGCTGCTGACGGCGGGAAGCCTGGATTCCCTCATGGGCCTGGGGGCGGAGACCATCAGAGAGCTGAATCGTTTTTCCAAGGCCCTGCTGCCCACCCTGGCGGCGGCCACGGCGGCCTCTGGGGCGGTGACCACCGCCACCGTGCAGCAGGTGACCACCGTCTTTTTCGTGGACCTGCTGCTGAATCTGGTGGACGGGCTGCTGCTACCCATGGTGTATCTCTACACCGGCGCCCTGGCGGCCGCCGCCTGCCTGCCGGAGAGCCGGCTGGGGGCCATCGCGGAGGGCTTGAAAAAGATCCTCACCTGGATCTTGACCACCACGCTGCTGGTGTTCACCGTTTATCTCTCCGTGGCCCGGGTCATCTCCGGCGCGGCGGACGGCGCGGCGGTGCGGGTTACCAAGGCGGCCATCTCCGGGGTGGTGCCGGTGGTGGGCGGCATCATCGCCGAGGCTTCGGAGACAGTGTTGGTGGGGGCCGGGCTGCTGAAAAACACCATCGGCCTGGTGGGGATGCTGGCCATTCTGGCGGCCTGCGCCTACCCCTTTCTGCAGCTGGGGGTCCAGTATCTCCTCTATAAGCTGACGGCCTTCCTGGCGGCGGCCATCGGCGCGCCTGGGCTCTGCAAGCTTATCGACGGACTGGGGGGCGCCTTTGGACTGGTACTGGGTATGACCGGTGCCTGCGCCCTGCTGTTACTGGTGTCGGTGCTGTCCTCCGTGGCGGCGGTGGTGCCGTGATGGGGGCGCTGCGGGAGTGGCTCACATCCCTGGTGGCAGTGAGCATGCTGCTGTCTGTGGCCCAGACCCTGGTCCCGGAGGGGAGCATCCGTAAGATCGCCTCCTTCACCGGGGGGCTGATCCTGCTGGTGGTGCTGCTGCGGCCCCTGCTGGGAGCGGACCTGAGCCGCCTGGACCTGCATTTGGAGGATTATGAGCGGGCCATCAGCGAACGCCAGGAGGAACTGGCGGCGGCTGGTGAAACAGAATTGGCGGGAATCATAGAGGAACGGACTGCCGCATATATATCGGACAAAGCAGACACGCTGGGACTGGCGGTGAAGGTGCGGGTCCGCACGGAGCCCGGCGCCGACGGCGTTCCGGTGCCTTGGCAGGCGGAGCTGTGGGGGCCCAGGTCCCCGGTGCTGGCCGCCTACATGAAGGAGGAACTGGGCATCCCGGGGGAGAGGCAGGTATGGCATGAAGGGGAAAACTGAAGGAGTGCGAAAGCTATGGGACAAATACAAGTTCGTGGGTTTGACAGTGCTGATCGGCGTCGGGCTGCTGCTATGGCCGAGTGGGAAGAAAATGACCGGTACGAGCGGCAGCAGTCCCGCCGCCTCCGAGCCCGCCGGGGCGGAGCAGGATCTGCAGGCGGACATGGAGGAAATTCTGGGCGCCATCAGCGGCGTGGGGCAGGTGAAGGTGCTGCTGACAGTGGATTCCGACGGGGAGCGGCAGCTGGCCCAGAACACGGAGCTGGCGTACAGCGGCTCCACGGCGGCGCCGGAGGATTATTCCAGGCGCTCCGAGACCGTGCTGGTGGACGGCGCGGAGGGGGACGGGACCGTGGTGGTCCGGAGGGTGTATCCCACCTACCGGGGAGCCCTGGTGGTGTGCCAGGGCGGCGACCGGGCAGAGGTGAAGCTGGCGGTGACGGAGGCGGTGGCGGCGCTGACGGGGCTGTCCGCAGACCGCGTCACCGTGGCAAAATGGCAGTGATCATTTGGAGGAGGAAGAACGAGATGCGTGCAAGATGGAAGCGGAACGCGGTAGTGGCCACCATGGCAATTCTGGTGTGCGCGGCGGTGGCACTGAACTGGAAATACTCCGGAGAAGACGCGGTGAAGGACGCCCAGGAGACGGGGAGCAAGCTGCTGGGGGAGGCCACTCTGGTCTCCGGCCAGGAGGGGGAGACCGAAGGGACTGCGGATGAAGAGGCGGTCTATACCGGCTCCGATTACTTCGCCTCCGCCCGGCTCACCCGCCAGCAGGCCAGGGACAATGCCATCTCCCTGTTGCAGGACGCGGCGGAGCAGGAGGGTGCCGATGCCGCCACCGCCAACGAGGCCAGCGAGAGCATCCAGGTGCTTGCGGCCTACACCCTGAAGGAGGCTCAGATCGAGAATCTGGTGACCGCCAAGGGCTACAAGGACTGCGTAGCCTTCATGGGGGATGAGAGCATCAGCGTGGTGGTGTCCACCGGCACCGGAGAGCTGACGGCGGAGGACGTGGCCAAGATCACGGACATCGCCATGGCTGAGACAGGGCTGGATGCCAGCGGCATCAAGATCATGGCGGCGGATTGAGCGCACAAATTCGATTTAGCTGTTGTATTTTCTCCGGCTTCATGGTACAATATCTAACCAGATATGTGAACCAGTATCGTTTACACAACGAATTAAGGAGAATCTAAATGGCTGAGAGCAAGGAATACATGACCATGCCTGAGGAAAACGGCAGCATCAACATCTCTGAGGAGGTTATCGCCGCCATTGCCGTGGGCGCTGTCCGTGAGGTGGAGGGCGTCTCCGGCATGATGACCAACCTGGGCGGCAGCGTCACCGACCTGGTGACCAACAAGAAGAACGCCCAGAAGGGCGCCAAGGGCGTGAAGATCGATATGACCGGCGCCGCGCTGGTGCTGGACCTGTACTTGACCGTGCAGTACGGCCAGCCTATCCCCGAAGTGGCGGAGAATGCCCAGAAGGCTGTGTCCTCCGCCGTGGAGGCCATGACCGGCTGTCCCGTGGAAGCCGTCAACATCCATGTGGGCGGCGTGACCCTGGCGTAAAAGAGAGAGAAAAGGACGAGTTGCTTTATGGTACGGAACACCGCGCGGGAAATCGCCATTCATCTTTCCTATGAGCTGAGCTTTACGGATAAGCCCATCGACACGCTGCTGGACGAACGTCTGACGGCGGACACCTTCGCCACCCTGGCAGAGGAGGATCCCATCTATACGGAAGCGCCCAACTCCAAGCAGGCGGTCTATATCCGCCGTCTGGTGAAGGGCGTCCGTGAGCATGCCGCCGAGCTGGACGGCTATATCGCCAAGTACGCCAAGGGCTGGAGCTTTGCCCGCATTCCTCTGGTGGCATCCGCCATCATGCGGGTGTCCATGTATGAGATGCTGTACATGCCGGATATCCCCAACGGCGCCGCCATCAACGAGGCCGTGGAGATCGCCAAGAAGTATGAGACGCCCGAGACGGTGAAGTTCATCAACGGCATCCTGGGCAGCTTTGTGCGCCAGGAGATCGGAGAATAAGAAAAACGGCAGAGCGGGGCAGGGGGGACTCTGTCCCGCTTTTCCATACCTGACAGGTATGGGTGGGGATGCGGCGGAAAAGGAAGGTGCTTGGGCGGCTCAACTTGACACCTTTGTGTCAAGTTGACCGCAATACGAAAGTTGTCGTGGCCGGTGCGGTGCAAACGTGTGGGCATGTACCGGATGCGCCCGACGCAGGCGGAACTGGGACAGCCCGCCGTCGCAATCTGAGGGTTCCGACTTGCTTTCGGGGTGGACGATGAATGGACAAGTTCCTGTTTTGTCCTGCGCTTCCAGGAAGCACAAGGCCAGCGGCAGCGGAAAGAGAGGAAGCGGCATCGTTTACCGTCCCCCGAAAGCCGCACCCATGCGCCAAATACGGGGAAGCATTTCCCTGTTCCCCAGAACCAAAGCGCACCCGGTAGGAGACTGCCACAGCTTACAGGGCACCGATTCACTCGCCCCCCGTACATCCCAACTTGTGCCCGAAGTGGCACAAGCTGGGAATCAAACATTTTTTCTTTTCCACCGTGCATGGCGCATTTTCTTTTTGATGTCTCAAAAAGAAAATGGGGGTGTATTCCCCTGTCCCCCGGGAGGAGGAAAACCCTCAAAGGAGGTCTCTATGGAAAACCACATCTTCGGCGTCACCGAAGTGAACAATCTGGTCAAGCTCCTGCTGGACAACGAGCCCATGCTCCAGAACATCTGCGTCCGGGGTGAGCTGTCCAATTATAAGATGTATCCCTCCGGGCACCATTACTTCTCCCTGAAGGACCCGGAGGGCGCTATCCGCTGCGTCATGTTCAAGAGCAGCGCCGTGAAGCTCCGGTTCCGGCCGGAAAACGGCATGAAGGTGCTGGTGACGGGCCGTGTGACGGTGTTTCCGCGGGACGGTGCCTACCAGCTCTACTGCAATACCATGACCCCGGAGGGCGTGGGCGACCTGGCGGTGGCCTTCGAGCAATTGAAGGCCAAGCTGTACGCTGAGGGTTTGTTCGACCCCGCCCACAAAAAGCCCCTGCCTGCCTACCCGGAGAAGATCGCCATCGTCACCTCCTCCGCCGGTGCGGCGGTCCACGACATGATCCGCATTCTGCGCCGCCGGTATCCCATTGCAAAAGTGATCCTGCTGCCGGTCCGGGTGCAGGGCGTGGAGGCCCCGCCGGAGATCGCCGGGGCCATCCGGTACGCCGACAAGTGGAAGATCGGCGACGTGATCATCACCGGCCGGGGCGGCGGCTCCATGGAGGACCTGTGGGCCTTCAACGACGAGCGGGTGGCCCGGGCCATCTACAACTGCGAGACGCCGGTCATCTCCGCCGTGGGCCATGAGCCGGATGTGACCATCTCCGACTTCGTGGCCGACGCCCGGGCCAGCACGCCCTCCAACGCGGCGGAGATCGCCGTGCCGGACCAGATGGAGCTGCTGCGGTGGCTCCGGGGCGCTGGGGAACGGATGGAGCAGAGCGAGTCCGCCCGCCTGGAGGCCCTGCGGGAGAAGCTGGAGACTTTGTCCCAAAAGCGGGTCATGACGGACCACATGGCCTACGTCCAGGACAAGCGGATGGAGCTGGTCCACGTCCAGCAGCGGCTGGGCGACTTGGCCGCCGGACAGTTGGCCCGGAAGCGGCAGGGCTTTGCCGCCCTGGCGGCGTCCCTGGACGCCATGAGTCCCCTGAAGGTGCTGGGCCGGGGCTACGCCATGGCCCAGAATGAGGCGGGGCAGATCTTGAAAAGCTATCGGGACGCGGCGCCGGGAGACCGGGTGTCCGTCACGTTGGGAGAGGGCGGCCTGACCGCCAGAGTGGAGGAGGTACATCCATGAGCGGAAAAAAAGTGACATTTGAACAGCAGCTTGCCCGGTTGGAGGAGATCGTGGCAGCCCTGGAAAAGGGCGACGCCCCTTTGGCGGACTCCCTGGCCCTCTTTGAGGAGGGAACCAAACTGATTGCCGCCTGCTCCAAACAGCTGGACCAGGCGGAGCAGCAGGTGGTGAAGCTGATGAAGGGCGCCGACGGCGCGCCTGTGGAGCTGCCCTTTGAAACGGAGGAGGACTGAACATGGAAAAAGCAGCCTTTGATGCTCGGTACGACGCATACCGGAGTGCGGTGGAAGCGTATCTGAACGGCCTGTTCACGGACAAGACCCACTGGGCGGACCTGTACGAGGCTATGCGGTACAGCCTGCTGGCGGGAGGCAAGCGCATCCGGCCTGTGCTGACATTGGAGTTTGCCCGGTTGGCGGGCCTGGATTGGCACACCGCCGTCTCCATAGCCTGCGCTCTGGAGCTGGTGCATACCTATTCCCTGATCCATGACGACCTGCCCTGCATGGACGACGACGATCTGCGCCGTGGCAAGCCTACCAACCACAAGGTCTACGGCGAGACCCTGGCCGTCCTGGCGGGGGATGCTCTGCAGCCCGAGGCCTTCCGGCTGATCCTGACCACCCCCGGCCTGGCGGCGGAGCAGAGGGCAGACTGCGCCCTGATCCTAGCGGAGGCCGCCGGGGCCGACGGCATGGTGGCGGGCCAGGTCATCGACACCCTTCACGCCCCCAAGACAGAGGCAGAGCTGGGGGAGGTCCACCATCTCAAGACCGGCGCCATGATCGCCGGGGCCTGTAAGCTGGGCGTGGCTGCCGCCGGGGGAGACCCGGCACTGCTGGTTGCCGCGGAGGAGTACGGCTACCAGTTAGGTCTGGCCTTCCAGATCCGGGATGACATGCTGGATGTCATCGGCAACGCGGTGGAGTTCGGCAAGCCCATCGGCTCCGACAAGGAGGAGGGCAAGGTGACCTACGTGGACCTGCTGGGCCTGGAGGCCTGTGACCGGAAGGTACTGGACTGCACGGAGAAGGCCAAGGCCGCGGTCCGCACGCTGGACACGGAGGGCTTCCTGGCGGAGCTGGCGGACAGCCTGGCGGAGCGGAACAAGTAAAGAGAAGACCTTTGATGCCGGACGGGCGGGTACCTGTCCGGCATTCTTTTGACGGTCGGGAGAATGTCCGCCATCGAAAAATTCACAATTTGTATATACGGAATATGTTGTATATTTATAAAAACCGTGCTATACTGATGTTCGCTAAGCGGCGGCGCAGTATTCTAGTCAGATCTGCCGTTTCCTAGGGAGGGCCTAAAAATCCTCTGAAGGGCACACCGATGAAACCTCTGGTGCCTGCTTGATACGCCCAGTTTTGGGTGGGTGCTGGGGGGAAGCACGCTGCGCGTGCTTGCGGACTCAGGGCGATTTCCAATGGCATGGTTACCCCGACCCTGTTTCCGTGGAGACCTGCTCTTGTGCACAGCCGTACTCCCATCGCGGTATTTCCGAGCTGTGTACGAAGCAGATGATGAACCTGCAATGCGGTGCATCGGCCATCCCGGGCCGTAACGCTGTGTGCAGATGTAGCCTGCCTTGCGTGGGGATTGGTGAATGAGAGGCCAGGCCGTTTTCGCTCCCGGCCGGAGCATGGCGGCCCCCTGCTCTCTGAAACCGTCTCTGCAAAAGAGGCTAAAGAAACGGACAGACTGTTGTGGAAATCACCTAGGCTGTCTTTGCGGGGCAGAAAAAGGATTGCAGTGCGGACTAAGTGGCAATCGGGTAGCGCTGACTGGCGACGCTGTGCCATGGCGCCGAAGGGGGAACCGCCTCCATCGGCAACGAGAGGTGCGCCATGGGGAAAACCAACCCGTACCTAAGCCGTAAGATTTACTTTTTCTGCTGCCGCCAGCTTAGCACGTCGGAAGAAATTACGCTATGCTCCGTTTCCGCCGCAGAGCGGCGAAAACTGCGCTCGCTTCATTCCTTCCTCCTTTTCCCCACGCGACCCGCTGCGCTGGGCTCGCGCGGGGGACCCCAAGGGAAAGAGAAGCAGAGCGGGAAATTTATGAGACAACATCCAGTTGGAGGTTCCTTTGAAAAAAACACAGAAAAAAAAGAGTGGCCCAGTTTCTCCATACCGTTGGGCCTTTACGGTCTTTTTGATGGCGGTCGCCTTGTCCGCGGTGCTCAGTCTGGCGTCGGAGTCGATGCTGGCGGGCGCGGGCGTGGCCGTCGCTGTTTTGATTTTGGCCCTGTTTATCAGCCTGGGCATCCTGTTTGACATCATCGGCGTGGCGGTCACCGCCGCCGACCCCAGGCCCTTTCACTCCATGGCCGCCCACAAGGAAAAGGGTGCCAAGGAAGCCCTGATGCTGCTGCGGAACGCCAGCCAGGTCTCCAGCGTTTGCAACGACGTGGTGGGCGACATCTGCGGCATCGTCTCCGGTACCACCGCTGCCGTCATCGTGGTGCGGCTCCAGGCGGCACTCGATCTGCGTTCTGTGCTGATCTCCGTGGCTGTCACCGCCCTGATCTCCGGCCTGACCATCGGCGGCAAGGCCCTGGGCAAGACCTTCGCCATGAAGCAGAGCACCAAGGTGGTCTACTGCGCCGGACGTTTTCTCCATGTTTTCCACCGCTAAAAGAAAGGCAAAGCTATGATATTGGAAACCATCCATTCTCCCGCCGACATCAAGGCGCTGGACAAGTCCCAGTTGCCCCGGCTGTGTCAGGAACTGCGGGAGTTTTTGATCGAAAGCGTGTCCCGGACCGGCGGCCATCTGGCCTCCAACCTGGGGGCCGTGGAGCTGACCGTGGCCATCCACCGGGTGTTCGACACTGCGTCGGACCGGCTGGTGTTCGACGTGGGCCACCAGTGCTACGTCCACAAAGCCCTGACGGGGCGGCGGGAGCTGTTCTCCACCCTGCGGCAGCTGGACGGCATGTCCGGCTTCCCCAAGCCCTATGAGAGTGAGCATGACGCCTTTATCGCGGGCCATGCCTCCAACTCTGTCTCTGTGGCACTTGGTATGGCAAGGGCAAGGACTTTACAGAATGAGGATTACAGTGTGCTGGCTCTGATCGGTGACGGCGCCTTGACGGGCGGCCTTGCCTACGAGGGCCTCAACAACGCCGGTGCCTCCGGGGAGCCGCTGATCGTCATTCTCAACGACAACGGCATGTCCATCAACCCCAACGTGGGGGCTATGCCATCCCATCTGAGCCGCCTGCGCAGCAAGCCGGTCTACTACCATTTCAAAAAGTGGTACCGGGGCCTCTTCGGCAAGCGGCCCATGGAGAACGGTCTGTACCGATTCAGCCACCGGGTCAAGACGGCCCTGAAAAAAACGCTCTGGCCGGGGAGCACCCTGTTCGAGGACATGGGCTTTACCTATCTGGGGCCCATCGACGGCCACGACCTGCCCCGCCTGTGCGATATGCTGCAATGGGCAAAGGAGCAGCAGGGTCCCGTGCTGGTCCACGTTCACACGGTGAAGGGAAAGGGGTATCCCTTCGCGGAGAAGGACCCCGGCAAGTTCCACGGAATCAGTCCCTTTGACCCGGAGACCGGCCTGGTGAAAAAATCCGGAGGGGAGAGTTTTTCCTCCGTGTTCGGAAAGGCGCTGGCGGACTGTGCCGCCCGGGATCCCCGGGTATGCGCCATCACCGCCGCCATGGCCGACGGCACCGGCCTGTCGGGCTTCGCGAAGGAATTCCCGGAGCGGTTTTTCGACGTGGCTATCGCCGAGGGCCACGGGGTCTCCATGGCGGCAGGCCTGGCCAGCCAGGGGATGATCCCGGTGTTTGCGGTATACTCCACCTTTTTGCAGCGGGGCTACGACCAGCTGATCCACGATGTGGCCCTGGAACGGCTTCATGTGGTATTCGGCGTGGACCGGGCGGGCCTGGTTGGCCCCGACGGCGAGACCCACCACGGCTGTTTCGACCCCTTGTTCCTGTGCACCATCCCCAGCTTTACGGTGCTGTGTCCCTCCAACTTCGCGGAGCTGCGGTCCATGCTGAAAAAGGCCGTCTTTGACCTGGAGGGCCCCGTGGCGGTCCGGTATCCCAGAGGGGGAGAGGACGTCTTCCGGGAGGACCGGTCGGCGGAGCCGGTGGCTCAGCTGCGTCAGGGAAGCGGCGTGACGCTGCTGAGCTACGGCGTGCTGGTGAATCATTTGCTGGAAGCAGCAGACCTGTTGGCAGAGAAGGGCATCCAGGCGGAGGTCATGAAGCTGAACCAGATCTCACCCTTGGACCATGAGACCATCTGCGAGGCCCTGGGGGGCCGGAAGATCCTGCTGGTGCTGGAGGATTCCTTCGGCGCCGGCTGCGTGGGCCAGCGGGTAGCCGCCATTCTGGCGGAGCACGGCCAGGCCCCGGAAAAACTCGTTTTGAAGAATCTTGGAAAGACCTTCGCCCCTGAGGGCAGCGTTTCGGAGCTGGAGCACCGCTTCGGCTTGGACGCCGCCGGGGTGGCGGCTGCGGCAGAGGAGGCGGTGAAACATGGCGAATAAAACTCGGCTGGACGTGTTGCTGGTGGAGCGCGGTTACCTGGAGAGCCGGCAGAAGGCCCAGGCCACCATCATGAGCGGACTGGTTTTTGTGAAGGATCAACGGGTGGACAAGCCAGGCACCGCCGTCCCCAACGACGCGGAGATCGAGGTCCGCGGCAATGTGCTGAAATATGTGAGCAGGGGCGGCCTGAAGCTGGAAAAAGCCATGGCAACCTTTCCGGTGCAGCTGGAGGGCGCCGTCTGCGGCGACATCGGCGCCTCCACCGGCGGCTTTACGGACTGTATGCTGCAAAACGGCGCCGCCAAGGTCTACGCCGTGGATGTGGGCTACGGCCAGCTGGCCTGGAAGCTGCGGAAGGACCCACGGGTGGTCTGCATGGAGCGGACCAATGCCCGGTATCTGGACCACACGCAGATCCCCGATGAGCTGGACTTCGCCTCCATCGACGTGAGCTTTATTTCCCTGAAATTGATTTTACCCGCGGTCCACAACGTCCTGAAGGACGGCGGCCATGTGGCCTGCCTGGTGAAGCCCCAGTTTGAGGCCGGTAAGGAAAAGGTGGGCAAAAAAGGTGTGGTCCGGGACCCGGCGGTGCATCTGGAGGTGCTGGAACACTTCCTTGATCATGCAAAGGAATCCAGCTTTACAGTTCTTGGCCTGACGTACTCTCCCATCCGGGGACCCGAGGGAAATATCGAGTATCTGGGATATCTGGAAAAGGGCGAATGGCAGCCCAAGGAATTTGATTTGAAGGCTTTGGTGGAAGAATCCCACCAGACTTTGAAGGAGCACGGGGAGGGGAGCGGACAGTGAGCACGAAAAAGATCATCCTGTGCCCCAATCCCAACCGGGACCATGGCATGGTGACCACCAGGACCGCGGAGAAGCTCCTCCATGAGCTGGGCTTCCGGACCGTGGTGTGCTCCCCCTTCCGGGATCAGAAGGAGGGGGCGTTCGCCGACTATGATGTGCAGCCCCTGCCCCAGGAGATGAAGGACGCCGACCTGATGATCACCTTCGGCGGTGACGGCACCATCCTGCACCTGGCTAAGCTGGCGGCACTGAACAAGGTCCCCGTGCTGGGCATCAACATGGGCGGCCTGGGCTTCGTGGCGGAGCTGGAGAAGGGCGAGCTGGAGGTTCTGCGGAAGCTGAAGGACTGGGACTTCAACGTGGAGCATCGAATGATGCTGGATGTCTCCGTCATGCGGGACGGCAAGCAGATCTACACCAACCTGGGCCTCAACGATGCGGTGATCCGGGAGGGACCCATTTCCCACGTCATCCACCTGAAAATTTCCTCCGACGGCCGCCACCTGGCGGATATCGCCGGAGACGGCGTCATTGTTTCCACCCCCACCGGCTCCACGGCCTACTCCCTGTCTGCCGGCGGCCCCGTGGTGGAGCCGGTGGCTCAGACCATGGTGGTCTGTCCCATCTGTACCCATAACATGCGCTTTTCCTCCTATGTCCTCTCCCCGGAGCACGTGCTGACGGTGGAGCTGGAGCGCAATGGCCGCAAACCGGTGTACCTGTTCGTGGACGAGAGCCGGGCCTTCAGCCTGCGGTCCGACGACAAGGTGCTGGTGCGGCGGAGCAAGTACGTGACGAAGCTGGTCCGTCTGACGGAGAAGAGCTTCTGTGAAATTTTTGCCCAAAAAATGCTGCCGGGAGGGCTGAATGATGAAAAATGACCGTCAAGCCATGATCCTGGAGATTATTTCCCAGGAAAATATCGAGACCCAGGAGCAGCTGCTGACCCAGCTTCAGGAGCGGGGCATCAGCAGCACCCAGGCCACTATCTCCCGGGACATCAAGCAGATGCACCTCATCAAGGAACCGGTGGGACATGGCGTCTACAAGTATGCCGTCTCCGGCAACCGGACCAAGCTGAACTTCGCGGAGAAGCTGCGGACCATCTTCCGGGAGAGCATCACCAGCATCGCCTGCGCCCAGAACATCGTGGTGCTCAAGACCATGCCGGGCCTGGCCAGCGCGGCCTGTTCCGCCCTGGACAATATGGATATCACCTACATGGTGGGCTCCCTAGCGGGAGACGATACGGCCTTCCTGCTGATGCAGGACGCGGAGTCCGCGGCGGCCTTCTGTGAGGAGATACGGGCCATGCTGTAAACCTCTAAGGGGGACTGACGTCCCCCTTAGACGCTGCGGCGGGCAGAGGTATCCCGGCAGAAGTGAATTCCGCCGGGACGAAAGGAACGTTCCCAAGTTGTGGAGGGGAGGGCCAGAGTATGCTGGAACTGCTTCATATTGAGAATATCGCCGTCATCGAGGAGGCGGACATCCGGTTCCGCCCGGGGTTCAACGCCCTCACCGGCGAGACCGGCGCCGGCAAGTCTATCGTCATCGACGCCATGGGTGCCGTGCTGGGCGGCAGGACTTCCCGGGAACTGATCCGCACCGGGGCCGACAAGGCCTTTGTCAGCGCGGAGTTTTCCCACGTTCCGGCAGACCTGCCGGGGCTGTCGGAAAACGGCGTGGCCCCGGACGAGGACGGGACACTCCTTTTGCAGCGGGAGATTTTCAGCGACGGCAAAAACGCCTGCCGGGCCAACGGCCGCCCCATCACCGTGGCCCAGCTGCGGCAGATCGGCGCGGAACTGCTGAACATCCACGGCCAGCATGATGGCACGGCCCTGCTGGACGAGGAGCAGCACGGCGCCTATCTGGACCGCTTCGGGCGGACGGAGTCCGTGCTGGCGGCCTACCGGAAGGAATACGAGGCCATGGCGGATCTGAAAGCCCAGATCCGCGCCCTGCGGATGGACGAGGCGGAAAAGGCACGCCGCATGGACAGCCTGCGGTTCCAGATCGACGAGCTGGAGCGTGCGGAGCTGGTGCCCGGGGAGGAAGAGGAGCTGACGCAGCGCCGAAATATCCTGCGGAACGGCGAGAAGTTCATGTCGGCTCTGTCCGGGGCGGAGTACTGCCTGTTCGGAGACGATTCCTCCGCAGGAGCGGTGAATCAGCTACGAGACGCGGAGGAGGCCATGGGCACCATCCGCACCTTGGGAGATGACCTGGCGGAGCTGTACGCCCGCCTGGGGCAGCTGCGCAGCGAGGCCTACGACCTGGCGGAGACCATCCGGGACAAGCGGGCGGAATTCGAATTCTCCCCGGAGGAGCTGGACGCGGTGGAGAGCCGTGCCGACCAGCTGTACCGGCTGAAAAAGAAGTACGGCGCCACCGTGGAGGAGATGCTGGCCTACCTGGACAAGTGCCGGGCGGAGCTGGGCGCCATGGAGACGGCGGACGACACCCTGCTCCTGCTGGAGCGGAACCTGAAAAAGGCGGAGACGGCGGTGCGGACCGCCGGAGCGGAGCTGACCCGCGTCCGAAAAGAGGCCGCCAAGGCCCTGGAGGACCGTATCCAGCGGGAGCTGCGGGACCTGGACATGAAGAAGATCCGGTTCGCTATTGACTTTGCGGAAAAAGAGCCCGCCGCCGACGGCTGCGACACCATCCGCTTCCTGATGTCCGCCAACGTGGGGGAGGACCTGCGGCCCATCGCCAAGATCGCCTCCGGCGGCGAGCTGGCCCGCATCATGCTGGCCCTGAAAAACGTGCTGGCGGAGCAGGAGTCCATCGGCACCCTGGTGTTCGACGAGGTGGACACCGGCGTCAGCGGTCGGGCGGCCCAGAAGGTGGCGGAGAAGCTGGCCCAGGTCAGCCGCCGCAAGCAGGTGCTGTGTGTCACGCACCTTCCTCAGCTGGCGGCCATGGCGGACACCCACTTCTCCGTGGAAAAGGGGGAGGAAAAGGGGAGAACCTTTACACACGTTGTCCTGCTGGACCGGGAGGCCCGCAAGGCGGAGTTGGCCCGCATCACCGGCGGCAGCCAGGTGACGGAGGCCCTCTTGGAGAGCGCCGGCGAGTTGCTGGACGCGGCTGAGGCCTACCGGAAGTTGATCTGAGTTTTCCCGGACCGGGGAAAGGAGGCTGCACACTCTGTTCCCAGGTCTCGAAACATTTTTGCCATTTTCCATTGACAATCCTGCGCAAATCGGATAAAATACCACACGTATATGGCATTGATGCGGAGAAGTACGCGGATCGCCCTGCCTAGAGAGCCCCTGGACGGTGGAAAGGGGAGAGGGACGCCCGCCGAATACACCGCGGAGCCGGCACCCCAACGGTTTTTCCGAAACCCAGTAGGCGTGCTCCGGGAGCGCCCGTTACCGCGCTGCCGTGTGTTGGCACGGCGTGAGGCCGTTTTCGCGAGGAAACGGCGAACCAGAGGTGGTACCGCGAAAGCATTTCGCCCTCTGTCCCTGCCGGGACGGGGGCTTCAATTTTGCCATGCAGGGCATGGCAAAATATTAAAATGCGCCAATTCCTCGCCTCTTCGGGGCAACCGGAATTGATGCACCAAAACTTCATGCGCCTACATGAGCTTTCTTTAATTGCGGCGTACCGGCACATGAAGTTTTGATTCCGTTTCGGTAATACTTAAATATTGCAGAACAGGAGAGACTATCATGCAGATTTACGAAGAACTGGTTGCCCGTGGTCTGATCGCCCAGGTGACCGACGAGAACGAGATCCGGGAGCTGGTGAACAACGGCAAGGCCACCTTCTATATCGGCTTTGACCCCACCGCCGATTCCCTCCACGTGGGCCACTTCATGGCCCTGTGCCTGATGAAGCGGCTGCAGATGGCCGGCAACAAGCCCATCGCCCTGATCGGCGGCGGCACCGCTATGATCGGCGACCCCTCCGGCCGCAGCGACATGCGCTCCATGATGACCAAGGAGACCATCCAGCACAACTGCGACTGCTTCAAGAAGCAGATGTCCCGCTTCATCGACTTCGGCGAGGGCAAGGCCCAGATGGTCAACAACGCCGACTGGCTACTGAACCTGAACTACGTGGACTTCATCCGGGATATCGGCGCCTGCTTCTCCGTCAACAACATGCTGCGGGCCGAGTGCTTCAAGCAGCGCATGGAGAAGGGTCTGAGCTTCCTGGAGTTCAACTACATGCCCATGCAGTCCTACGACTTCTACTACCTGTTCCAGCACTACGGCTGCAACATGCAGTTCGGCGGCAACGACCAGTGGAGCAACATGCTGGGCGGCACCGAGCTGATCCGCCGCAAGCTGGGCAAGGACGCTCACGCCATGACCATCACCCTGCTGCTGACCAGCGAGGGCAAGAAGATGGGCAAGACCGCCTCCGGAGCCGTGTGGCTGGACCCCAACAAGACCTCTCCCTATGACTTCTATCAGTACTGGCGGAACATCGAGGACGCCGACGTCCTCAAGTGCATCCGTATGCTGACCTTCCTGCCTCTGGAGCAGATCGACGAGATGGACAAGTGGGAGGGCAGCCAGCTGAACACCGCCAAGGAGATTCTGGCCTACGAGCTGACCAAGCTGGTCCACGGCGAGGAGGAGGCTGCCAAGGCCCAAGAGACCGCCCGGGGCCTGTTCTCCGGCAAGGGCTCTCTGGAGCACATGCCTTCCTCTCAGCTGTCTGCCGACAAGTTCGAGAACGGCAAGATCGGCGCCATCAATCTGCTGGTGGCCTGCGGCCTGTGCGCCTCCAACGGCGAGGCCCGGCGGCTGATCCAGCAGGGCGGCGTGGCCGTCAATGACCAGAAGGTGGCCTCCATCGACGTGACCTTCGACCAGAGCGATTTCGAGGGCGACGGCGTGGTCATCAAGAAGGGCAAGAAGGTATTCCACCGCGCTTATATCTAATAAAAACAGCATGATGCAGACGCGGCCAAAAACTCTCGTAATAATCAAACCGCAGCCCAATGAAATGGGTGCGGTTTGAAGAGGAGACGGAAACGGAACAATGTGCGCCCTGGCGAGCAGCCGGGGCGCATATCGTGTAGTTTGCGGCGACGAGTCCCGCGCCTGTTCTGCGTTTACTAAAATATGTAAAGGAACCAAAACCATGATCACAGTCAATGACGTCAGCATGAACTTCAGCGGCCAGAACCTGTTCAAGCATGTGGACCTGAAGTTCGTCCCCGGCAACTGCTACGGTATCATCGGCGCCAACGGCGCCGGTAAGTCCACCTTCCTCCGCATCCTCTCCGGAGACCTGGAGCCCACCAGCGGCAAGGTCATCATCTCCAAGGACCAGCGCATGTCCATCCTGAAGCAGGACCACTTCCAGTACGATGCCTACACCGTGCTGGACACCGTCATCATGGGCAACCAGCGGCTCTACGATATCATGAAGGAGAAGGATGCCCTCTACGAAAAGGAGGACTTCACTGAGGAGGACGGCGTCCACGCCTCTGAGCTGGAGGCCGAGTTCGCCGAGATGGACGGCTGGGAGGCAGAGAGCGACGCCTCCCGCCTGCTCCAGGGCCTGGGTCTCAGCAACGACATCCTGTACAGCGAGATGAGCAGCCTCACCGCCAAGGAAAAGGTGAAGGTCCTGTTAGCCCAGGCCTTGTTCGGCAAGCCGGACATCATCCTGCTGGACGAGCCCACCAACCATCTGGATATTCAGGCCATCGAGTGGCTGGAGGACTTCCTGATGGACTGCGAGGCGCTCACTCTGGTGGTCAGCCACGACCGTCACTTCCTGAACACCGTCTGCACCAACATCGTGGACGTGGACTACGGCCAGATCAAGATGTACGTGGGCAACTACGAGTTCTGGTACGAGTCCAGCCAGATGGTCCAGCGGATGATCCGGGACCAGAACCGGAAGAACGAGGAAAAGATCAAGGAACTGCAGCTGTTCATCCAGCGCTTCTCCGCCAACAAGTCCAAGAGCAAGCAGGCCACCGCCCGCCGCAAGCTGCTGGACAAGCTGTCGGTGGAGGAGATGCCCGCCTCCTCCCGGCGGTATCCCTTCGTGGGCTTCAAGATGGACCGGGAGTGCGGCAAGGAAATCCTGGCGGTGGAGAACCTCTCCAAGACCGTGGACGGCCGCAAGGTGCTGGACAACGTCAGCTTCCGCATCAACCGGGACGAGAAGGTGGCCTTCGTGGGCGAGGACGAGATTGCCAAGACCACCCTGTTCAAGATCCTGATGGGCGAGCTGGAGCCGGACGAGGGCAGTTACAAGTGGGGCACCACCATCACCACCAGCTACTTCCCCCTGGACAACTCCGCCTTCTTCAACGACTGCGACCTGAACCTGCTGGACTGGCTGGCCCAGTATACGGCGGATAACGCGGAGGAGGGGACGGAGTCCTTCAAGCGGGCCTTCCTGGGCCGGATGCTGTTCTCCGGTGACGACGTGTTCAAGCCCGTCAAGGTCCTCTCCGGCGGCGAGAAGGTGCGGTGCATGCTGTCCCGCATGATGCTGTTCGGCTCCAACGTGCTGGTGCTGGACCAGCCCACCAACCACCTGGACCTGGAGTCCATCACCGCCGTCAACAACGGCTTGATCGACTTCAAGGGCGTGGTCCTGTTCTCCAGCCACGACCATGAGTTCGTCCAGACCGTGGCCAACCGCATCATGGAGTTCGAGAACGGCAAGCTCATCGACAAGATGGGCACCTACGAGGACTATATCGCCTTCCGCCGGGCGCAAAACGCAGGTTAACGGCACGGTTTTTGTAACCGAATTGTAGTTGACATAAAAAATACCACTCCGTATACTGTATGTATAACAGTCTCGGGGTGGTATTTTTATGCAGAAACGGCAGATATTGGGGTTGTTTGCTCTGCTGGCAGCCACAGCGGCGGTGGTCTGCGGGGCACGTCCCTGGTTGACAGAACAGGCGGACACACTGGCTGGGGAAGCGGCCTATGCGGAACTGCTGGCCGACACGCCGACGGCGCAGCTGGAGGGGGAGGCAGTCTCTCCCAACGGCAGGCTGGAGGCACGGACAGCAGGCAGGAGTGAACTCTATGCCAGCGGCGTGGTCGTGCCGGAAGCGATACAGATTCTGTACCGGGAGACTGGGGAGGTCAAATGGGAGGACCAGGGGTATCTCTGGCAGTCCGTTTCCTGGTCTCCGGGAAATAACCTGGTGGCTTTGGCTTACGGCGGACGGACCTGGACGGCGGTGAAGGTCATCTCCACGGCCTACTGGACCAGTTGGGACTTCACTTTGCCGGACGGCAGCCCCATCCCAGAGTACACCTTTTTGACGGAGAACTGGGGAACGTGGCTGAACGCCGAGACCCTGCTGCTGACCGTGGGCCGGGGCGGAGACGGGGAGGAACAGCACACCTACCGCTGCGTGGTGCATGCCGGGGAGAATGCGACCACCGGCAGCACGATGGAGCAAACTACAGAGATTTTGCCGGGGAACTACGACTTCGACCACGACGGGGAGCCGGAAACCGTGGAGCTGGTGACGGTGCTGACACCGGAAAATGCGCCTGCTTTTCCGGCGAGGTACGAGCTGCGGGTCAAAAAGCAGGACGGAACTGCCCTATGGCACCAGGAGGCGGGGTTATACCACGCAGGCTGGGTGTCCGTCTTTTCCCTGAAACTGGACGGGCAGGACTATTTGCTGCGGTATACCCCCTCTGTAGGTCAGAGTTACTATGCCTATGCGTATCAGCTGTTTTCCCTGGACAGTACAGGAAAAGAGGCGATGCTGAAAGCAAATGGAGTGGAGTTCGATATGATGTTTGACAGTGATATGCACCAGTCCTTTGACCCCGCCGCCATCGCCGCTTTTCTGGAGGAGGTCCACGGATATCTGGACGACAGCACCCTGCTGCTGACCACCGAGGGCAGCCAGTTCCACATCGGCGGCAGCGGCGCTGACTTCCGGGGCGACCTGTGTTTCGTGACGGAATCCGAGGCCTATGATGAGAGCAAATCCCTGGAAGAGAATCTCAAAATGCTGGAGACAGTTTTCGCTCAGTAACGGAAATCGTCACAAATTGTAACCGAATTGTGGTTGACGTAATGAGAACGCCGCCCTTATACTGGTGAAAAAGACAGAATAAGGGTGGCGTTTTTATGAGAAAGATCGCGGTTTCCCTGGCGCTGTGCCTGCTGTTGGCGGGCTGCGGACAGACCGGCGTCCAGCCGGAAGCCGAAACCGTCCCGGAGGCCCCGCAGGAGCCCGCGATGGTCCTGCCGGAGGAGAACTGGGAGGAGCTCCCGGAACCGGAGGTGCCCTCCGGAGGACTGTACCTGCTGGAGAGCATCCCGGTGCTGGACCCGGCGGCGGAGGAGATGACCTGGGAGGATAAGGGAGACTACTGCCAGTCGGTGCTGTGGTCTCCCAACGGCAGCTACGTGGCCATCGCCCGGACCACAGAAACAGAGGTCATGGTAACGGTGCTGGAGCCGGTGAAGAGCGCCTACTGGCACATGACCATGCCGGACGGCTCCAATATCCCGGAGGGGGCCTTCCTGCCGGAGGAGGACTGGGGCCGGTGGACCGGGAACGATACGCTGCTGGTCACGCTGGGCGGCGTCCGGGGCGGCACGGAAGAGAACGTCTACCGCTGCTCCATCAGCATGGAGAGCGGCCATCTGAAGGGCAGCAGCACGGAGCAGACCACCAAAAAGCTGGCGGGCAGTTATGACTTTGACCACGACGGTGTCCCGGAAACCATGGCCCTGGTGACCCTGCTGGACCCGGAGGTCGAGGGCCGCACAGGCTTCTATGAGCTGCAGATCAGTAAAAAGGACGGCACCCGCCTGTGGACGGAGAGCGCTCACCGGAGCCACCCGGGCTGGATCAGCATCTTTGCCTGCGAGATCGCCGGAGAGGACTACCTGCTGCGGTATCAGCCGGAGATGTGGCAGGGCTGGGCGGAGTACCACTATCAGCTCTTTTCCCTGGACGGCGCAAACCCCGGCACGGAGCGGCTGCTGCGGGAGAGCAGGGTGGTCTGGGACTGCAATTTCGCCATGGACGGCCACCAGCTGAACATCCCGGCCCTGGCGGGCTTCCTGAGCGAGGTCCATGGCTATCTGGACAGCAGCACCCTGCTGATGAGCACGGAGAACGGTGACTTCCGCACCAGCGGCATCGGCGCGAACTTTGATGACGGCTTCCTGGAGCAATGGCAGACGGCGGAAGGTGATCCGGCATTGCTGGAGGAACTGCTGGCGGCTTGGGCGCTGGCTTCAGGAATCGAACAGGGCGTCATCCCGGCAGAGGAATAAGGATATAATGATGGAGGAGGCCTGCGCCATGAGGGCGGGACCTCCTCCTTTTGCATTATGCGGGTATCAGGCCGTACCGGACCAGCGTACTTCGGATCCGCTCCCGGTTGGCTGCACTGGGCTCGCACAGGGGGAGGCGGAGGGTGTCCTCGCAGAGGCCCATGAGCCCCATGGCGGTTTTGACGGGAATGGGGTTCACCTCACAGAACATGGTGTCGCAGAGGTCCTTCAGCTCCACCTGCAAGGCCCCGGCGGCCCGGTAGTCCCCGGTCAGGCACAGCTGCGTCAGGCGGTGCATGAGGGCCGGGGCGATGTTGGCCACCACAGAGATGACCCCCACGCCGCCCAGGACACAGATGGGCACTGTCTCGTCGTCGTTGCCAGACCAGATATAAAAATCCTCCGGGCAGAGGGTACGGGTCCGCTGGATATTGCCCAGGTTCCCGGACGCCTCCTTGACGCCCACGATATTGGGGTGCTTCGCCAGCTTGGCGTAGGTCTCCGGGGCGATGCTGACCCCGGTGCGGGAGGGGACGTTGTAGAGGATCACGGGCCGGTCCACGGCGTCGGCCACCACCCGGTAGTGGCGGATGAGCCCCGTCTGGCTGGCCTTGTTGTAGTAGGGCGTCACCATCAGCAGGCCGTCGGCCCCGGCGTGCTGGGCGTCCCGGCTGAGGGCCACCGTCACCTCTGTGGCGTTGGAGCCGCTGCCGGCGATCACCGGGACCCGGCCGTTTACCTGCTCCACGCAGAATTCAATCGTCCGCATCCGCTCCCGGTAGGTCATGGTGCTGGCCTCGCCGGTGGTGCCGCAGACGATGATGGCGTCGGTGCCCGCTTCCAGCTGGAGGCCGATGAGATGACCAAGAGCGGGCAGGTCCACGGTCTCGTTGCGGAAGGGCGTGACGATGGCCACGCCAGAGCCCGTAAAAATAGGTGTTCGCATATGTACCTCCTATACAGTCCAAAGCCTTTTCAACCTTGATAGCATTGTACAGGATTACTTTATGCAATATCATCGGAAAATGTGCGGAAAACCATGCAAAACATGTCCTGTTCATGAAAAAAGCGGATGCCCGATTGGGGCACCCGCTTTCCTTTGTGATGGAGTATGTAACGCTTACTTGGCCTCAATATAGCCCTTCTTGCACAGCAGCTCGGCAAGCAATACGGCGCCGCCGGCGGCACCACGGAGGGTGTTGTGGCTCAGGCCCACGAACTTGTAATCATACTGGGAGTCCTCCCGCAGGCGGCCCAGGGAGACGGCCATGCCGTGCTCCAGGTTCCGGTCCAGCCGGGTCTGGGGGCGGTTCTCCTCCTCAAAGTAGTGGAGGAACTGCTTGGGGGCGGAGGGCAGCTCCAGCTCCTGGGCGGGGCCCCGGAAGGCGGCCCAGTCTGCCTTGATCTGCTCAATGGAGGGCTGGCAGCCGTCCTTGAACTTCATGAACACGGCGGCCATGTGACCGTCCTGGCAGGCCACCCGGAAGCACTGGGCGGTGATGGCGGGGCCTTCCGCCTTGATGATCTTGCCGTTCTCTACATGGCCCCACAGCTTCAGGGGCTCCTGTTCGGACTTCTCCTCCTCGCCGCCGATGTAGGGGATGCAGTTGTCCACCATCTCAGGCCAGCGCTGGAAGGTCTTGCCGGCGCCGGAGATGGCCTGATAGGTGCAGACCAGGGCGCTCTCCAGGCCGTATTTCAGCAGGGGATGCAGGGCGGGCACATAGCTCTGGAGAGAGCAGTTGCTCTTGACGGCGATGAAGCCCCGCTTGGTGCCCAGGCGCTTGCGCTGGGCTTCGATGACCTCCAGATGCTCGGCGTTGATCTCGGGCACCACCATGGGAACGTCGTCGGTCCAGCGGTGGGCGGAGTTATTGGAGACGATGGGGCACTCCAGCTTGGCGTACTTCTCCTCCAGAGCGCGGATCTCGTCCTTCTTCATGTCCACGGCGCAGAAGCAGAAATCCACCATGGACGCCAGCTTCTCGGCGTCGGCCTGGGCATCCAGGACCATGATCTTCTTGGCTTCCTCGGGCATGGGGATATCCAGGGCCCAGCGGCCCTCCACGGCCTCCTCGTAGGGCTTTCCGGCGCTGCGGGCGCTGGCGGCGATGGCGGTGAGCTGGAACCAGGGGTGGTTCTCCATCAGGGTGATGAACCGCTGACCCACCATGCCCGTGCCTCCGATGATGCCGACTTTGTACTGTTTCATGTGACGTTCCTCCTGCTGTTGCTTCCGGGGAGGGAATTTGTCCGTCCCCGTCGATTTTGGTTGAATGTGCCGCCGGTTTGTACTATACTGTCTCTATATGAGAGATCAATGTGTACTTGCTCAGCGGACAAATGTTTGCTGTACGTATAGTACCACGCTTTTGGGATGCCGTCAAGACGGCTGCCCTTGGGAGGTTCCATGAAAAAAACACTGCTGACCACGTTTTTCGTTGTGACATTTTTCGCATTAAGCGCTGTTTCCGCCTCTGCTGTGGTGAACGACACCATCCTGGTGGGCCTGCGGTACGGCGATTCCGCCCTGTTTTCCGCCAATCTGGAAAACGCCGAGGGAGAGGGGTATGCGTTCGGCTGGTTCGATGAGGACCGGCAGTTCGAGGCCGTGGGCTGGACAGAGGAGACCGCCATCTCCATGACTGCTGCCGGTGATATCTATATGAGCTCCGGCGGGAACTATTCCGCAGATGAGCCCAGCAATATCACCGGCTATCTGGGACCCTGGCATGTGGAGATCGACGGCTTCGGCAATTTCGACGAGGCCCAGGAGGCCGCCCGGGACTACGGTGGCTATCCCGCCTGGATCGACGGGGCGTATGTGGTCCGCGTTGGTGCATATGAGACGGAGCGGTCCGCGGAACGGGCCGCCGACGACCTGGGAGAGGGCTATGCCGCCTGCTCCTCGGACACTGGCATCCTGGTGACTGTCACCCGCACCACGGATACCCTCTTTGAGTACGACGACAGCCAGACCTTCGGCATCCAGCCCGACAACGGCAGGCAGGAGCCTGTCACCTGGTTCAAGGGCTATAAGTATCCCGGCGGCTTTGCCTACCGCAGGCCCCGGGGTGGGAACCTGAGCGTCATCAACGTGGTGGACCTGGCGGAGTACGTGAAGGGCGTCATTCCCTATGAGATGGACGGCGACTGGCCCCTGGCGGCCCTGGAGGCCCAGGCGGTCTGCGCCCGGACCTACGCCTGCCGGGCCAGCAAGCACCTGTCGGCTTACGGCTTCGATGTGTGCGCCTCCACCGACTGCCAGGTGTATTACGGCCGGGGCAGCGGCGGCGCCGCCCCCACGGACCGCAGCGACCAGGCCGTGGAGAACACGGCGGGAGAGATGCTGTACTACCATGGCGACCTGGTGCAGGACGCCGTCTATCACTCCTCCAACGGCGGCGCCACCGAGGATGCGGCCAACGTCTGGGGCGGAGACAAGGGCTACCTGAAAGGGAAGGCGGACCCCTACGAGGCACAGACCAGCATTCCTAATTACAACTGGTCCGTCACCTATACCGCCGACCAGCTGACCTGGATCCTGGAGCAGAAGCCCTCTATGACCGGCGGTAAAAATATCGGCACGGTGCAGAACGTTTATGTATCGGAATACACCCCCATGGGCAATGTGAAGAAAGTGACCTTTGAGGGAACCAAGGGCAGTCTGACCGTCACCGGGGACACCTGCCGTACCATCTTTTACAGCAGCACCTACGGTAAGTCCGTCCCCAGCCTGCGGTTCGACATCAACGGCGGCGGACCTTCCACAGGTTCCGGCATTACCGTCAACGGCAATCAGACCCTCTCGAGGCTGGACGGCCTGTCCGTCATCTCCGGCAGCGGGAAGATCTCCCGGCTGGAGGGGAACAGCGCCAGCGTCATTACCGCCGCCGGCGTCTCCAACGTGACGGTGGGCGGCACGGCGTCGAAGCCGACTTCCTCTAAAAACGGCACCTTTACCATCACCGGCAGCGGCAATGGCCACAACGTAGGGCTCAGCCAGTACGGTGCCAAGGCCATGGCGGAGCTGGGCTATGACTATACAGAGATCCTTGAATTTTACTATACCGACGTCACCATTTGGTGAAGAACAGGAAACGAACCATGAAAACCAGTGATTTTTACTATGACCTTCCCCAGGAGCTGATCGCCCAGACGCCCCTGGACAAGCGGGATACCTCCCGTCTCATGACCCTGGACCGGGAGACGGGGGCAGTGGAGCACCACCATTTCTACGAGCTGCCGGACTTTCTCGACCCCGGCGACTGCCTGATTCTCAACAACTCCCGGGTGCTGCCCGCCCGGCTGCTGGGCCAGCGGCTGCCCGGCGGCGGCGCCTGCGAGGTACTGCTGCTGATCGACCGGGGCGATAAGACCTGGGAGTGTCTGGTGCGGCCGGGCCGCAAAATGCGCACCGGAGCGCGGCTGTCCTTCGGCAACGGCGAACTGACCGCCGAGGTGGTGAAGGAACTGCCCGACGGCAACCGTCTGGTGCGTTTCGACTACGAGGGTATTTTCCTGGAGGTGCTGGAGCACCTGGGCAAAATGCCCCTGCCGCCCTATATCAAGGAGGAGCTGCAGGACCAGGAGCGGTATCAGACCGTGTACTCCAAGGTGGTGGGCAGCGCGGCGGCTCCCACGGCGGGCCTGCACTTCACGCCCGAGCTGCTGGAGAAGATCGCTGCCGAGGGCGTGGGCATCGGCTATGTGACCCTCCACGTGGGCCTGGGCACCTTCCGGCCGGTCAAGGAGGAGGAGATCACCGACCACGAGATGCACAGCGAATACTGCGTTATCCCTCAGGAGACAGCGGACCTCATCAATCAGACGAAGGCAAACGGCTGCCGGGTCATCTGTGTGGGTACCACCTCCTGCCGGACCCTGGAGAGCTGGGCGGCTGACGACGGCCACATGGAGGCCAAGGCGGGGTGGACCAGCATCTATATCTACCCCGGCTACCGGTTCAAGGTGATGGACGGCCTGGTGACCAATTTCCACCTGCCGGAGAGCACCCTCATCATGCTGGTGTCCGCCTTCGCGGGTAGGGAGCGGGTGCTGGCGGCCTATCAGGAGGCGGTGAAGGAGCGGTACCGCTTCTTCAGCTTCGGTGACGCCATGTTCCTGCGGTGAGCCTCCCGCCGCAGGGAAGTGTATTTCCAAAAATGTCGAAAAAAGTTCAAAGTTTGTCAACACAAACGTTTGCGAAACAACTTGACAACCCCTTATCCGTATGATATCTTATGGATATCCTCTTTGCACTGCATCACGCTTTTCCAATCAAAAGCGCCGGACAACAGTACAAACTGAGCAGACGGCGGGCCCGGGAAGCCCGTGCGTCGGGCCGCGTTCAGCGGCAGCGGATGAGATTCACCACACATCTGCGGGACAGTGCGACCTGTGCCGCAGGTGTGTTTTTTTGCTATGCAGGGGCATAGCAAAAAAATGATGATGTGCCATTTCCTCGCCCCTTGCGGGGCAACCGGAAATGATGCACAAAAACTTCATGCACAACTGCGCGTTCCGACGTTCATCGGTGCACCATCCTGCGCATGAAGTTTTGCACCCATTTTCGGTACGGATGTCACCGATGAAGTGCCATAGAGCTATCTGCCAAATCCATTTCGGGAGGTAACTTATGGATCCAAGACAACATGAGAAAGTGGCGGTGAGCGTGTCCGCCGTCACCATCGCCATCAACCTGGCCCTGGCGGGCTTCAAATTCCTGGCGGGCTTCCTGGCCCACTCCGGCGCTATGGTCTCCGACGCCGTCCACTCCGCATCTGACGTACTGGCCACATTCATCGTCATCCTGGGCGTGAAGCTGGCCGGGCGTGACGCCGACCGGGACCACCCCTACGGCCACGAGAGGCTGGAGTGCGTGGCGGCCCTGATTCTGGCCGTGATCCTGGGGGCCACGGGCCTGGGCATCGGCTGGAGCGGTATCCAAAAGGTCGCCAGCGGCGAGGCGCTGGTAGTGCCCGGAGTGCTGGCCCTGGTGGCCGCCGTGGTCTCCATTGTGGTGAAGGAGGCCATGTTCTGGTACACCTGGCTGGCAGCCAAGAAGATTGATTCCAGTGCCCTGAAGGCCGAGGCCTGGCACCACCGCTCCGACGCTCTGTCCTCCGTGGGCAGCTTCGCGGGCATCCTGGGAGCACGGCTGGGCTTCCCGGCCCTGGATCCCATCGCCAGCGTTGTGATCTGCCTGTTCATTCTGAAGGCCGCCTGGGACATCATGTCCGACGCCCTGGAGAAGATGACGGACCACGCCTGCGACCCGGAGACGGCGGAGGAGATGCGCAAGTCCATCCTGGCGCAGCCCGGCGTGCTGCGGCTGGACGCACTGAACACCCGCCTGTTCGGCGACCGGGTGTATGTGGACGTGGAGATCGCCGCCGACGGCGACCTGCCTCTGAGAGTCACCCACGCCACCGCCCAGGCCGTCCACGACGCCCTGGAGGCCCAGTTCCCCCAGGTGAAGCACTGCATGGTACATGTGAATCCGGCGGAGGAATCTGCCTGACCGGAGACCGCCGCAAACGCTGCGGTCTCTTTTTCCGTCTTGCGCCAGCGGGGCGGGTGTATTATAATGGATCAAAAGCGGCATGGAGGCGCGGCGCGGAACTGACAGACCTGCCCAACATCGGCCCCGTCCTGGCGGACAACCTGCACCGGGTGGAGATCACTACCCCGGAAGAGCTGCGGGCCTTTTTTGACCGCGCGAAAACGTAAGAAACGAGAAGGAATATGTTCAAAGTCATCAAAACCGAAGGCCGTGCCCGGCGCGGCGAGTTTTCCTGCGCCCACGGCGGCGTGGTGCAGACCCCTGTTTTTATGAACGTGGGTACCCAGGGCGCCATCAAGGGCGGCGTCTCCGCCCATGACTTGAAGGAGGTGGGTTGCCAGATCGAGCTGAGCAACACCTACCACCTGCACCTGCGGCCCGGCGACAAGATTGTGCGGCAGATGGGCGGCCTCCATAAGTTTATGAACTGGGACGGCCCCATCCTGACGGACTCCGGCGGATTCCAGGTGTTTTCCCTGGCGTCCCTGCGGAAGATCAAGGAGGAGGGCGTCACCTTCGCCTCCCACATTGACGGCCACAAGATCTTCATGGGTCCCGAGGAGTCCATGCAGATTCAGTCCAACCTGGGCAGCGACATCGCCATGGCCTTCGACGAGTGCGTGGAGAATCCGGCCTCTTATGAGTACGCCAAGGCCAGCTGCGAGCGGACATTACGCTGGCTGGAGCGGTGCAAGATCGAGCACGACCGGCTGAACAGCCTGCCGGACACCGTAAACCCGGGGCAGATGCTCTTCGGCATCAACCAGGGCGCCACCTACGCGGACCTGCGGGCCTGGCACATGCAGCAAATCGCCAAGATCGACTGCGACGGCTTCGCCATCGGCGGCCTGGCGGTGGGGGAGCCTGCCGAGGTCATGTACGAGATGATCGACGTGGTGGAGCCCCACATGCCTCCGGAAAAACCCCGGTACCTGATGGGCGTGGGCACTCCGAGCAACATCATCGAGGCCGTCAGCCGGGGCGTGGACTTCTTCGACTGCGTCATGCCCTCCCGCAACGGCCGCCATGGCAAGCTCTTCACCTGGGAGGGCACCGTCAACATCCTGAACGAGAAGTACCAGACCGATGACCGGGCCATCAGCGAGAGCTGCAATTGCCCGGTGTGCCGGAGCTTCTCCAGGGCCTACCTGCGGCACTTGTTCAAGGCTGACGAGGTGCTGGCCCTGCGGTTCGCCGTGCTGCACAACCTGTATTTCTACAACGAGCTGATGGCGAAGATCCGTCAGGCGTTGGATGAGGGAAATTTCGCGGACTTCCGGGCCCGGTACAGCGGAAAACTGGAACAGCGGGCATAAACACGAGAAAGTTCTTGCAAAACCTGTGGGTTTTGGTATAATAGCAGTGTTCTGAATTTTTGAAACAAAAGGAGTATTTCAACATGAGCCAGGGTATGTCTTCCATCATCATGATCGTGGCGCTGTTTGCCATCATGTATTTCATGATGATCCGTCCCGAGAACAAGCGTAAGAAGAAGGCGCAGGAGATGCGTGATGGCCTGAAGAAGGGTGACACCATCACCACCATCGGCGGCATCATCGGCAAGGTCGTGTCTGTCAACGGTGACACCTTCGTCATTGAGACCAGCGAGGACCGGGTCCGCATGGAGTTTGCCAAGTGGGCGCTGTCCAGCGTGGGCGTGCAGACCACCGAGCAGCCTGAGGCCGAGAAGAAGTCCAAGAAGGACGAGGTCCCCGAGGAGCCCGTGGACGAGATTCCCGCCGAGACCGAGAAAAAGTAAGCGGCTGATTCAGCAAACCCTATCATAAAAAATACCTCCCTTGGAATATGCTCCAGTGACGAGCATGTTGCGAGGGAGGATTTTTTATGGCCAAGGGAAAGAAGAAGCGGACGGCGACAGGCGTGGTGCTGCTGCAGGGAACTGCCGCGGCGGTGGGCGTATACCTGGCGGGGGTGTTGCTTCTGGCCTTGCTGGTGGTGAAGGGAGTGGTGCCGGAGCGGGCGGCCTTCCCGGCGGTGGCTGTCCTCTGCCTGCTGGGGGCCCTCAGCGGGGGAGGGGTGGCAGCCCGCGGGACCCCCTGGGGTCCGCTGCCGGCGGCCCTGCTGAACACGGCTCTGTTCGCGGCGGTACTGCTGGTGGTAGGGCTGGCCTGCTGGCCGGACGGCGTGGGCGGCAGGGGCGTCGTTCTGTTGCTGTGCGCTCTGGGAGGCGGACTGGCGGCGGGAGTGCTGGGCGGACGGCGGGGCAGGCGCCGGAAGCGGAAGTGAGTCCTTTGTGAAAATCCACAAATTTGTGGTTCGCCTCTGTTTCGAACGGAACCAGCCGCGCTGTTTGAATGCCTGCGGCGTGCCGGCGGGGGAGGGCAGATATGGGGCGCCGTCAGACGGTTTAACCCCACATCTTGCCCATAAACGGGGAAGAAAGGGCCTTGCGTCCCCACTCGTTTCTAAAGTTTACATAAAATAGTTTACATAAGAATTTGACATAACTGCCAAAAAAGATGTTTTTCCGGTAAATTCCTTGATAAATTTGGAAAATTGCACTATATTATAGAAGTAATGGATTTACGTTAACCGCTTCGCTCCGCAAGTGGGCGTCCGCTCATAAACCGCCCGGCCTCCGCATAGGATGCAGCGAGGTGAGGCGGTTTGAGCTTGAGGGAACGAGGCAAAGGGGGACAGCCGTCTCCGCTGCTCCGCATGGTGTTCCTGGCGCTGTTCTTTTTGGCCGGGGTTTGTTTGGGACAGGTCCTGGCAGGCCGGGTGCCGCGGGAGGCGGGCCGGGAGCTGTCGGAGTATCTCCACCATTATGTCACGGTGGAGGAGAGCGTCACCGCCGGGGCAGCTCTGTCGGCCCTGGTGCTATACCTGCGGTATCCGCTGCTGGCGGCGCTGTTGGGCTTCGCCTCCATCGGGGTGGTGCTGCTGCCCTGTACAGCCCTGCTGTTCGGCTTTTTTCTGTCTTTTTCCGTCTGCTGCTTCACAGCGGCCTTCGGAGCCGACGGAGTCCTGTTGGCGCTGGCGGTCTTTGGACTGCGGTGCGCCGTGACGCTGCCGGTGTTTTTTCTGCTGGCGGTTCCCGCCTGGGGTTCCGCCGCGGCGCTGGCCGCCATGTCCTTTGGGAGGGGACGGCGGGCCGCGCCGGTGACTTACGGACGGAGCTGGTGGCGGCGTCTGGGCCTGTGCTGCCTGGCGCTGCTGGCCGGCGTGTGTGTAGAGCTGTTTGTTTCGCCGCTGCTGCTGCGGCTGGTGCTGGGACGGGTCCTGGCCTGATACGAAAGAGAGTGGGAGAGCTGACATGGAATTGATCGAACGTTATGGCGCCTATCTGGCGGGGGAGAAGCATGCTTCTCAGAATACCATCAGCTCTTACCTGCGGGACGTGACCCAGTTTGCGGAGTATCTGGACAACACCGAAGGCTGCGGCCTGCTGGAGGCGGACAGCGACATGGTCCGGGCCTACATGAGCTGGATGCAGGGCCGGGGAAAGTCCGCGGCGTCGGTGACCCGGTTCCTGGCTTCCGTGAAATCCTTTTACAATTACCTGATCTCCACCGGCGAGCTGGACAGCAACCCCGCCAAGGGTGTGGCCGCCGCCAAGGTGGAGCGGAAGTACCCGGAGATCCTGACCAACAAGGAAGTGGAGCTGTTCCTGGAGCAGCCTCAGTGCGTGGACGCCAAAGGCTTCCGGGACCATGCCATGCTGGAGCTGCTGTACGCCACCGGCATCCGGGTCAGCGAGCTGATCTCTCTGAACCTGGATGATCTGAACCTGGCGGCGGGCTTCATCCGCTGCGAGAACCGTGGCAAGGAGCGCATCATCCCCCTGTACCACACCGCCGTCAAGGCCCTGCAGGACTATGTGAAGAACATCCGTCCCCAACTCATCGCCGACAGCGGGGAGCAGGCACTCTTCGTCAACATGAACGGCGAGCGCATGAGCCGCCAGGGCTTCTGGAAGATCATCAAGCACTACCAGGAGATGGCGGGCATCCAGAAGGAGATCACCCCCCACACCCTGCGCCACTCCTTTGCCGTCCACCTACTGGAAAACGGCGCGGATCTGCGGTCCATCCAGGAGATGCTGGGCCACGCGGACATTTCCTCCACCCAGATCTATACCCATGTGGTGAAGCGGCAACTCAAAGATGTGTACCAGAAGGCCCACCCGAGAGCATGAATCGGTCAGCACGGCATCCGCCGTGCTGATTTTTTGCAAAAGTTTTTCTTCTTTCTCAAAACAAACTCCCATCTCAAATACTCTAACAGTCAGAAAGAGGAAAGGAGGGGCGCCCATGGATCACGAGACCTTTGCCGCCCGGGTGCAGGCCCTGCGGGGGCGGCTGTACCGCACCGCGTACCTGTATCTGGGCAGTGAGGCGGACGCCCTGGAGGCGGTGGACGAGGCGGTGTATCAGGCCCTGCGGGCCTTGAGACAGCTGCGGCAGCCAGAGTTTTTCGACACCTGGCTCACCCGTATCCTGCTGAACGAATGTCACCGTGAGCTGCGCCGCCGGAAGCGGTTTACCCCCGCCGGTGAGGAGGCCCTGCCGGAGACGGCGGGCCCGGACGCTTACGACAGTCTCCCGCTGAAGGAGGCTGTCCGCCGTTTGCCGGAGGACCTGCGGGCGGTCATCATCCTGCGGTTCTTCGCCGGATTGTCCCAGGCGGAGACCGCCGCCGCTCTGGAGGTGCCCCAGGGCACCGTGGCCACCCGGCAGAGAAGGGCACTGGCATTGCTGCGGCTGGAACTGGGAGAGGAGGGAGACATATGAGCCGGAACGAGGAATACAAGGCCCTGCTGTCGGAGCTGGAGCAGGTCCCGGAAAGCCTGAATACTACGGTAGACAGGGCCGTGAAAAGGAAAACCGCTTCACAGAGAAAATGCCGGACCTGGGGTGTCTCCTGCGGCAGCCTTGCCGCCTGCTTCGCGGCCTTTGTGCTGCTGGTGAACCTGTCGGTCCCCTTTGCCCGGGCCTGCGGCAGCATCCCGGTGCTGCGGGAGCTGGCGAAAGCTGTGGCCTGGTCCCCCAGCCTGTCCGCCGCCGTGGAGAACGAGTACGTCCAGCCCATGGGCCAGAGCCAGACGGAAAACGGCATCACCGCCACGGTGGAATACGTCATTGTGGACCGGAAGCAGGTGAATATTTTCTATACCCTGGAGTCACGGCAGTATGGCCAACTGGAGGCCGACAGCTGCATCACTCTGCCGGGGGATGAGGGCGGCTATTCCAGCGGCAGCAGCTCCTACGGCGTCCCCAACGGCGAGCTGCGGTCCGTTCGGGTGGATTTTATTGACCGGGACGTGCCGGACATCCTGGACCTGACCCTGTCCGTCTGGGACAGGGAGCCGGAGGAGCCGGCGGCATACGACATCGACATGGAGTTTGAAAATCCAGTCCGGGAGCCGGACTACCTGGCAGAGCTCACATTCACCCTGACCTTCGACCCCTGTTACACCGCCCAGGGACAGATCATACCCGTGGACACCCGGTTTACCATGAATGGCCAGACCTTCACTCTGACGGAGGCGGAGTTGTATCCCACCCATCTGCGGGTGAATCTGGAGGACGACGCAGGCAACACTGCCTGGTTGACTGCCTTGGAGCTGTACCTGGAAAATGAGTATGGAGAGCGGTTCTACGCCAGTACTAACGGCATCTCCGCCACAGGCGACGCGGACGGGGAGGGCTACGGCACCTTCTGGCTGGACAGTCCCTTTTTCAGCCAGGGTGATCACCTGACCCTCTGTGTCACCCGTGCCAAGTGGCGGGACAAGACGGCGCCGCATACGCGTCTGGACCTGTGGAAAGGCACCGCCCGGCACCTGCCGGAGGGCGTCCGCTTCCTGGGGGCGGAGGAGCATTCCGGCGGCTGGCTGGTGTCCTTCGCGGCGCCTATTGAGGCGGAGTACCGGATGTATAGCCTGTTTGAGAGCTGCTTCTACACAGAAGACGGGAGAGAGGGCACCGACATCATGCAGGTCAGCAGCACCTACGGCGTGGAGGACCCTGTCACCGGAGAGTGGACGGATGGGGAGACCATGTTTACGGAGAGCTTTCCCCTGACGGGCTTCCACGGCGGCGTTGTTTATTTGGAACCCCTGTTTGACGCCGTCACGGAATTCGATGCCGCCATCGCCATCCCCATCAAATAACCGCTCAGGAGCGTCCGCCATTCCGGCGGACGCCCCTTTTTGCGCCATGGAAGTGCGGTTGTCCCTGCTAAAAATACAGTTGTGAGATACATCGTTTTTCCTGCAAAAACATTGTGCGACTTGCAGATTGCATTTTTTTCCATCTCCATTATGATAGAAATATGAAATTCAGAGGAGGATGGGAAAATGGTCACACTGGAAACCATATGGGATGCCCAAAACGCCCTGCGGGGTGTCGCCCGGGTCACGCCCCTGAACCCCGCCAAGGCGCTGGGGAAGAACGTGTACATTAAATGCGAGAACTTGCAGCTCACTGGCGCTTTCAAGCTGCGGGGTGCCTACAATAAGCTGCGGAGCCTGTCTCCCCAGGAGCGGGAACGGGGCGTCATCGCCTGTTCCGCCGGCAACCACGCCCAGGGCATCGCCCTGTCCGCCACAAGGCTGGGGATGAAGTCCGTCATCTGCATGCCCGTCGGCGCTCCCATCAGCAAGATCGAGGCCACCCGGAACTACGGTGCTGAGGTGGTGCTAGTGCCCGGCGTCTACGACGACGCGGCCGCCGAAGCGGCCCGGCTTGCGAAGGAGAAAGGCTACACTTTCGCCCATCCCTTCAACGATCCCGCCGTGATCGCGGGGCAGGGGACCATCGGCCTGGAGATTCTGGAGCAGCTGCCGGAGGTGGAGCAGATCATCGTGCCCATCGGTGGCGGCGGACTGATCTCCGGTGTGGCCTGCGCCGTGAAGAGCATCCGTCCCAGCTGCCGGATCATCGGCGTTCAGGCGGAGGGCGCCGCCTCCATGGCGGCCTCCCGGACTGCCGGGGAGCCGGTGGAGCTGCCCACCGTCTCCACCATAGCCGACGGCATCGCTGTGAAGCGGCCCGGAGACCTGACCTTTGAGATCTGCCAGAAGTATGTGGACGAGATCGTCACCGTCCGGGACGACGAGATCGCCACCGGCATCCTGGCTCTGATGGAGGACCAGAAGATCGTGGCGGAGGGCGCCGGAGCCACGCCCATCGCGGCGGTTTTGTTCAACAAGGTGGACGTGTCTGAGAAAAAGACGGTCTGTCTGGTGTCTGGCGGCAACGTGGACGTGACCACCCTGTCCCGGGTCATCACCAAGGGCCTCTCCAAGTCCGGCCGTATCATGGAGATTACCACCAAGGTGGTGGACCAGCCGGGCCACCTGCTGCGGATGCTGAGCATCATCTCCGAGACCGGCGCCAACGTCATGACCATCAACCACGCCCGGGAGGACCAGGACTCCGACGTGAACGCCTGCATGGTCAATCTGGTGCTGGAGACCCGGAACCACCAGCACATTGCCGACATTCAGGCGGCTTTGGCCGCCCACGGCTACGAGCTGCTGAAATAATAAGCTGCCTGGAGACGCCCGCCCAGCGCGGGCGTCTTTTTCTCGCACATTTGTTCTTTTCGGTTGCGCAAAGGCGGGAAGTCTGCTATACTGGCTGTGATTGAACAGAGGAAGGGGCGGCCTATGCGCATCTTGGGCATCGACCCGGGCTTCGCTACCATCGGCTTCGGCCTGGTGGAGGCGGACCGGGGACAAGTTCACATGGTGACCTACGGGGCCATCACCACCCCGGCGGGGCTGCCGCTGTCCCGGCGGCTGTACCAGATCGGCACGGACATGGAGGAACTGATCGGCCAGCTGAAGCCGGATGTGGTCTCCGTCGAGGAGCTGTTCTTCAACACCAACATCACCACCGGCATCGCCGTGGCCCACGGCCGGGGCGTCATTCTGTACGCCGCCGAGAAGTGCGGCATCCCGCTGTACGAGTACACCCCCTCCCAGGTGAAGCTGGCGGTGACGGGCTACGGCAAGGCGGAGAAGCGTCAGGTCATGGACATGACGAAGCGGCTGCTGAAGCTGAAAAGCGTTCCCAGACCGGACGACGCAGCGGACGCACTGGCTCTGGCCCTGTGCCATGCAAGGAGTTTTACTTCACGGATTCCCCAGACGGAGAATGTGAAAGAGACAGTATAAGGAGCGTGCTATGTTTTACTATCTGGACGGCACTGTGGCGGAGATTTTACCTGGCCTGGCAGTCATCGACTGCGGCGGGGTGGGCTACGCCTGCAAAACCACCAACAACACCCTGGCGGCGCTGAAAAAGGGCCAGCGGGGAAAGCTGTATACCCATCTGAATGTAGGGGAGGGGATTTTCGAGCTGTACGGTTTTGCCGCCCAGAACGAGCTGAACAGTTTCCGGATGCTGATCGGCGTCAGCGGCGTGGGGCCCAAGGCGGCTCTGGCCATTCTGTCCGCCGCCACCCCGGAGGCCCTGGCCATGGCCATCGTCACGGAGGACGCCAAGGCTCTGACGGCGGCGCCGGGTATCGGCAAGAAGATCGCCCAGCGCATCATCCTGGAGCTGAAGGACAAAATGGCCCGGGAGACCGCGGGAGGACTGGACTTCTCCGGCGGCAAGGGCGCTCCGGCAGTGCCGCTGTTCGCCAGCAAGGCCACGGAGGCCGCCCAGGCCCTGGCGGTGCTGGGCTACTCCAGCCAGGAGGTCCAGATGGCCCTCAAGGGCGTGGATGTGGAGAACCTGCCTCTGGAGGAGATCATCCGCCAGAGTTTGAAAAAGATGGTGAAATAATAACGCCTCGGGCGAATACACCCTAAACAGGGAAGTGATTTTTTGAGCATCGACTTTGGAAACGACATCTACGAGGAGCCCATCGTGGCCAAGACCTTTCTTGCGGAGGACGCCCAGGAGAGCTCCCTGCGGCCCAAGACCCTGACGGAGTACATCGGGCAGGAGAAGGCCAAGGACAATCTGGCCATCTTCATCCAGGCCGCCCGCAAGCGGGAGGAGGCCCTGGACCACGTGCTGCTCCACGGCCCTCCGGGTCTGGGCAAGACCACCCTGGCGGGCATCATCGCCCAGGAGATGGGGGCGGGTATCCGCATCACCTCCGGTCCCGCCATCGAGAAGCCCGGCGACCTTGCGGCCCTGCTGACCAATCTGAATGAAGGCGACATCCTGTTCGTGGACGAGATCCACCGGCTGAACCGCTCCGTGGAGGAGATCCTTTATCCCGCCATGGAGGACTACGCCCTGGACATCATCGTGGGCAAGGGTCCCAGCGCCAACTCCATCCGTCTGGACCTGCCCAAATTCACCCTCATCGGCGCCACAACCCGGGCGGGCCAGCTGTCCGCGCCGCTGCGGGACCGCTTCGGCGTAACGCTGCGGCTGGAGCTGTACACCCCGGAGGAGCTGGCGAAGATCGTCACCCGGTCCGCCGGCATCCTGAACGTGGACATCGTCCCCGAGGGCGCCTACGAGATCGCCCGCCGCAGCCGGGGCACGCCGAGAATTGCCAACCGGATGCTGCGTCGTGTCCGGGACTTCGCCCAGGTGAAGGCCGACGGCGTCATCACCAAGGACGTGGCGGACCAGGCCCTGTGTGCCCTGGAGATCGACCACTTGGGGTTGGACCCGGTAGACCGGCGGATGCTGGGGGCCATCATGGACAACTACAACGGCGGCCCCGTGGGGCTGGAGACCCTGGCGGCTACCATCGGCGAGGAATCCGTCACCCTGGAGGATGTCTATGAGCCGTACCTGATGCAGCTGGGCTTCCTGACCCGGACACCGAGAGGCCGCTGCGTCACCCAAAAAGCATACCAGCATCTCCACCGGGCCATCCCCGGCGGGGCCATGCCGGAGGGGGTTATGGAGCAGCTGACATTGTGATATTTTGGGCGATTTTCCAAATTCACTAAAATTAGCGGATTTCTTTTCACCAAAATTTGATAATTTGCTTGACATTTTCATGGTTGGATGGGTATAATAAGATATGTACAAATGGCATGAGAACACCTCAATACCTCTGGAGGAACTGACGGACGAAGAGCTTTGTAGTCTGGCGGCCTCTGGGAACCGCGGCGCGGAGGAGACTTTGGTGACGCGATACAACCGTCTGGTCCGCACCTGCGCCCGCCCCTTCTTTCTGGCTGGCGGCGACAGTGAGGACCTGACCCAGGAGGGGATGGTGGGCCTCATCAAGGCCGTCCGGGAATACGATGGATCCAAGGAGACAACATTCCGGACCTTCGCCGAAGTTTGCATTCGCAACCGGCTGTATTCCGTACTCCGCGCCGCGGCGCGTGAGAAGCACCAGGCGCTCAATCAGTCGGTTTCTCTGGATACTCCTGAATTTGACAGTCATTCTTACACCTCTGGCACCTCCCATCTGGCGCAACGTAATCCCGAAGACCACCTGATTGAACGGGAGCACACAGCAGCCCTCTTGACCGGTGTCCGGAAACAGTTGTCCGAATTTGAAGCGAAGATTTTGGGGTACTATTTAGACGGTCTTTCATGCAGGGAAATTGCCGAGACGGTAGGCAAGCCCCCAAAGTCCGTGGACAACGCTGTGCAGCGCATTCGGCGCAAGGTAGCACAGCAACTTCTTTCCGGCGAATTCAGCAGACGCTGAACGCAATATATTTTTCTTTTCAAAGAGAGGGTAAAATCATGTACGAAGACAAGACTTTAGTGTGCAAAGAGTGCGGCCAGGAGTTCGTGTTCACCGCCGGTGAGCAGGAGTTCTACGCTGAGCGCGGCTTCCAGAACGAGCCCCAGCGCTGCAAGGCCTGCCGTGATGCTCGCAAGAACGCCGCCCGCGGTCCCCGTGAGTACTTCACCGCTGTTTGCGCTGCCTGCGGCGGCGAGGCCAAGGTTCCCTTCGAGCCCAAGTCTGACCGTCCTGTCTACTGTAGCGAGTGCTTCGCCAAGATGCGCGAGGGCAGATAACAAACTGATTTCCAGTTTTGTTTCTTGCAAAGGAAAAACGGCGTCCGTGAAATGAACAGCTCCAGTAAAAACGGACAATAGACAAAAGGCCCCCTATGTAGGAC
>CAMFAL010000001.1 GCA_945948185.1 uncultured Clostridia bacterium | reverse complement strand
TTTCTGTTAAAGTTCCATATCTTGCGATTTGCGGCGAGAAGGTTGATCGTGCTGCCTTGTTTGTCGGGTTCGGGTCAAAATGGCATCAAGAAAAGCCCGCACCTTTTCGGGTGCGAGCTTGACAGCTTCCAGATAGGGCCGTGCCTGTTCTTTTAGCGATTCATATCGCTGTTTCCAGACAGCGGCACTCTTTTGTTCGCTTTGCAGTTTTTCTTTTAAGCGGCTGTTTTCCGCCTTGGCAAGAATCCCATTGACCGCATAATCCTTGAGTGTGCTGCACTCGGATGGGGTCAGAGTGATATTGCCGGTGATCGTCTTTTTCCCCATAGAGCGGATTTCCTGTACGGTCAGGGCGGCAGTGCGCTGTTCTTTGGTCTGCTTTTGCAGGGATTGTAGCTCCTTCTGCTTTTTCTCAACGGCAGCCTGTGCGGTGCCCAGCGCCTGTTCTGTCTGAGCGATTTGGGCGGTCACATCTTCCAGCCGCTGCTGCTCCTGTGCCACCTTGAACTGGGTCACAGTCAGATGTTCTTCAGTGCTGCCACGCTCTCCACGCTCCACATCGGTATATCCGGCAGCTTTCATATAGTTGAAGAAATCGTCTTGCAGGACACTGTACGATGTTCGCAGGACTTTCTTGCCCTTGGCGGTCAGAAGCGGATTGCCCTGCTCATCCAGAGCTACCTTGGATTCCCACTTTTTGCTCCGGCTGACCTGCATGATCGTTTCCTTGACTGTACCCACAAGGGGCTTATCCTTGCACCGCTTCGACCAGAGAATCTGTTTCTCCACCACCGGGACATACACCACATGAAGGTGGTAGTGGTACACATCCTGCCCCAGAGCTTCCGACATAGCCCGGTTGCGTTCATCGGCGTGCATGACGGCAGAGAGGATATACTGCTCACCGCCCACGATCTCCACGGCTGCTTTGTATGCGTCGGTGTAGAACTGCTTGGCATATTCGTAGCCGCCGTGATTGTGGAAGTAAGCGGAGTTCACATCAAAAATCAGCTCCCCATATTTCACCGCATCGGCTTTCAGGCCACGGGTGGAGATGACGCCATCGGCAATCATCTGATCGAACATAGCGGCATAGCTGTCGGTGGGAACTTTGAAGTGGATATTCCGGTAGGTCTGGGTGGTATCAATATCCTGGTTGGAGTAGCTGTCCTTTTCTCGTTCGTTATGCTCCTGCACCTTCGCTACATCATCGAGGGTGGGCAAGTCCTGGTTACGGGCAAAGGTGCGGTCGATTCCGTCGTTTCTGGCCATAAAAATCAGCTCCTTTCCGTTGTATGGCAGACGGCTGAGGGCCGGGGATGCACTTCCTGCGGGAAGTGTAATAACCCACTATGACACTTTCATCCCAAAGGGCTGCAAAGTGCCGTGGGCTCTCCGAGGGGGAATGCGGCATCTGCGGATGCCTTGCCGCCTTTAGAGGCTTGTGTGTGGCACCCAAATCCTCAAAAGGCGGTGTGACCGACAGTCTCTCCGCACTCTTGATTGCTTCAATTCTGCCGCTCACAGGCAGAGCAGATTTTGCAAATCCACTCTGCCATCCATCTCCAAATCTGCGGATTTTTCGATGGGGACGGGAGATGCGGTGGGCAAGAACGACAGGCATCATTTGTCTCTCCGCTTCTGCCATACGAGATCATAACCAAGGGCGTCGGCAAGCTGTACCGCCTCCACATACCGCAGAGACTCCCGCTGGAGCTTGTTGGACAGGTTGGAAACGCTGTCGCTCCAGCCGTAATCCTCAGAAAGCAGGTCAACGACTTCCTGCATGGTGTACCCGGAACGCACAATGTACGACTTGATTTCATTTCTTAAATTGGATTTCATAGAAAATACCTCATTCTTTCGTAAAGTTAGTTTGCCGTGGAGCGTATTCGCTGCACGGTACAGTTAATCTTAATTACTTCTCAAAAATCGCTCAAAACTGCACCTGTGAAGAACTGTCCGCAACAGTACCCCATCGACTTTGCGATTAGGTGGGCTTGCGAGCGAAACCGTGAAAATAGTCACCTTACCGCATACCACCATCACCGCTCTGTACATCACCGAATGATGATTTGTGTTCTGCTTATGGTAGTGTTTTTCACTGTTTGCACAACCATTGATCGGGAAGTGCGGATTTTAGAGCGTCCTCTGAGCCGAACAATAAAAAATGAACTTCGATTTTTTGCGTTCGTGCGTTCCTTCGTTCCAAAGGCTGCACCCGATTAGGAACGCATGAACGCACGAACAGAAAGTTTTGATGTTCCGTTACAACTCCACAGGTGAGAGCAGAACATAAATGCCCATATACCCCCGGCACCGTTTTCCGCCGCCGATGTGCAGATTGCTGACTGGCTCCAAATGGTAGCGTTCTGCGTTCTGGCTGAGCTGGTTTGCAAAGCTCTTTGGGGACAGTGGATTTTCTGCATTGTCCTCACACCACCGCTTATAGGCTGCATACAAATTTTTGGTGCTGGCTTCATAATCCGCCTTGAATGCCACATAACCCTCAGAATCGAGAAAGTCCAGAATGTTGTTGGCATCCCGAACTGCGGAAGTGATATTGTCCCTGGCTCTCTGGCTGATGGTAAAGTGGTAGTGGTTAGCAATCAGCCGCCGCAATCCCTCCAGCATCCAGAGGAAGATTCCCTCTTTTTCGGTAATCAGTTTCTCAGCAAGAAACGGATCATCGAACCGATCCACAGGTTTGTCCTTGGTGGTCAGAATAATTTGGCGACGAAAGAAACCGTCGCTGCGGTCGTGAAGTGCAGTCAATGCCCCGTTGCCGAAGCATAGGAAGCGTACATAAAGCAGCCCCTGATAGCTCTGCTCTTTCTTCCGTTCCAAATCCATTCGCAGTTCTGCGGTCACGATAGATTTGACATAGTTGGTTTTGGTCAAGGCGTTCATGTCCAGATCATCGTCCACCATCAGCAGCTTACCCTCCAGATCGGCTCTGGCAAACCGATTAGTTTCTACCTTCTGAATGGAAGTGGTGTTCATGTTGAGCCCGAAAATGGCGTTCATCACCACACCGATCCGGCTTTTGCCCTCGCCTCCCTTGCCGACCAGCATGAGCATTTTCTGGCCCTTGGTGGAGGGGATTAGACAATAGCCCAGATACTCCTGCAAGGCGGGAATATCCTCCGGTTCCAACAGTTCTGAAAGGAAGTGCAGCCAGTGTTCCGGTGCAGGAGCATCTGCCCGATAAGACACCGGCAGACGGTTACCGCAATACTCTTTTTCCTCTGTGAATGTACCGTCCAGAAAATAAGTGCCATTAGCCACATGGATACGGTTACATTGCAGGGGCAGAGGGTCTGCATATGCCGCCAGCTTCAACGCTTTGATTATCTGCTCCACCGTCTGTGCAACCTTGGCATGAAGCCAGGGCGAGATTTCCTCATAAATCGTCCGCTTCAATTTGTTCTCATCCGGCAGCGGGCCGTCCACGGTATAAAAACGGTCATTGATACAGCGCATGGGATGCCGGGACAGGAAATCCCGGCAATATTCCGGCTCGATGATTTTCCCTTTCTCATCGATCCAAACAGGGTTGTTCATGGTATCGCTCCTTTCTCAGGCGGGCCTGTAATTTGCGGATGTATCCGTCTGCCGTTAGTTCGCTTACGACTTCGCCTCGCTCATAGGAATCGCCTTGCAGCAGAATGTCCAGCTGATACTCCACCCAGGGCAGACGGTGGCAGGCTTCCACAAACCGCTTATCCAGCGCATCTTCCGGCACTTGCGGTGCATACCGTTTTTCCCAATCCAGGAGCAGCCGCCGATATTCGTTCAAAACAGAAAAGCACAGCTGCTCGTTCTCACGAAGCTGCTGTGCTTTGGTTTTGTGTTTCTTTTTCCGGCGAATGGCTTCCGGCAAGGGCTTGTCCGGTGCAAGGTGAAAATCCGACGCCAGCTTTCGAGCCGCATCATACAGCCGAAGGTCAAAGAGTTTGGCAGTCAGGTCGATCACGTCCCCGTGTTCCCCGCAGGCAAAACAGTGGTAGTGGTCATCCGATACATACAGGCTCGGATGACGGTCATTGTGGAACGGACACAGCGCCATGCCATAGTGGTTGACATCGATTCCATACACCTGCGCTGCTTCCTGTGCGTTAATACTGGCTTTCACCACTTCAAACAGATTCATCCAGATTCCCTCCATTTCCTTTTTGATGGGGCAGTTTTCTCACCCCTCTGTATAGGTTATGGGGAAAATCGAAAAAAACAGGCGAATGGCATGACAAGCCGTTTTCAAAAAACATGACAAGAATTTAATTGTGTGCTATTATGAAAATAGAAAAACATGACAGGAGGGAAAAGATGGATCAGATTATCAACCATGCGGTTTTATCGCTGGATTTCTGGCAGGACACCGTGACCTATGAGGGAAGTACCATGCCCACGGGAACCATTGGCTGCGAGGTGCTGAACATCCCGGACAGCACCATTGAGAAGCTGGATACTCCCTGCAATGTGCTGAACCAGCTGCTTCAGGGGATGAACACCGGTTCCGTAGATATGGAGCCACTTCCGCAGGTGCAGCAGGCCGCTGGCGAGATCATCTCCTTCTTGCAGGCAACGCCGCCATTCTCCCGTCTGGATCGAGGCTATTTTGAGCAAAAGCTGGCCGTCATCTTTTCCGAAGAATCTATGGAGGATGCAAAAGCCTATTTGCAGCTCACTCAGCCGGAGCAGTTAGTCTGCGCTCTGACCGGACAGCACGGCAAGGCAACGCTGCTCGTCCGGGTAGCGCAGATGCTGGGGCATTTGAGCTATTCTCTAAGGCAATACAAGGAAGCCTTGACGAAATTTGCGGAGCGGTTGAATGAACCAGGCTATGACCGCACTCCAGATGGTTATGCAGCGATGTTCGGACAGTTCTTCAGAAGCGAACCAACTTTATCGCTGGAAAATCCATCTTGGATGACTCTGACCAATGCTTCGGTGCAGTATGTGTCCGCTACTCGGCCCGGGAAAATGGAGCCTCAGCTGGTCAAGCGGATGCACTATGTTTCTTTTGTGGGAATGTTCCGATCTGACCTGTTCGAGGGGCTTTGCGTAGGCCACGCCCCTAAGAAATGCCCCATCTGCGGCAGATGGTTTCTCACCATTGACGCACGGCACACCAAATACTGCGGCGGGCTGGCCCCCGGCGACCAGCGTGGACGGACGTGCCGGCAAATCGGCAATCTGAGAGGCCGGGAACAACGTGAGCTTGCGGATGACCATCCTATCAAGGCGATTTATACCCGCCGTATGAACACCATCCTGCAAAGCACCCGCCGGGGAAAGTTGGATGAAGAGACGGCAGCAGCTATGAAAAAGCTGGCAAAGGATAAGATGCTCCGTGCGCTTTCAGATCAGCGTTATGCCAGCACTGTCTATGAGCGGGAAATGACTCAGCAAGCACTTTTGGAAGCAGTACAAAAGAAATAGCGGCAAAACATCAGAAAGGCGGTGAGGGAAAATGGATACAGCGTGGACATGGGAACTGCCCGGCTACTGTGCCAAATACAGCTTTTTGACTGAAACCAAGGGCTTGACCATGCGGGAAGCGGAACGCATCTTTCAGCTTGACCCGGAACCGCCTGTTCGGGAAAGCCTGAATGATTACATCATGGAGGCTGTGCAGAACCGTGAACAGCGCTGGTTTTCCTTTTTCCTTCACCGCTATGAAAACCGACTCAATGGCCGTGTTCTCCGTTTCCTGCTGCGGGAGGGGCTGGATCGCTATGACCCGGAACGCTTTTTGGACTATAAAATGGGCTGTGTACTTGCCATGCTGGATTGTCTGTGGGAATACGATCCCGCACAAGGGGCGGATTTTCTGACCTATGCCCACCATTTTATCGGGAACGCCCTTTTGACCTGCCGGATGCAGGAGGAGACCGGTTCCTTTGAAAATGTGGATGAGTACAAAGCTGTGCGTGGGATTGCTTGGCTCTATAATCAATCCGGTCAGTCTGAACAGGCGGCGATTCAGGAATATGCTCAGAAAAATAGTTGCACCGAGGAAACCGCAGCGAAGTTTTTGGCATTGGCCAAGCAGAATCGCAGCCGTGTTCCGTTTTATCAGAGCGTACAGGATGAGGATAGCGAAGAAACCGGCGAGGATGTCAGCCGGGATGACCACTGGGACTATGCGGAGGTTCTCTGGAACGGTATCCGGGCTGAAGCTGTCCGAGAAGCATTTGAAAAACTAAATTACCGAGAGCAGACTCTTTTGGAGAAGCGAAACGCCATCTGTATGACCTGTGGTAGGGTCAGCCCACTCAGCACCCGGCTGACCTTTGAGGAATTGGCGGTACTTTTTGAGGGCAGCACAGCCAGCGGTGCGGAACGAGCCTACCGCAAAGCTGTGGAGCACTTAGCCTGTTTGCTGACAGAAGCCGGAGTGCTTCACGTAATTCACCTGAAACGCAAAGCCCAGACCAAACGCAAAAAGAAAATCGCCGCCGCTGTCTACCTGTATCAGGTGGACAACGACGGCGAATGGGGCGAAATTTCGTTTGATTTTGAAGCTGGAACAGCGGAGATCATTCGGTTGGCAGAGTGGGATACGACGGTAAGTAAGAAATTTGCACAAAAAGCGATTCAATACATTCTGACCTGTAATGCTAAATTATGTAAAGAAACCACTCTAATATATGAATAATTGTCAACAGCTATGGATGGATTCCACTTCCTGTTGTGCTCCGCAATCGTTCATAGACAACACCTACCAACAAATCACGAACGGTATCTCCGAATTTGGCATCATCCAAAACTCTTTCGCAGAACTGCTGATTCTGCGCCATGCGTCCGATAACCACGTCCATAAACGCATCGTTAAAGGGAAAACGGAAATGTTCTTGTGAATTGTTGCGAGCCTGGACACGCAATTCCTCATTGGCATCCATATCAGAAACAATTTGCTCCAAGACCTTGTCGATGTTAGTAAACTCTGTGCCAAACTTTTCGTTGATTTTATCAATCAGCTCAGACAGAGGGGCCTTTTCTTCCTCTGGCTTCGGTTTTCCGGGATGAAGTTTATTGGGCAACGGCTCACTTTGCTCCAGCGCAATAGACCCTTCAAAAATTTTCTGAACCCGGTAATATTGCAGCGATACTTCATCATCCAGAAAAATAGGACCGCCGCCCTCTCGCTTTGGCAGTTTCTTCTGAAGAAATTTTGCGTAAGCATGGAACTTATGCAGGTCGGCATCATCTAATCGGATGATGTTGGTGAGAAATGTGTAGGTACGAACAAACTTTGCGAGGGTAGTCTTGAATTCTTCCTGCTCGTTCTCATCCAAACCATTATATCGATCCACTGCCGGATCAAGGAAACTGTTGAGTACGCCAAAATCCATATTTCCCTGTTTCTTGGTAGGCTTGAAAAATGCTTTAGAGAAAGCCTCAATCTCACTCTGCCAATACACACGAAATTCATCCAATTTGGATTTCAGTTCATATACGATGTTGGCGTCTGTTGTCTCCTCAATACTGGTTTCTTCATAATACGGGGCAAAAGCGGCTCGTATATCCTCGGCAGAGTTTACAAAGTCCAAAACAAATGTATCATCTTTTCCGAAGCAGGTTCTGTTCAACCTGGAAAGTGTTTGGACAGCTTTTACACCACTAAGCTTTTTATCTACAAACATGGTGTGCAGCAACGGCTCATCAAACCCAGTTTGGTATTTTTCCGCAACCAAAAGTACCTGGTACTCGCCGCTGTGGAATTTTTCCGGCAGTTCGCTTTCTTTTATCCCATTAAGACTGACTTCGGTGTATTCCTCTCCGCCATCATGGACAATCCCGGAAAATGCGATCAGGATACCCAGCTCATTTTCGTATCCCATCTTTTTGATGTAACGCTGAAACTCCTGATAATACCGGACTGCGTGCAGGCGTGAGCCGGTCACTACCATTGCTTTGGCCTTGCCGCCAATCTTGTCTTTGGTGACAGTGCGGAAGTGTTCTACGATGATCTGGGTTTTCTGGGCCAGATTGTGCGGATGCAAACTTAAGAATTTGCCAAGCGCCTTATTTGCCTTGCTTTTTTCATAGCGGGGGTCATCGGCAATTTTCTTGCCGATTTTGAAATAGGTATCGTAGGTCACATAGTTTTTCAGAACATCCAGAATAAAACCTTCCTGAATGGCCTGCTTCATCGAGTAAATATGAAAAGCATGGGGAATACCGCTTGCATCCGGGGTTCCAAACATCTCCAGCGTTTTCGCCTTGGGTGTTGCGGTAAAGGCAAAGAAGGACAGATTAGGCAACCGACCATGTGTAGCCATTTCTTTTGCAATTTCATCCTCGCTGTCGGATTGCTTACGCTCTTCCTTTGCCTCCTCATCTGCAACCTTTTGGAGCTGTTCTTCTTCCGTTAGCCCCTCGGCGTTTCCCAGGATCGCCTTCATTTTTTTGCTGGCTTCTCCGGTCTGGGAAGAATGGGCCTCATCCACAATGACCGCAAACCGCTTGCCGCTTAAATCATCTACCTTTTCAAGGATAAACGGGAACTTCTGAAGTGTGGTAATAATGATTTTCTTGCCGGTGTTCAAAGCATCTGCCAGCTGTGCGGCGTTGTTGTCGATTTTAGTCACAACGCCTTCCACGTGCTCAAACTGGTAGATGGTATCCTGAAGCTGTTTGTCCAATACGAGGCGATCTGTAATCACAATGATGCTGTTGAATACAACCTTGTCATTTTTATCGTGCAGGTTAGACAGGTGATGTGCCAGCCAAGAAATAGAGTTGGATTTTCCGCTTCCTGCACTGTGCTGAATCAGATAATTGTGTCCGGTTCCGTTTGTGTAAACATCGGCAACGAGCTTGCGGACCACATCCAGCTGGTGGTAACGTGGGAAGATCATAACAGACTTTTTAGGATTCTTTTTATCTTCCTGCAAATGGATAAATCGCTGTACAATGTCCAGCAGGCTGTCTTTTTGCAGGACTTCTTCCCACAGATACGAAGTCCGGTAGGTGCTGTTCCCAACAGGGTTTCCCTTGCCGCCGTTGTTTCCCTTATTGAACGGCAAAAAATAGGTATTGATGCCATTAAGCTTTGTGGTCATCCACACTTCTTCGGTGTCCACGGCAAAGTGAACCAGGCATCGGGCTTTGAACGAAAGCAGAAGTTCTCTGGGATCACGGTCTTTCATGTACTGACGCTTTGCATTTTCGACAGTCTGACCGGTGATCGGATTTTTCAGTTCCACCGTCGCAACAGGCAATCCATTGATGAACAGCACAACATCTATGGAGTTCTCATTTTTCAGGCTATAATGCACCTGACGGGTGATGGAGAGAATGTTCTTCTCATAAAGTGCCTGACTGGTTTGGTTCATGCCGCTGGCAGGCTTGAAATAGCACAGGGATAGTTTAGCGGGAGCATCTACAACGCCATGCCGCAGCACATATAATGTTCCGTATGTATCAAGATCACGATACAGCTTCTTCAGAAAACCCGTTTCCACATTCTCTCCGTGTTTTCTGCACAGCTTTTCCCATTCTACGGGCTGGCTGTCTTGAAGAAACCGAAAGAGCTGCTTGGTGTCTATGGCAAATTCACGATTATAGTCACGGGGATTTCCCTTGATATATCCGCCGTGGTCAAGCAGGCTGTATTCAATCTCTTGTTCAAATGTAATTTCTTTGGTTTCGATTGCCATTATTGACCACCTCCTATCAAAGTACAAATCCAAGGGATTAGCCCCACCATACCGCCAATGATGGCCGATATGACAGCAATCCGCCATTCCCGCCGGGAGAGTTTTCTCTCGGCTTTTTTTGCGTCCTTTTTGTTAGTGAAATAATTTTGGCCATCCACTGTGAGAGCCAGATAGTACGGAATGTTGTCAGCCCACTGTATGTGGACATAACCACATTCTCTCAGCTCTCGAAACGTATCCCGGAGCAGGGTATCCTGCTGCATGGATAATCCATCAAACCGCTTACTCCAATAAGCCGCATTGTCCTGACCGCTGGCTTGGAGGTCGATAATTTCTTTCAGCAAAGTTTCGCCTTGCGGTGACAATTCTTGATAGTTCATTCTACTGCCACCTTTCCGGTTACCACCTCAGAAATGACGCTTTGGCGGTATTCCTTTAGTTTTTCGATCTGTTCTGTAATATCCGCAATGATACTGTCAATTCGTGCGGTTTCCTTATTCAAATATTCGGCAATCTCTTTTTGCTCATCCATTGGAATCAAGGGGAGAGGAACCTGCACAAAGTTTGAAAATCTCAAATCTTGACCATCACGGATAAAGTTTGCCGTGCGCTGCAATGCCTGAATATATCGGGGAGACTTAAACAGCCATTTGAAATACTCCGGTTCTACACCCGCCTTAGGCTTCAGAACGATGTAATGCCATGTGATGCACCCTGGAATATAGCTGATCTCCAACCCCCCTTGAAAGCTGCGCAGACTGATTATAAAATCGTTGGGTTCGACGTGCTTCCAGTTTTCCAGTCCTTTATCGGCCAAAACAATTTTGTAGTTCTGCCGCTCCATGTAATCTTCTTGGGAGATAATGCCGTACTTTTGGCTGGCGGTCAGCTGAACATCCGTTTCATGGCGGGTTTCTTTGCTCTGTGCAAACAATGCTTTCGCAGGTACAACTCTCCAATGAGAGGGGATATATCCAAGCCACTCGTTGCCGCTGTCTTTCATTTCGGCAGTAGAGTCGATTCCTTTGGTAACAGCAGAGCATATTACAGAAATTCGTTGTTCCTTTAGCAAATCAATAAGTTCTTGCTTGTTTTGGATTAGGTCATCTATTTGGGACACTTTTTGATCCAAATAGTTAGAAATCTTTTTCTGTTCATCAATTGGCGGAATCATAATGCGAGCATCGGCAAAATCAATATTAGATATTCCATACCGGGTCATTCCAACGGCTCTGTATGAAAACCAGGTGCGTAAGTAATTCGCTCCAAAGAGATATTTTCTGAATTGAAAATCAATTTTGTCGGTTACCCTCAATCGTAGTAAGTGATAGCCAAATAATGTATCATTTAGATCCTCGCCAATAACACACGAATGTCCAATGTCATTTGGTGTTTCAGAAGATGTGGTAAATAAAACATCTCCCTTTCTTAAAATGCATTTGTCACGCTTCTGCGGAGTAGCTGATACAATTAAGTAATTAGGACTATCAAAAATGTTACGCAGAGATCCTCTATAGACATCCATGTAGTGGACTGACTTATATAAAGATTCGCCCTCGTTAATTTTTTTATCCACTCCACCAGCGTCCAAAGCTCCTAAATAGCGCAGACGAAATTCTTCCCATGCAACTGGCAATTCATCGACCCAGGGAATACGGCTTTCTTTATATTTTTCATATGGCTTCATTCGGCAAACACCCCCGTTAGGTTTGCTTGGATGCGTTCCTCCAAAGCCTTAATTTCTTCCATAATCACAGAACTGTCACGCAGCGGAGTGAACTTGTAGAAATAGCGGGTAAACGGAATCTCATAGCCGATTTTGGTCTTGCTCTCGTCAATCCAGGCATCCGGCACAAACGGCAGAACCTCACGACGGAAATATTCGTGGATGTCTTCCTTCAACGGCACCATTTCGTAGTCACGAAGGGAGGCATCTGCTTTTCTATTTCCTTTGCGGTCGATTACCGGTGTGCCATCTTCGTTAAGCAAGGGACGTTCTATAACAATTTTTCGGTATCCGAAATCTTCATTATCCAGATCCATATAGTTCTCATCCGGTTCGTAGGTGCTGTACAGGCGCACCAGTTCCGCACGATTTTCCGGGCTAATCATGTTGCGCTTGTTGCCGAGACCCTTGCGCATCTTTTCATAAAAACCGGCTCCGTTGATCAGACGCACTTTGCCTTTTCTACGGCTCTCTTTGCGGTTGGTCAAAATCCAGATATAAGTGGTAATTCCGGTGTTGTAGAACAGCTGATCCGGAAGGCCAATAATAGCCTCCAGCAGATCGTTTTCAATAATCCAGCGGCGGATTTCACTTTCTCCGCTTCCGGCATCGCCGGAGAACATGGGCGAACCGTTGAAGACAATACCGATGCGGCTTCCGCCTTTTTCCGGCGGGTTCATTTTGGAAATCAGATGCTGGAGAAACAGGAACGAGCCATCGGAGATACGGGGCAAACCAGCGCCAAATCTGCCACGATACCCCTGAGAAGCCGCTTCGTCTTTGATGAATTTTTCTACCTTTTTCCATTCCACACCAAAAGGAGGGTTGCTCAGCATATAGTCAAATGTCTGGGACTTAAATCCGTCCTCATTGAAGCTGTTTCCCAAAACGATACGGCTGTTGGTATTACCTTTCAAAATCATATCGGAACGGCACGTTGCGTATGTTTCGGGGTTTAATTCCTGCCCAAAGGGGATTACCTGGGTCGTACTGTTCAGAGACTCCATTTTGTTCTGGGCAACGGACAGCATTCCACCCGTGCCGCAGGCCGGGTCCAGAATGGTAATGACCTTTCCATCAGTATTTGCAATTTCGTCCATATCGGGATCGAGCAGTACTTCTACCATTAGTTCGATTACCTCACGGGGCGTGAAGTGCTCACCAGCGGTTTCGTTGGACTGCTCAGAAAATCGCCGGATCAATTCCTCGAACATATACCCCATTTCCAGATTGTCAATCTGGGTATCGCTCATATCAATCTCCGCAAAACGCTGTACGACCAGATAAAGCAGATTCGCCCTTGATAGACGATCGATTACCCCGAAAATTTCAAAGTTATCCATGATTTCACGGACATCTTCGGAAAAGCCATTGATGTAATCCCGCAGATTAGCTTCGATAGCGTTGCTGTCATCCATCAGTTTTTCGAAATCGAACTGGCTGACATTATAGTAATCATGGCCAGTCATGCGCTTAAAAATAGGGCGCTTGTTGCTGACCGTCAAAGTCTTATTGGCCTCCAAAATTTTTGCCTTGGAAGGTGCCAGCACACAGTCAAAGCGACGCAGCACAGTAAAGGGCAGAATCACCTTGCCGTATTCGCTCTGTTTGAAATCGCCACGCAGCAAATCGGCTATGCTCCATATAAAATTGGCCTGTTCATTGATGTTCATATATCTGCTCCCTCTTCCCTGAGTCTCTTATACCGTTCGTATGAGATAACGACGTTCTGCGGCTTGTTTTGCTTGCTGACAATTAAAACCTTGTCCTGCTCGTTCACTTCCTTGAAAATGCGTGAAGCCTGGCCCTTTTGAAATGATGTAATCGCTTCATAATCCGGCGTCACGGTAGAAGCGGACCTCTTTTTCGCCACAAAACCACCTCTTTTCGGCAAAATATGTCGATTCAATTTTAGCACAAAGTCATTACTTTTCGCAAGATAAAAAACTATATTAAAGTAATGACTTTTTCTTATAAATCGTTATGGGGCAAGGCTGTCACATGGATTAATCCCTTGCCCTCTCTTTTTCTTGCATATTCGAGAAGATCTCTTGCATTGCTGGCAGGGTGCCACGCATAGGCAATGAGGAAATCAGTATGATCGACCATATACCGATTTGCCCTGACAATAGCAACCTTACGAGGGACATTTTCCATCCCCGGAGGATAGTAGGTACTGTCAAATCCATCCGGTACAGGAATCGGGCGCTCTGCTGGATGGTACGGCAGCAATAATGTCAGTTCGACTTCTGGATGGGTTTGTTTTGCGGTTTTTACGGCTTTTGCCGCAAGACCGTCAAAACATCCATAACGGCCAACAATAAATTCAGTAACGCCGTAGCGGACTATATGCTCCTCAACAGCGGCGCATAGCACTGGGTAAATTTCTTCCGGTGTTTCTCTGTGCCCAATAAAGAAACAGCTTTTCTGGCTCACTGAAATCATTCTCCTTTTGCTTGTGTATATCGTTAAAATTATACGATTAAAATTATTAAAGAGCAACGACAAACAAAAGTATAATTTACGAAGAACACAAGCAAAGGGGTGATGCAGGTGAAAGATATTCTCTCTGCCATAACCACATATCGAGAGGAGCGGGGCTGGACGGAGTATCAGCTTGCAGAACGCTCTGGTTTGCCTCAATCTACGATCTCCTCGTGGTATCGCAAGAATATGGTTCCCACTATTCCGTCGTTGGAAAAAATCTGCATGGCTTTTGGCATCACGCTTTCTCAGCTATTCGCAGAAGAAGATTCACCGGTTTCTCTGACTGATTCACAAAGGAAGCTCCTGGAACGATGGTCAAGATTGAGTGAAGAGCAACAAGCCGTAGTGTTTGCTTTAATTGACAAAATGTAAAAAAGCCGCCAGAAGCAGCATCGCATGGATGTGCCTCTGGCGGCTTTGCTTATGAATCGAAATCTAACTGTGGAGCCTCCGTTACGGTTCGCAGGTATTCTTCCGGATCGCCATTCAAAATCAATTCTGCATAGGACAGCGGATCGTTGTACATGAGCCAGTCCAGTTCAGACCGCTGGAAACGACTATTCGCCACCTCATCCTCAACGGCGGTGCAGTTGATGGAAACCATGCTGCCGTCGGAATATCTTAGTTCAACGCAACCGGTATCCATGTTAAATTCACAGGAAAGTAATGTTTTCATAATGTTATCCTCCAATATAAACTCTGTTAACAAGAAAAACTCCCGCCTAATTCCTGTTAGGAATCAGACGGGAGTTTCGTATGCACCCGAAAACCGTCAGCTAACAGTTGATAAGTGATTTAGTTCCTTATCACTGTTAAGCCAATGGTTACGGGATTTTTTTGTTTTGCAATCAGGAGAGCGCCTGGATCTTCACAAATTGAGGCACCCTCTTTTTTTACAATGAAATTTTTACTCTGTTTTTTCGATTGAATGTATGGTATCTTTGTAACAGGAGGTGACATTCAGAGCTGCAGGCTGCATACCATGCCTGTGTCGGCTGCCTCCTGCGTGAAAAAAACTTGCAGAGGATATTGCTGTGTGATGATTTTTCTGGTAAAAGAATAACTGAGGAAAATATATGATTCCACAATTTATTAAAATATAGAATAGGAGGGAACTATGGACTATTCCATCATTTTTGTCTGTTTGATGGGAATGGGAACGGTGTTTTTTGGCCTGATCTGCCTGATTGTGCTGACGACACTGCTTGGCCGGATCTGCGGCCGGAAGCAGCAGGCAGCTCCGGCAGCGGCCATTTCCGCCCCGGCGGCCGCACCCGCGGTCGACCAGCAGGAACTGATCGCCGCCATCTCCGCCGCCATCGCGGAGGAGCTCGGTACCGATATCACCGGCATCCGCATTTTGTCTGTCAAAAAGCTGTAAGCCATTAAATCGAGAACGAATAAGGAGAGCATACCTATGAAAAAGTACAGAGTGACCGTTAACGGCACCGCCTATGAGATCGAACTGGAGGAACTGACCGGGGCCGCTCCCGCACCTGCCGCTGCCTCCGCGGCTTCCGCACCCACCCCCGCACCCGCTGCCGCGGCTCCTGCCGGCGGCGAGCAGGTGACATCCCCCATGCCCGGCACCATCCTGTCCATCAATGTGGCCGCGGGTGACACCGTGAAGCGCGGCCAGGTGCTGATGATCCTGGAGGCCATGAAGATGGAAAACGAGATTATGTGCCCCCGCGACGGCAAGGTCGCCTCCGTCAACACCTCCAAGGGTGCCGCTGTGGAGTCCGGCACGCTGCTGTGCGTCATCCAGTAACGGACTGGAGGCGCATATGGAAGCTATCCTGAATTTTATCAATGATACCGGCTTCGTTCTGTTTTTACAGAGCGGAGGCTGGAAGAACCTGGTAATGCTCTGCATTGCCTGCTTCCTGCTGTATCTGGGTATCGGCAAGAAGTTTGAGCCCCTGTTGATGGTGACCATCGCCTTCGGCATGCTGATGACCAACCTGCCCGGCGCTGGCATGTTCCATGAGATCTTCTTCGCCGGCGGACACATCCACTGGGACCTCATCGGCGGCGGTCCCATTACCGCTGAGTTCCTGAATGAGATGCAGACGCTGGGCGTATCACAGAATGTGCTCGCCCCGTATGCCGAACAGCTGATGGCAGCCGCGCGGGCCGCCTTTTCCCCGGAAGCGATTGAAAGTGTCATGGCGGAGATCTCCAATTCCGCCGGCGGCGCCCTGAGCACCCTTGAGGTACAGATTCAGGCGCTGCTCCAGGCGGAGCAGGCTGCCGCCTATTACGGCATTGAACTGTCCAATGTCACTGTCTCCACCGGCCTGATCGACATTCTCTACTTAGGCGTAAAGCTGGGCATCTATCCCTGCCTGATCTTCATGGGCGTGGGCGCCATGACCGACTTTGGCCCTCTGATCGCCAATCCCAAGAGCCTGCTGCTGGGCGCTGCCGCCCAGGTGGGCATCTTCCTGACCTACGCCGGCTGCCGCTTTATGGGCTTCACCGGTGCGGAGGCCAGTTCCATCGGCATCATCGGCGGCGCCGACGGCCCCACGGCCATCTTCGTTACCGCCATGCTGGCCCCGGCTCTGCTGGGTCCCATCGCCGTGGCGGCCTACTCCTACATGGCCCTGGTGCCCGTTATCCAGCCGCCCATCATGAAGCTGCTGACCACTGAGAAGGAACGGCAGATCGTGATGAAGCCCCTGCGGCAGGTCTCCAAGAAAGAGAAGATCATCTTCCCCATCGTGGTGACCATCTTCGTGGCCCTGCTGGTGCCCTCCGCCGGTCCCCTGATCGCCTGCCTGATGCTGGGCAACCTGTTCCGGGAGTGCGGCGTCACCGAGCGGCTCAGCAAGACCGTACAGAACGAGCTCATCAACATCGTCACCATCTTCCTGGGCGTGTCCGTGGGCGCCACCGCTACCGGCGCTACCTTCCTGTCCCTCCAGACCATCAAGATCATGGTCATGGGCATCGTGGCCTTCGGCTGCGGCACCGCCGGCGGCGTGCTGCTTGCCAAGTTCATGAACCTGTTCCTGAAAGAGAAGATCAATCCCCTCATCGGCTCCGCCGGTGTGTCCGCCGTGCCCATGGCCGCCCGCGTGTCCCAGAAGGTGGGCCAGGAGGCCAATCCCGGCAACTTCCTGCTGATGCACGCCATGGGTCCCAACGTGGCCGGTGTCATCGGCTCCGCCATCGCGGCGGGCGTCCTGATCTCCCTCTTTGGCTGATAGGAGGTAACACTGTATGGAATTTTTGAGTAACAAGCCCCTGTATATCACGGATACCATTCTGCGTGACGCCCACCAGTCCCAGGCGGCCACCCGGATGCGGGTGGAGGATATGCTCCCCGCCTGCGAGGTGCTGGACTCCATCGGCTACTGGTCCCTGGAGTGCTGGGGCGGCGCCACCTTTGACTCCTGTATGCGCTTCCTCAACGAGGATCCCTGGGAGCGCCTGCGGAAGCTCCGCAAGGCCCTGCCCCACACCAAGCTGCAGATGCTGTTCCGCGGCCAGAACATCCTGGGCTACAAGCATTATGCCGACGACGTGGTGGACGCCTTCTGCCGCAAGTCCATTGAAAACGGCATCGACATCATCCGTATTTTTGACGCCCTGAACGACGTGCGTAACCTGGAGCAGGCCATCAAGTCCACAAAGAAGTACGGCGGCATGGTGGAGGGCACCCTTTCCTACACCATTTCCCCCATCCATGACGAGGAGTACTTCGTCAAGCTGGCCAAGGAGCTGGAGCAGATGGGCGCGGATGTCATCTGCATCAAGGATATGGCGAACCTGCTGCTGCCTGCCGCCGCCTATTCCCTGGTGAAGCGGCTGAAGGAGACGGTCTCTGTCCCCATCCACCTGCACACTCACAACACCACCGGCACCGGCGACATGGTGTATCTCATGGCCGCCATGGCCGGCGTGGATATCGTGGACACCGCCCTCAGCCCCCTGGCCAACGGCACCGCCCAGCCCGCCACCGAGTCTCTGGTGGCCACACTGAAGGACACCCCCCGGGACACCGGACTGGACCTGAACAAGATGAGCGAAGCCGCCGTCCACTTCCGCAAGGTGGCCGCCAAGCTCCAGGAGCAGGGCTCCCTGGACCCCAAGGTCCTGCGGGTGGACACCAACACCCTGCTGTACCAGGTGCCCGGCGGTATGCTCAGTAACCTCATTTCCCAGCTGAAGCAGGCCGGGAAGGAGGACAAGTACTACGACGTGCTGGCGGAGATCCCCCGGGTCCGGGCGGACTACGGCTATCCCCCGCTGGTGACGCCCACCAGCCAGATCGTGGGCACCCAGGCGGTCATGAACATCATCATGGGCGAGCGGTACAAGACCTTCACCAAGGAGTCCAAGGCCATGCTGCGGGGTGAGTACGGCAAGCTGCCCGGCACCGTTAACGAAGAGGTCCGGGCCAAGGCCGGCATTGCTCCCGAGGACGTTATCACCTGCCGTCCGGCGGACCTGCTGGAGCCGGAGGTTGAGAAGTACCGGGAGGAATACAAGGACGTGGCCAAGAGCGACGAGGATGTGCTCTCCCTGGCCCTGTTCCCCCAGGTGGCTCCCAAGTTCCTGGCCTGGCGGGACGGCCCCCACGACGAGCCTGCCAAGGCGCCCGAAGCCCCCAAGGCAGCCGCCCCCGCCGACCCCAACGCGGTCCGGGAGCTGTATGTGGAGTACAAGGGATAACAGCGGCGCATTTTGATCCAATCTGATCACAGCTAAAAGGGAAAACCGCCAATCCATTGCAGGCCAATGGATTGGCGGCTTTCTTGCGCAGACCGCCATGACGGGGAGAATCAGCGTATAGACCATGCCCGGGCCAAACTTGGAGCAGTCCGCCGTCCGGCCTGATGACATTGCCTTCATCTTCGGCGGCAACCGGATTTCCGGTATATATGATAATGAAAAGCGGCAGGGATGCGGCAAAAGCCCGAAAACCTTGAATTATTGTCATTTACGTGGTAAAATAAACAAACTATCACATGTGCGGATGACCGGATATGAGCACCCCTTTGTTTCGCATCGTGCTGCATCCAGGCATGACGGCTGATATGGATTTTGGAGCCGTTTTTTTGATGATGGACAGATCGGACGGAAGGAAATTCCAGCGAAAGGGTTTCCACATTGACTGCCCCGCGCATGATTTAGTGCGCAGCCGGTGTCAGCTTTCCTGGCCCGGGATGCGCATGAAAAGCTGGACCAAATGCGGAGGATGACGGATATCTACAGATGACAGAGTTACAGATTTGGCTGAACCAGACCCTTGGGGGAGAACTGGTATTTACGGGGCTGGTTTCCATGCTCCCGGTGGTGGAGCTGCGGGGAGGGATCCCGTTCGGTGTCGGCATCGGGCTGCCGCTGCCTCTGGCGGTGCTGGCTTCGGTAATAGGGAATATGCTGCCTATCCCGTTTTTGATCCTGTTTACCAGGCAGGCCTTTACATGGCTCCGGAGCCATATTCCGGTGCTGGAGGGCATGATCTCCAGGCTGGAGAGAAAGGCGGAGTCCAAAAAGAAGCTTGTGCTGAAGTATGAGTTCTGGGGCTTGCTGTTCCTGGTGGCAATTCCGCTGCCGGGGACCGGGGCCTGGACGGGAGCTTTGGTGGCGGCATTGATGGATCTGCGGCTCAAGAGCGCTGTTCCGGCGATTTTTTGCGGCGTCCTGGTGGCTGCGGCTATCGTTTCCTGCATCGTGCTGGGACTGCTGCCCGCGTGATGCGGGATAGGGATTCCGGACCGTAAAGGGTGTTTGAGGAAAAGCGGTTCCTTTTAGCGCTTACTTTGCGCATGCCGCCCTTTCGCGTTTTAGTTTGGCGCGCGGGGAACAGGCGGGAAACGGAGAAAACCGCTGCGCAAAAAAAGAGCACGCCTTGGCGTGCTCCGAGGTCAGGGGAGAAGCATCCCGCTGTACGGCGCCAGCTCCAGGCGGATGAACCAGCCCTGGTCATGCTGGCAGACGGGACAGAGCTTGGGTGCCGCCGTTCCCTCCAGAATATGGCCGCAGTTCAGGCACATCCAGCCGCATTTGGTGTCGGAGACGAACAGCTTTCCGGCTTCCAGCAGGTCCGCCAGATAGCCCAGCCGGTCTCCGTGGCTCTGCTCGATGGGCGCGATCTGCCCGAAGGAGGCAGCGATCTGCGGGAAGCCTTCCGCCCGGGCGGTTTCCGCAAAGGCGGTATACACGGTGCCGGCTTCCTCGTACTCGTTGTGCTGGGCGTACCGCAGCAGCTGGACCACATCGTTGGTCAGGTCCACCGGATACCCGCCGTCGATTTGGACGGTCTGGCCGGACAGCTCTTTCATGTGGTTGTAGAAGATCTCGGCGTGCTCCTGTTCCTGACTGGCGGTGAACTGAAAGACGGCCTCCAGCACATGCAGCTTCTGCTGCTTGCAGAGTGCGGCGGCAAAAGTGTAGCGGTTGCGGGCCTGGCTCTCGCCGGCAAAGGCCCGCATCAGGTTTTGCAGCGTATCACTGGCTTTGAATTCCACGGACATAATAGGCTCCTCCTTGTAATGGACATGAGGACAGGATGCGTATTCATAAGAAATTTATACAAAAAGCAAACCTCCGTGCGGCGCACGGAGGTTTGCTGCGTATTTGCTTAGTTCTGAGGCAGCCGGTAGGTCTGGATGGCCTGATTCAGGCTGCTGGTGAAGCTGCCCTCGTCCTTCAGGTCGTTCAGATAGGCGTGGCGGTCCACGGAGGAGTCCTTTTCCTCAATGACGGAAAGGGCGATGTTGGAGCAGTGATCAGAGACACGCTCGAAGTTGGTCAGCAGGTCATTGAGAATAAAGCCCAGCTGCATGGTGCAGTCGCCGGACTGGAGACGGCGGATGTGGCGCATCCGGATCTCCTCGATCAGCCGGTCGATGGTCTCCTCCAGAGGCTCCACCTCCCGCGCCTTTTCCACGCTGGCGGTGTCAAAGCAGGAAAAGGCCCGGTCCATGATATCCTCCAGGGCGGTCAGCAGTACCTGCAGCTCGCCGCGGGCAGATTCGGAGAAGCGGAGGTCCTTTTCGTGGAGCTCCTGGGCGGATTCCTGCAGGTTCAGGGCGTGGTCGCCGATGCGCTCGAAGTCGCTGATGGCGTGGAGCAGGCGGGAAACGGTGCGGATGTCATCCATGGACACACCGTGCTGGGAGATCTGCACCAGGTAGCTGCCCAGCCGGTCCTCGTAGATGTCCAGCTTGTCCTCGTTGGCGAGGATCTCGGCCTCCCGGGCTTCCGAGTAGCTGGAGAACTGGGCGATGGCGTACAGCAGGTTCTGGTGGGCCAGGGCACCCATGGCGTTGGTCATGCTGACGCACTCGCTGATAGCCACGCCGGGGGTGCGCAGCAGGCGGGGATCCAGGAAGGCGAACTGTTCGGCCTTGTCCTCATTCCGGACAAGCCTCCGCGCCAGCTTTTCCAGCTGGCGGGAGAAGGGCAGCAGCAGGAGGGTGGTGAACACGTTGAATACCGTGTGGCAGAAGGCGATGCCCACGGCGCCCACGGCGGCGTTCATAAAGGCGAAGTGGAAGAGAGCGTTCCCGCCGTAGAACAGGATCAGCCCAACCACAGTGCCGATGATGTTGAAGGAGATATGGATGACGGACACCCGCTTGGCGTTACGGTTGACGCCGATGGAGCTCAGCAGCGCCGTGACGCAGGTGCCGATGTTCTGGCCCATGATGATGGGGATGGCCATGCCGTAGGAAATGGAGCCGGTGAGGGCCAGGGCCTGCAAAATGCCCACGGAGGCGGCGGAGGACTGGATGACGCCGGTGAACACGGCGCCCACCAGCACGCCCAGCAGGGGATTGTTGAAGGCGGTGAGGAGACTGGAGAACTCCGGCATGTCGGCCAGGGGGCTTACCGCGTCCTTCATCAGCTCCATGCCGTACATCAGAATGGCGAAGCCAACCAGGATGCGTCCGATGTCCCGGCGGCGCTGCTTTTTGGAGGCCATGATGAGAATGATGCCCACCAGAGCGATCACAGGCGAGAAGTTTTCGGGCTTCAGCAGGTTTACGAATACGCTCTCGCTCTCAATGCCTGTCAGGGACAGAATCCACGCCGTCAGGGTGGTGCCGATGTTGGAGCCCATGATGACGCCGATGGTCTGGCCCAGCTCCATGACACCGGAGTTTACCAGACCAACCAGCATGACTGTCATGGCGGAGGAGGACTGGATGGCGATGGTGATACCGGCGCCCAGCAGAAGGCTCTTGAAGGGGTTGGAGGTCATGCGTTTCAGCACGCGCTCCAGCTTGCCGCCCGCCATCTTCTCCAGACTCTTGGACATGGTGGTCATGCCGTAGAGGAAGAAGGCCAGGCCGCCGCAAAGGGTAAAGACAGAAAAAATGTCCATGCCGATGCTCCTGATCCGAATCTCCCCGTCAGGGGAAATGTGATGTCAACACAATGTTGCAATCATATTATATCTGTTTATTCTGAGATTGAGAAGCGGCGGAATGACCAAATGTGATGATTTCGGAAAAAATTGAGCAAATCACCCGTAAAAAAACCGGAAATTTGCCGGAAATGTAAAAAGCCAGGCAAATTCAAGGGCGGAACTGTCAGAAATCCGCAAAAAAACGGTGCCGGAAACGGCACCGTTTTTACAGATTCAGCAGGAGAGGGCCTCGCCGTTTGTTGTCCAAAATGCCCGGATGCCCTCCGCACAGCGCCGTCCGGCAAAGTAGCCCGCCTGCCACAGGCCCCGCAGGACCTCCAGATCCTTTTCCGTCCGGGAGCAGCCCAAGGTGTCCTCCGGCGCAATGACCAGCACCTTGCCCTCTTGCTCCAGAGCGAAAAGCTCCTCGCGGCTGGCGTTGTAGCGCTCCGCCCGGGTCCGCATGGCCTCCATGAATTCCGGGTGCTTGCGGAAGGCGTTTTTCACCATCCGGAAAGAGCTGTCAAAGTCCTTCCGGTAGTCCCGCTCCCGGGTCAGAATCACCACTACACGGTCACAGCCGGCTTCGAAGGCCCGCTTCCAGGGAATGGGATCGGTGCAGCCGCCGTCCAGGTATGGCCGTCCGTCCACCTCAATGACAGGGAACATTAGGGGGATGGCGCAGGTGGCCTCCAGCACCAGGTTGGGGGCGTCCCGGCGGGGAACGGGCAGGTACTCCGCTTTACCGGTGTCCACATTGGTGACCACCGCCTCCACGGTGCCGGGATAGGCCTCGAAGGTGTCGTAATCAAAGGGCAGCAGCTGGTTGGGGATGGTCTCGTAGGCAAACTTCAGGCCAAAATAGGAGCGGTTCCTGCGGTCCAGCAGATTCCGCATGCTCATGTAGCGGGGATCGTTGGCGTATGTGGTCACCAGCTTCAGATTTCGGCGGCTCTGACGGGAAAGATAGCTGACGCCGTAGGCGATACCGGCGGAAACACCGATGGTGTAATCCGGCATGGGCAGCTCCCCATCCAGAAACGCGTCACACACACCGGCGGAAAAGATGGTCCGCAGGGCTCCGCCCTCCAGGACCAGACCTGTTTTCATGATGACCACCTCGTATATCATTTCCAAGTAAAGACATGATATCATACCTTTATAAAAAAGAAAATGGAAACGTGGCGGAAATTCGCCACCTGTCAGCCACATTTTTTTGTGTACGATTCCAAATCCGCAGGTATTCAAAAAAGCGCCGCAGAGAAAATCGAACCGGTAAAAACGGATAGCCCTTCTCATGCCGTGCGTATTTTTTAAATGGGTGCAGCTCAGGCCGAGAATGGCATCGGCACAGGCATTCATCAACCGCTCTGTCCGTTGGTTGAGGTCCATGGTATCGGCTCCTTTGAAGCACGCTCATATCAGATGTGGCCGGGAAAGCGGAAAACTCCGGCGGAAAATCTGCCCCGGTCAGGACTGCGCCGGGAAGAATCATTGCAAAAACCCGGCGCCGGGTGTAAAATCCCTGTATCCGGCCGTTGTTTTGTCGGTTGGGTTTGTGCAAATCACAGAATTTCGTTTGCTACCGAATTACCACTTTACTTTGCTAATAAAATAAAGTAGAATAGACCCCGTGAAAGAAAGCGGGCCCCGGTGCCCCACGAGGAGGATATACCCATGGAATTGGATCTGAACATTCTGAGACCCCAGGAGCGGGTTTCCCTGCAGCTGCGGCTGCTGTATGAGCAGGCGGGCTTCCGCCAGTACCACATGGGCCGGTTCGAGGAATACGGCCTGTACCGGGAAAACAGCCGCTTTTTGTCCAGCGAGCAGGTCATCACCTTCACGGACCTGGATGGCCGCCTGCTGGCGCTGAAACCGGACGTGACGCTGTCCATCGCCAAAAACGCCCAGGTGGAGGAGGGCGGCTGCGGCCGGTTCTACTACCTGGAAAATGTGTACCGCCCCAGCCAGGAGAGCCACACCTTCCGGGAGATCAGCCAGATGGGCCTGGAGTGCATCGGCGCGGTGGACGATGAGGTCACCGCCCAGGCCGTGTCCCTGGCCATCCGGAGCCTGGCCCTCACGGGCCGGGACTATGTGCTGGAGATCAGCCACATGGGCTTCGTCACCGGCCTGTTCGACGCCGTGGGGGCCCCGGAGACCATCCGTCCCCGGCTGCTGACCTGCATCCGGGACAAGAACCGCCACGAGCTGCAGAAGTGCGCGGCGGAGGCGGGCCTTTCCAAGCAGGGAACCGACGCCCTGTGCAGGCTGGGATGCCTGTCCGGGGACTGGAATACGGTGCTGGACGCGGCGGAGCCTCTGGCCCTCAACGCCGCCATGGGCGCGGCCCTCAGCGAGCTGCGGACCCTGTGCGGGACCTTGGAGGCCCAGGGAGAGACATCCAATCTGAAGCTGGATCTGTCCCTGGTCAACGACATGGACTATTACAACGGCCTGGTGCTCCAGGGCTATCTGGCAGGCCTGCCCCGCGCGGTGCTGAAGGGCGGGCGCTACGACCCCATGGCGGAGCAGTTCCGTCCCGGCACCCGGGCCATCGGCTACGCCCTGTACCTGGATGAGCTGGCCCGCATGGGCCAGGAGGAACCCGCCGATCCCGGCCAGAAGGTCATGCTGAACGTGGCCCTGCCCAAGGGCCGTCTGGGCGACAAGGTCTACGACCTGCTGGCAGGTGTGGGCTACGGCTGCCCCGAAAACTACAACGACACCCGGAAACTGGTGGTGGAAAATCCCGCCGCCGGCATCCGCTACTTCCTGGTGAAGCCCAGCGACGTGGCCATTTACGTGGAACACGGCGCCGCGGACATCGGCATCGTGGGCAAGGATATTCTGACGGAATCAGGCGCCGATGTCTATGAGCTGCTGGACACGGGCCTGGGCAAGTGCCGCATGTGCGTGGCGGGCCCCAAGGACTTCGTGGATGACCCCGGCCGCACGCTGCGGGTGGCGACCAAGTTCGTCAACATCGCCAAGAGCTATTACGCCGCCCAGGGCCGGGACATCGACATCATCAAGCTCAACGGCTCCATCGAGCTGGCGCCCATCCTGGGTCTCTCCGATGTGATCGTGGATATCGTGGAGACCGGCACTACCCTGCGGGAGAACGACCTGGCGGTGCTGACGGAGTTCATGCCCATCTCCGCCCGGTTCATCGCCAACCGGGCCAGCTACCAGTTCAAGCACCGGGAGATCGAAACGCTGCTGAAGAAGCTGACGGAGGTGACGGAGCGGTGATCCCCATTCTGAAATTTGACGATCTGGCGCCGGAGAATATCCTGAACCGGGACATCCAGGCCGAGGAAAACGTCAGCGCCGCCGTGGACGCGGTACTGGCGGAAGTGAGAGCCAACGGCGACGCGGCCTTGAAAACCTACACCAAGCGGTTCGACGGCGCGGAGCTGGAGGACCTGCGGGTGACGGAGGCCGAGATCGAGGCTGCATGGAACACGCTGGACCCGGAGTTTATCAGGACGCTGGAAATGGCGGCGGAGAACATCCGGCACTTCCATGAACAGCAGGTCCACAGAGACTTCGCACTGACCGACAAGCCCGGTATCGTTATGGGCCAGCGGTACACCCCCATTGAAAAGGTGGGCATCTGCGTGCCCAGCGCCCCGGCGGCATTCCCCTCCACCATTCTGATGAACGTCATTCCCGCCAAGATCGCGGGTGTCAAGGAAATCGTGGTGGTGACGCCGCCGGACAGGGACGGGCACATCAGTGCCGAGGCCCTGGCGGCGGCCAGGATCGCCGGCGCGGATAAGATTTTCAAGATCGGCGGAGCCCAGGCGGTGGCGGCCCTGGCCTACGGCACGGAGAGCGTGCCCAGGGTGGACAAGGTGGTCGGCCCCGGCGGCATCTTCGTGGCGACGGCCAAGCGCAAGGTGTTCGGCCAGGTGGCCATCGACATGATCGCGGGCCCCAGCGAGATTCTGGTGCTGGCGGACGGCAAGTCCAACCCGGCCTGGGTGGCGGCGGACATGCTGAGCCAGGCGGAGCACGACGTACTGGCCTCCGCCGTGCTGGTGACCGACAGCCGGGAACTGGCGGAGCAGGTACAGCAGGAGCTGGAGGTTCAGCTTGCCAGCCTGCCCAGGCGTGAAATTGCCCGGAAGTCCATCGACGACAACGGCAAGATCATCGTCACCGACAGCCTGGACAAGGCGGCGGAGGCCGCCAACCGCATTGCTCCGGAGCACCTGGAGCTGTGCGTGGATGACCCCTTTGCCCTGCTGCCGAAGATCAAAAACGCGGGCAGCATTTTCCTGGGCCGCAGCGCCCCGGAGGCCCTGGGGGACTACTTCGCTGGCCCCAACCACACCCTGCCTACCTCCGGCACGGCCCGGTTTTCCAGCCCCCTCAGCGTGGACGATTTTGTAAAGAAGTCCAGCTTCCTGTATTACACCCGGGAGGCCCTGGAACCCGTGGCGGAGCGCATCGCTGATTTCGCCCGGCGGGAGGGCCTGGAGGCCCACGCCCGGTCCGTACTTATCCGAAATGAAAAAGGAGGAAACGTCCAATGAGCAAGTTCCTTTCCAAAGAAGCGGGCCGTCTGGCCCCCTATACCCCCGGCGAGCAGCCCCAGGATCAGCAGTATGTGAAGCTGAACACCAACGAGAGCCCCTTCCCGCCCTCTCCCAAGGTGGTGAAGGCCATCTCCCGGGCGGAGCTTTTGAAGCTGAACCTGTACTCCGATCCCACCTGCGGACAACTGGCAGAGGCCATCGCCAAGCGGTATGAGCTGCAGCCCGAAAATATCATCACCGGCAACGGTTCTGACGAGATTCTGGCCTTTGCCTTCCGGGCCTTCTGCGGTGAGGGAAAGCCCCTGGCCTACGCCGACATCACTTACGGCTTTTACAAGTCCCAGGTGGCCCTGTTCGGCCTGGACGCCAAGATCATCCCCCTGCGGGAGGACTTTACCCTGAACGTGGACGACTACATGGACTTCCCCGGCACCATCGTCATCGCCAACCCCAACGCTCCCACGGGCATGGCTGTCTCCCGGGCGGACATCCAGCGGCTGCTGGAGTCAAATCCCGACCGGGTGGTCATCGTGGACGAGGCCTATGTGGACTTTGGCGCCGAGAGCTGCGTGCCCATGATCTACCGCTACGATAACCTGCTGGTGGTGCAGACCATGTCCAAGAGCCGGTCCCTGGCCGGCGGCCGTGTGGGCTTCGCCCTGGGCAGTCCCGAGCTGATCTCCGCCCTGAACCGGGTGAAGTACAGCTTCAACCCCTACAACGTGAACCGCCTCAGCATCATCGCCGGCGCTGCCGCCGTGGAGGATGAAGCCTACTTCCAGACTTGTGCCGGCGCCATCCGGAACAACCGGGCATGGACGGTCCGGGAGCTGGAGGAGCTGGGCTTCTCCGTTCTGCCCTCCCAGGCCAACTTCGTCTTCGCCAAGTCCGACAAACTTCCCGGCGGGGAGCTGTACCGGAAGCTGAAGGAGAACGGCATTCTGGTGCGCTGGTTTGATGCCGACCGCATCCGGGACTACGTCCGCATCACCATCGGCTCCCTGGAGCAGATGACGGCTCTGGTGGACGAGATTGCCCGGCTGCTGGAAGAAGTGTAAAGGAGGGAGCCTATGCGTACCGCCAGTATCAAGCGCGACACGAAGGAGACCCGAATTGAACTGACTCTGAACCTGGACGGCGCCGGATCATCCCAGATCGCCACCGGCTGCGGCTTTCTGGACCACATGCTGACGCTGTTCGCCCGCCACGGCGACTTTGACCTGTCCGTTACCTGCCGCGGCGATACCGAGGTGGACTACCATCACTCCGTGGAGGACATCGGCATCTGCCTGGGCCAGGCCTTTACCCAGGCCCTGGGCGACAAGCGGGGCATCACCCGCTACGGCCAGTTCCTGCTGCCCATGGACGAGACGCTGGTGCTGTGTGCCTGCGACCTGTCCGGGCGGGACTATCTGGGCTGGGCGGTGGATCTGCCTGCGGCGAAGGTGGGCGACTTTGACACAGAGCTTGCCAAGGAATTCTGGCTGGCCTTTGTACGGAATTGCCCCGCCTCCATCCACATCCGGGAAATGGCGGGGGAGAACACTCACCACATCCTGGAGGCGGTCTTTAAGGGCATGGGCCGGACCCTGAAAATGGCGGTGGCACCGGACGAAAAGCATCTGAATGATATCCCGAGTACCAAGGGTACTCTTTAAAAAGAGAGTTGATACCATGATAGCAATCGTAGATTACGGCGTGGGGAACCTGTTTTCCCTGTCCTCCAGCCTGAAGGCCCTGGGCCTGGAGACGGAGGTCACCCGGGGCGCGGAGAAGCTCCGGGCCGCCGACCGCATCATCCTCCCCGGCGTGGGAGCCTTCGGCGACGCGAAAGCCAAGCTGGACGACACCGGGCTGGTGCCCGTCCTTCTGGAGGAGGCGGAGCGAAAACCCTTTCTGGGCATCTGTCTGGGGATGCAGCTGCTGTTTGACCGGGGCTTTGAGTACGGCGAGCACGCGGGCCTGGGCCTGGTGCCCGGTCAGGTGGTGGACCTCCGGGGCGATTTGGAGGATCAGACGTTGAAAGTTCCCCACATGGGCTGGAACAGCCTGCAAATCGTGAAGGACGACCCCCTGTTCAAGTATTTCAAGGACGGGGAGTACGTCTACTACGTCCACAGCTTTTACGCGAAAGACTGCGCCGCCAGCACCCTGGGCGCCTCCCGGTACGGCAACGTGGCGGTGACGGGCGCGGTGCGCAATGGCAACGTCTGGGGCACCCAGTTCCACCCGGAGAAATCCGGTGACGCGGGACTGCGGCTTTTGCGCGCTTTCGCTGAACTGTAAAGGAGGACCGCCATGCAGATATTTCCCGCCATCGACCTGTCCGGTGGACAGGTGGTCCGCCTGTACCAGGGCGATTATGACAAAATGACCGTCTACGGCCAGGATCCTTGCGCCGTGGCGAGAGACTTTATTGCCGCGGGGGCCAAATACCTTCACGTCGTGGACCTGGACGGCGCCAAGGACGGCACTCTGGCGAATTTTGAATCCATCGCCGCCATTGCGAAACAGGGCGGCTTGTACATCGAAGTGGGCGGCGGCATCCGCACCGAGGAGCGCATCAAGCAGTACCTCGACTTAGGCGTTGGCCGGTGCATCCTGGGTACCATTGCCGTCAAGGACTTCGACTTCACCGCCCGCATGGCCCAAACCTACGGCGACCGGATCGCCGTGGGGGTGGACGCCCGGGACGGCTATGTGGCCGTCAACGGCTGGAAGGAGCTGTCCGCCGAAAAGGGCGTGGACTTCTGCCGCCGCCTGTACGCGGCGGGCGTGAGCACCGTCATCTATACCGACATCAGCCGGGACGGCGCGGAGAAGGGCACCAACCTGGAACTGTACCGGGAACTGGCGAAGATCGAGGGCCTGAAGGTGACGGCTTCCGGCGGCGTCAGTTCTCTGGAAGAACTGAAGGAATTGCAGGCCATCGGCACCCACGCCGCCATTCTGGGCAAGGCGCTGTACACCGGGCGTCTGGACCTGAAAACGGTGATTGAGGAGGTGGGCGCGTGTTAGCCAAGCGCATCATCCCCTGCCTGGACGTGAAGGACGGGCGGGTGGTCAAGGGTACCAACTTCGAGGGGCTCCGCGACATGGCGGACCCGGTGGAGATGGCCCACTTTTACAATACCTCCGGTGCCGACGAGCTGGTGTTTTACGACATCACAGCCTCCGTGGAGGGCCGGAACCTGTTCACGGATATCCTGCGCCGGGTCGCCAGTGAGATTTTCATTCCCCTCACCGTGGGCGGCGGCATCCGCACGCTGGATGACTTCGACCGGGTGCTGAAATGCGGCGCCGACAAGGTGTCTGTCAACTCCGGCGCCATCGCCGACCCCAGCATCATCGGCGCGGCGGCCAAGAAGTACGGCGACCAGTGCGTGGTGCTCAGCATGGATGTGAAGCGGGTGGACGGGCAGTTCCGCCTGTTTGCCAAGGGCGGCCGGGAGGACACCGGCATCGACGCCATGGACTGGGCGGCCCGCGGCGTGGCGGCAGGCGCGGGCGAGATCGTGCTGAACTCCATTGACACCGACGGTGTGAAAACCGGCTTTGACCTGGAGATGCTGGACGAGCTGGCCTCCCGGGTCAGTGTGCCCATCATCGCCAGCGGCGGCGCGGGCAATATGGAGCACTTTGCCGAGCTGTTCACCCATCCCGGCGTTGACGCGGGTCTGGCGGCCTCCATTTTCCACTCCAAGCAGGTGGACATCAAAGAACTCAAACGCTTCCTGCGCGCCCGTGGCGTAGAGATGCGGATATAAGGGAGTAAAGAAAGAGTATGGAACTGAAATTTGACGAAAAGGGACTCATTCCTGCCATCGTGCAGGACCACTACACCAAGGAGGTCCTGACGCTGGCCTATATGAATAAGGAGAGCCTGGCCATCACCATCGACGAGCGGCGGACCTGCTTCTGGAGCCGCAGCCGCCAGGAGCTGTGGCGCAAGGGCGACACCAGCGGCAATGTCCAGCACGTTGTCTCCATTACCGCCGACTGCGACGGCGACGCCCTGGTGGTGGAGGTTGTCAAAGACGGTCCCGCCTGCCACACCGGCAGCGAGAGCTGCTTCTTCAATGAAATTTATCTCTCTGAGGAACTGAAGCAGTTCAGCTACGAGGGACTGTACCACCTCATCGAGGGACGCAAGACCAACCCCAAAGAGGGCAGCTATACCACCTACCTCTTTGACAAGGGCCTGGACAAGATCCTGAAGAAGGTGGGCGAGGAGTGCACCGAGGTCATCATCGGCGGCCGCAAGGAGGACAAGGAGGAGACCATCTATGAGATCGCCGACCTGTGCTATCATGTGATGGTGCTGATGGTCCAGATGGGCATTACCGTGGAGGACATCACCCGGGAGCTGGAGAAGCGCCATGTGGTGGACCACAAGGTGAAGCAGGAGCGGATGCAATGACCCCCTTTGCCTGCTCCGTCCATACCCATGCCACCTGCTGCGACGGAAAAAGCACCCTGGCGGAGATGGCCGCCGCCGCATACGCGGCAGGCGTCAAGTACTTCGGCGTCTCCTGCCACAGCCACACGCCCATTGATCTGGACGCGGGCTACGTCCTGCCCGCCGATATGACGGATTACCGCCGGTCCGTGCTGGCACTGAGGGAAGAATACGCCGGGCGGATGGAGGTGCTGCTGGGTCTGGAGTGGGACAGCCAGTCCGACATCACGCCGGAGGGCTTCGACTACTGGATCGGCAGCGCCCACTACCAGCGGCAGAACGGCAAGCCCTACGCCGCCGACTGGGGCGAGGGGGCCTTTACCGCCTGCCGGGACGAGGCATTCGGCGGCGACGCTTTGGCGGTGGCCGAGGGCTACTTTCAGGAGGTCCGCCGGGTGGCGGCCATGAAGCCCACGATTCTGGGCCACATGGACCTCATTACCAAGCTTAACGCCGGGAACCGGTTCTTCGATGAAACGTCTCCCCGCTATGAAAAGGCGGCGCTGGAGGCCCTCCACGCGGCAGACCCGAGCGCCACGCTGCTGGAGATCAATACCGGCGGCATGGCCCGGGGCTACCGGAATGCCCCCTATCCGGCCCTGTTCCTGCTGAAGGAATGGCGGGCCATGGGCGGACGGATCATCCTGACCTCCGATAGCCACAGTGCCGATACCATTCTCTACGGCTACGGCGATTCCGTCGCCCTGGCCAAGGCGGCGGGCTTTGACAAAAGCACCATCCTCACACCGGACGGTCCGGTGGAGTGCCGTATTTGAACGGTTTGTGCAGAAAACAGCCAAAAAAGGCGCGGCGAAAGCCGCACCTTTGTGTTTCTTCACCACTTGTGGAAGTTGTGGCAGACTGATACAATAACGATATTGCTTGTAGAAAACGAGAGGTGCCTCTATGTATCGGACTGTGATCTTCGATTTGGACGGAACGATTTTAAATACCATTGATGACCTGACGGAAGCGGCCAACTGGGTCTGCCGGAAAAACGGCTGGCCGGAGCATACCGTGGAGGAATGCAAGGCCATGGTGGGTCACGGCATCGCCAACTTTGTGGAGAAATTCTCCCCGGCGGGCTTCCGCAGCCCTCTGCTGGTGGTAAATACCCTGTCCCAGTTCAGCCAGTATTACGGTGCCCATAACATGGACAAGACGGCTCCCTATGCGGGTATTCCGGAGCTGTTGGCCCGCCTGAAGGACGCGGGCGTACAGATGGCGGTCTACTCCAACAAGGCGGACGAGTTCAGCCGGGCCATCGTGGAGCATTATTTCCCCGGTGTGTTCGACTTTGTCCGGGGCAAGCTGGATGGCGTCCCGGTAAAGCCGGACCCTGCCGGGATTCAGGGCGTCATGAAGGAGCTGGGTGCGGACCCTGCCGCCACCCTGTTTGTTGGGGACAGCAGTGTGGACATCCGCACCGGACACAACGCCGGCACCCGCACCTGCGGTGTCACCTGGGGCTTCCGTTCCCGGGAGTCCCTCATGGAGGCCGGCGCCGATTCCCTGGCTGATACCGTGGAGGAACTGGAACGGGTCATCCGGGAGGGTTAAGGCATGGTACTGACCTTCGATCAGGTGGGCGAGACCCTGGACGAGATGGCGGAACGTTTTCCCCAGGCCCTGTTCGACGGGCTCAACGGCGGCGTCAGCCTGTTGGAGGACACCGTCCCTGACCCGGAGTTCCCCGAAGGAGAGATGTATATCCTGGGAGAGTACTGCGATGACCTGTTGGGCCGGTACATCAACCTCTATTACGGTTCCTTCGCTGCCTTGGCGGAGCGGGAGGACTGGGATGAACAGGTCTGGCAGGAGGAACTGCGGATTACCCTGTCCCACGAGCTGACGCACCACATGGAGGCCCGGGGCGGTCTCCACAGCCTGGACGACCGGGACGCCGAAGAGCTGGCGGCCTGGCGGGAAGAATACGGACTGGATTGCGGATAAAGACCCGGTGTGCTGTTGAAAAACGGCACACCGGTTTTATTTACAAAAAATTAACGGGAACAAGGGGGCGGCGGAGATTGACACGCCATGGTGTCCTGCATATAATAAATGACAGCTTGTCATAAAATGACAGGTTGTCATTTGGAGGGACAGATATGTGTACAGAGACTTTCCTCCGGCTGCCGGAGGAAAAACGGAACCGCTTTCTGGAGGCGGCCTGGGAGGAATTCACCAGCGTTCCCTTTGAGGAGGCGTCCATCAACAAGATCATCCGCCGGGCGAAGATCCCCCGGGGGAGCTTTTACCAGTATTTTTCGGACAAGGAGGACTTGTTCTTCTACATCCAGAAAAGCATGCTGGGGCATTTTATGGAGGAATACGGCCAGGCCCTGGAGCAGCATGACGGGGATATGTTCCAGGTGCAGGTGTGGTGCTTTGACCGCGTGCTGCGGCAGGAGGACCTGGATCCGCTGTTTCTCCGGGGGATGGAGATCCTGCGGCTGAATCCGGTGCTCCTGGTGCAGGTGATCGCGGAAAAGCAGCTGGGCCCCTACCTGTGGGAGGCTGTACGGGACCGGGTGGACGTGGCCCGCTTCCGGGACGCGCAGATCGCGGAGCAGACCTTTATTATGTCTCTGCTGGCACTGGTGATGAGCATGACCGACGCCATGGCACGGCCTGAGCATGCGGCGGACTGCCGGCGGGAGCTGATGGCGCGGCTGAATATTTTGAAGAACGGAAGCCTGAAACAAGAACCGGCGAGAGGTGAAGAAGTATGAAAAAAAGACTGGCTGCGTGGATGTTGGTGCTGGCATTGGGAGGTTCCCTGCTGGCGACGGCGGCTTTCGCGGGAGACAAGGCTGATGATACGGTGACGGCGGAAGCGCAGACGGGGACAGCGGCGGAAACGCCGGCAGACCCCGCGGAGAAGGCCGCCCAAGATGCACGGATCACCGGAGAGGCAACCGCACCCGTCGCGGGGGAGGGGATCACCACCGGCGGCTACAATCCGGAGCTGTCAGTGCGGCAGCCGGACCCCGTCGGGCAGCTCTCCTTCGCCAATCTGGAAAAGCAGGTGCGGGAGAACAACCTGTCTGTGCTGGCCCTGGAAGAGACCATCCAATCGGTAGAGGCCACCGATTACAGCAAGCTTCGCAGTGAGCTGGAGGACCAGCTGGATTCCCTGGAGGATATGAGCGACGGCATCGGGGCCCTGATGCAGGGCCTGGGCACTGTGGAGGTTGGGCCGGACGGCGGCTTCACCATGGTGCAGGACGCCAACGACCGGCTGACGCAGCTGCTGGCAGGCTACGTTCTGGGGACGCTGAGCTCCTCCAAGGAGTCTCTGGAGGACGCCATCGCGGACATCCGCAGCGGCATGACGCAGAAGAAAGCGGCGGATGGCATCCGGCAGCTGGAGAACGGTCAGGACCAGTATGTCATCGCCGCTGAGTCCCTGTATGTCACCGTACTGGAACTGCAGAACACCAAGGCGGGACTGGAGCGCTCCCTGGAGGCCATGGACCGCACGGTTCAGGAGATGGAGCTGCGCTACTCCATGGGCCAGATTTCCGCGCTGCAGCTGCAGCAGGTCAAGAGCGGCCGCGTCCAGCTCCGGAGCGGGTTGGATACCCTGTGCAGCAGCATGGAGAGCGCCGTCGTCCAGCTGGAGATGATGGTGGGTGCGGAGATCACCGGGAAGATGACCGTCACCGAGGTGCCGGATGTCACGGACGCCCAGGTGGATGCCATCAGCTACGAGGCGGATCTGGACGAGGCACGGCAGAAGAGCTATGACCTCTATGCCGCCAGGGCCGCCCTGGAGAACGCCGAGGAGGAGTACAAGGACGCCAAGAGTGACTACGCAAAAAATACATATCAGCGGAAGTCTGCCGAGCACAAATGGCAGGCTGCCCAGTACAACTATGAGGCGGTGGTCCAATCCTATGAGGCCAAGTTCCGGGCCTGCTGCGGCGCTGTGAAGGACTACCGGCAGATCCTCAAAGCCAAGGAGAACGCGCTGGACCTGCAGGAGGCCACGTTCCGGTCCGTGGAGCTGAAGTATCAGCAGGGAACGGTTTCTCAAAATGACTATCTCTCGGCCCGGGATGAGCTGGAGTCCGCCCGGGACGCCGTGACCACCGCGAAGCATGACCTGTTTACAGCTTACCGGACTTATGTGTGGGCGGTCCGCTTCGGCGTTCTGAACTGACAGGGGGAAACGAATATGAAACACCGTGATAAGCAGCTGACGGCCCTGCTTCTGGCCGCCGTTATGACCGCCTCCCTGACTGCCTGCGGAGAAAAGAAGGCGGAAGAGGAGACCGGCCCCGCCGGTGTTGCCGTCCAGGTGGAGACCGTGGCGGCAGATACCATCACCGCGGCGAACAAGGTCTCCGGCAGGATCTCCGCTGACAACGAGGCCACCATCATGGCCGCCTCCACCGCCAAGTGTACGGCGGTCTTCAAGAACGCCGGCGACACCGTGGAGAAGGGAGACGTTCTCTGCACGCTGGACATGGGCAGCACCCTGGCCAGCTACGACGCCGCCCGCATCAGCTATGACGCCGCGGTCCGGAGTTATCAGGACCAGAAGAGCATCCTGGATAAGCAGGTGAAGCTGGCCAAGGACAATGTGGACAATACCAAGGCCCTGTATGAGATCGGCGCCGCCTCCAAGCTGGAGGTGGACAACGCGGAGATCAGCTATGAGTCCGCCGCCGCCAGCCGTGCTTCGGCTCTGGCGCAGCTGGAGGCCGGCATCCAGAATGCCAAGAGCGGCCTGGAGCAGCTGGACGTGGTCATGGACAATGTGGACAAGGAGGGCAACGTCATTGCCCCTGTCAGCGGTACTCTGGTGACCATGAATGCCTCCGAGGGCGCTTATGTCTCCAGTTCCATGCCCGTGGCCGTCATCGGCGGCGCCGGACAGATGAAGGTAACCGCCTCCGTGTCGGAGACCCTGGTGCCCAAGCTCTCCGCCGGCGATACCGCCGACGTGTACGTCAGCTCCCTGGATGCGCACTTCACCGCCACCATCTCCTCCGTGGAGCGGGCGGCCAACATGCAGACCAAGCTGTATGCCGTCACACTGACAGTGCCCGCGGACGCGGAGGGCCTGCTGTCCGGCATGTTCGCGGAAGTGACCTTCCATACGGATGTGTCTGAAAACACCATCGTGATCCCCACGGAGGCGATCCTCACGGAGCATGATACCCAGTACGTATTTGTGGTGGAGGATGACACGGCCAGATATGCGGAGATCACCACCGGCCTCACCGGCAGCGGCGTCACGGAGGTCACCTCCGGCCTGAAGGCGGGCCAGAAGCTGGTGACGGTGGGCCAGGCCTACCTGTCCGACGGCGACGCGGTCCGCGTCGTCTCCGGGGAGGAATAAGAGCCCATGAGTACGGCAAAATTTTGTATTAAACACAGGGTCACGACCCTGCTGGCGGTCATTATGATTGCCATCTTCGGCGTGGTGTTCACCACCCAGCTCCAGATGGCCCTGCTGCCGGACATGGAGGCGCCCATGGCCATCGTGGTGAGCTATTACAACGGCGCCACCCCCAGCGACATGGAGGAACTGGTGACCCGCCCCCTGGAGACCGCCGTCATGTCGGTCTCCGGCGTGGAGGAGGTGTCCTCCACCTCCTCCGACGGCCTCGCCAATCTGATGATCACCTATGAGGACGGCACGGACCTGGACATCGCGGCCACCAAGCTGCGGGAGAAGTTCAGTGCCCTGTCCCTGCCGGACGGCGCTTCTGAGCCCATGATCATCAACATGAACATCGGCGACCTGCTGCCCACCGCCATGATCGCCCTGATCGGCGATGACCTGGCGGAGCTCCAGACCCTGGCGGATGACACCGTGGGCCCCGCCCTGGAGCGCATCGACGGTGTGGCCTCCGTCACGGTCAGCGGCGGTGTCACCCGGCAGATCAGCGTCCAGGTGGACGCCACCCGGGCGGCGGGCTATGGCATCTCCAACAGCTATGTGGGTCAGTTCCTGGCTGCGGAGAACCTGCTGTATCCCGGCGGCGACATGCAGAACGGCTCCAAGACCCTGACTGTCAGCACTGACGCCCGCTTCCAGAGCGTGGAGGACGTGGCCAATATGATCCTGGCCCTGCCCACCGGCGGAACCATCCGCTTGGGGGAGGTGGCGGATGTGGTTCTGGAGAACAGCGAGAGCGCTTCCGTGGCCAAGGTGGAGGGCACCAACTGCGTGCTGCTCCAGGTATCCAAGCAGTCCGGCGCCAATGAGCATTCCACAGCCCGGAAGGTGGCCGCGCGGATGGAGGAACTCCAGGCGGAGAACCGCAGCGTCCGGTACTCCAATGTCTATCTGGCCTCTGATTTCATTGATGTCGTGGTACATTCCGCCCTGCAGAACATCATTCTGGGCGTGCTGTTGGCGGCCATTATAGTGTATCTGTTCCTGCGCCGCTGGAGCGCCACCATGACCATCGCCATCTCCATGCCGGTGTGTATTCTGTCGGTGTTCCTGCTGATGAACCTGTGCCATCTGACGCTGAACATGATGAGCATGGGCGGCATCGCCATGGGCGTGGGCATGATCGTGGACAACTCCATCGTGGTGCTGGAGAACATCTACCGCTACGCGGCGGAGGGCCATGACCGTATGAGCGCCTGCGTGGACGGCACCAAGGAGGTCACCACCTCCGTCATTGCCTCCACCCTGACCACCGTGGCGGTGTTCGTGCCCATCGGTCTCTCCGGCGGCATGGCGGGTATGCTGTTCGACGATTTCTGCCTGACCATCGGCTTCCTGATCCTGGGCTCCATGGCCATTGCCCTGACCCTGGTGCCCCTGCTGTGCTACATGATGCTGGATGAGACCAGGGTCCATCAGAAGCAGCTGGAGAAGGCGAAGAAGCAGCCCGGCGCTCTGAGCGGTAAGCTCAAGAGCTGGACCGGCAAACTGTACGACACCTATCTGCGCCTGTTGAATTACTTTGTCCACCATCTGAAGGTGGGGATGCTGGTCTCCGTGGCGCTGGTGGCCTTCTTCACGGTATGCTGCCTGTCCACCGGAACGGTGCTGCTGCCCGCTATGGACATGGGCCAGGTCTCCATCTCCGTCAGTATGCCCACCGGCTCTGAGGTGGACGAGACCACTGCCATCGCGGACCGGATCGGCCGCATCGCGGAGGAGAACGTGGCGGAGCTGTCCGATATGTATTACAGCGCGGAAGCGGAAAGCGCCAGCATCACGCTGAACCTGGTGGACAAGAGCGACCGGAAACGCAGCAGTCAGGAGGTGGCCGACGGCCTGCGGCCCTGGCTGCAGGATATTGCCGGCTGCGAGATCAGCGTTGCCGCCGCCGACATGACCTCCATGATGAGCGGCAGCGATATCAGCGTCAACATCACCGGCGACGACTACGCCACCCTGGCGGTCATCGCCGAGGACCTGACCCGGGAGATTGCCCAACTGGAGGACGCCGTGGATGTCACCAGCTCCGTGGCGGAGCAGGTGCCCCAGGTGGAGGTTACCATCAACCGCGAGGCCGCCTCCCAGTATGGACTGACCGCCGCCAGTATCGGCGCCGCGGTCCGCTCCCAGCTCACCGGCGATACCGCTACCACCGTGTTTCTGGACAACAAGGAAATCGACGTGGTGGTCAAGGGCGACGGCAGCGCCGGCGCCAGCCTGGACGCCCTGCGGGCCATGCCCATCTCCACCGCCATGGGCGGCTATGTGTCCCTCAGTGACGTGGCGTATGTGGAGATCGTGCAGGCGCCCCAGAGCATCAGCCGCGTGAACCAGTCCCGTCAGGTCAGCGTCACCGGCTCCACCCTCAGCGGCGACGCCACCGCCATGACCCGGGCCATCCAGGAGATCCTGGCGGGCTACGACATGCCGGAGGGCTACACGGCGGAGACCGCCGGTTCCTATGAGGACATGATGGAGAGCTTCAATGACCTGCTGCTGGCACTGGTGGTGGCCCTGGGTCTGGTGTACTTCGTGCTGGCGGCCCAGTTCGAGTCCTTCCTGATGCCGGTCATTGTCATGATGATTCTGCCGGTGGCCTTCAGCGGAGCCCTCTTCGCCCTGCCCCTGACGGGCCGGGACCTGTCCATGATTTCCCTGGTGTCCCTCATTATGCTGGCGGGCACCGTGGTCAACAGCTCCATCATCCTGGTGGATTACATCAAGGTCCGCCGGGAGATGGGCGAGAGCCGGGAGGAGGCTATCCTCAAAGCCTGTCCCCTCCGTGTCCGCCCGGTGCTGATGACTACCACCACCACAGTGCTGGCCATGGTCCCCATGGCGCTGGCTATGGGCGATACCCTGGAGATGATGAGCGACATGGGCATTACCATGATCTCCGGTATGGTCATCTCCACCATTGTGACGCTGCTGTTTACCCCCGTGTTCTACTCCGTCATCGACGAGCTTCCCCGAAAGCTGCGGCGGAAAGACAGACAGAAAGCTCTGGAAGAAGCTGCGGTCAGCCAATGACCCACACCCCCGGACGCCATTTGGCGTCCGGGGATATTTTTCACATCCCCTTAATAAAAAACAGGCAGGGGGAACCGGCGGCAGGTACTTGACCGATGCGGGGGAAAATGGTATCATAAAACCATCGTTAATCTCAAATGAGAATCACGAAAAAGGGGGGGACCGGTATGCGGGATGGCTGCGGCCGAACCATTGACTATCTGCGGCTGTCGGTAACGGACCTGTGCAACTACCGCTGCCGGTACTGCATGCCAACCGAGGGCGTCTGCAAGCGGAACCACCGGGAAATTCTCTCTGTGGAGGAGTGCGCGGAGATCGCAGAAGCCGCCGTCCGCCTGGGCGTAAAGAAGATCCGCTTGACGGGCGGCGAACCCCTGGTGCGCCGGGGCATTCTGGAAATCTGCCGCCAGCTGCGGGCAATCCCGGGGCTGGAGGAGCTGTGCCTCACCACCAACGGAAGCCTCCTTTCGGAATTGGCCGCGCCTCTGCGGGAGGCGGGGGTGGACCGTCTGAATATCAGCCTGGATACCCTGCGTCCGGACCGCTTCCATGACATGACCCGCCTGGGGAGCCTGGAGGATGTGATGGCGGGCATCGGGGCGGCGGAGGCGGCGGGCTTCCGGGACCTGAAGCTGGATACGGTCCTGATCGGCGGCTTCAACGACGATGAGATCGGGGACTTTTTGCATCTGACCATGGACCACCCCTGGGAGGTCCGCTTTATTGAACTGATGCCCATGGGCCCCTGTGCCTCCTGGGACAAGAGCTGCTTCCTGCGGGGAGCGGAGGTGCTGAAACGGTATCCCGCTTTACAGGAGATCGAACCCAACGGCGTGGCCCGGCGGTACCGGCTGCCCGGCGCCAAAGGAACCGTGGGGCTGATCTCACCCATGAGCCATGAATTTTGCAGTGAATGCCGCCGCATCCGGGTGACGGCGGACGGCAAGCTGAAAGGCTGCCTCCACAGCCGGGAGGAACTTTCCCTGCGGGGTCTCCATGGCGAAGCATTGGAGGAAGCCATTCATCGGGGTATCCTGCAGAAGCCCCGGCAGCATCACCTGGGGGAGCGCCCCAGCGACACCCCCCGCACCATGAACCAGATCGGAGGCTGAACCATGGGAGACTTGACCCATTTTAATGAACAGGGAAGGGCAAAAATGGTGGACGTGACAGAGAAGGCTGTCACCCACCGGACGGCCATTGCCGCCGGAGAGATTCATATGGCCCCGGAGACCATGGCCCACATCAAAGCTGGCACCATGAAGAAGGGCGACGTGCTGGCGGTGGCTCAGGTGGCGGGCATCCAGGCCGCCAAGCATAACTGGGAGCTGATCCCCATGTGCCATCCCCTGCCCCTGACGGGCATCGACATTGCGTTCCATCTGTCCGACGACCCCTGTATGGTAGAGATTCAGGCCACTGTTACCTGCACCGGCGTCACCGGAGTGGAGATGGAGGCCCTCACTGCCGTCTCTGTGGCGGCGCTGACCATCTATGATATGTGCAAGGCTGTCCAGAAGGACATGCGCATCACCAACATCCGCCTGCTGCGGAAATCCGGCGGCAAGAGCGGTGATTACATCGCGGAGGAATGATATGGCAAAGGTCGTATCGGTGAACATCAGTGAGCGGAAGGGGGAGCAGAAGCACCCCGTTCCGGAGATTCAGCTGAAGCTGCGCCACGGCATCGTGGGGGACGCCCATGCCGGAGATTGGCACCGTCAGATCTCCCTGCTGGCGGAGGAGAGTGTGGACACTATGCGGGCCCTCTCTCCCATCCCCCTGGACGTAGGCGTGTTCGCGGAAAATATCAACACCGTGGGCATCGACTTAAAGCACCTGCCGGTAGGTACTCACCTTCGTATTGGTGAGGCCGAGGTCGAGGTCACCCAGATCGGCAAGGAGTGCCACAGTGACTGCGCCATCAAAAAGGCGGTGGGCAAGTGCGTCATGCCCACGGAGGGCATCTTTGCCGTGGTGGTGAAGGAAGGCACCGTCCGGGCCGGAGACGAGATCGAGATTTTGGAGGCAAAACCATGAAACTGATCAGGACCGAGGAAGCCGTGGGCCATGTGCTGTGCCACGACATGACTCAAATCATCAAAGGCGAGTACAAGGATGCCCGGTTCCGCAAGGGCCATGTGGTCCAGCCGGAGGACATTCCCGTGCTGCTGAGTATGGGCAAGGAGCACCTCTACGTCTGGGAGATGACGCCCGGTATGGTCCACGAAAACGATGCGGCGGAGCGGCTGGCCGCTCTGTGTGGTAAGGAAAACATGGAGTGGAGCGAAGTCAAGGAGGGCAAGATCGAGCTTTCTGCAACCTGTGACGGCCTGTTCCGGGTGGACAGCCAGCGGCTCATGGCCGTCAACTCCCTGGAGGATATCATGGTTGCAACCCGCCACGGCAACACCGCCGTCCGCAAGGGCGACAAGCTGGCGGGCACCCGTGTGATTCCGCTGATTATTGAGGAGGAAAAACTTAAGGCGGCGGAACAGGCCGCCGGGGATAAGCCGCTGCTGGAGCTGCTGCCGTACATCAAAAAGACCGCCGCCATCATCGCCACCGGCAGCGAGGTGAAAAAGGGCCTGATCAGGGACACCTTCACCCCGGTGGTGAAAGACAAACTGGCCGCCTACGGCATCGAAACGCTTTCTATCACCTACTCCGGCGACGGCGTGGAGAATGTGGCGGGCGCCATTGGGGAAGCCCACAAGACCGGAGCGGATATCATCCTGTGTACCGGCGGCATGAGCGTGGACCCCGATGACAACACCCCCGGCGGGATCAAGCAGAGCGGCGCCCGCATCGTCACCTACGGCGCCCCGGTGCTGCCCGGCGCCATGTTCCTGCTGGGCTACTACGATGACGGCACTGTTGTCATGGGCCTTCCCGGCTGCGTCATGTATGCCGGTGCCACCATCTTTGACCTGGCCCTGCCCCGTATCGCCGCGGGCGTGGAGATGACACGGACCGACTTCGCCGCCATGGGCGAGGGTGGATTGTGCCTGGGCTGCAAGCCTTGCCACTGGCCTGTCTGCCCCTTCGGAAAATGAGAACTGCCGCAGCGTAAGAGCGCCTTGGTGCGCTCTTGCGTTTCCCAATCGTTAATCTCGAACGAGTATCACGTTATCTTCTCCTTGCGGAGTATGGATAAATATTGTATGATTCAGAAAGGAAGCACCAAGATGAAGAAGTATCTGTCTTTACTGCTGGCCCTGTGTCTGACCCTGGCCCTGGCCGCCTGCGGCGGCTCCAAAGAAGAGCCTGCCAAGACCGAAGAACCCGCCCCCGAAACCCAGGAGCCCGCCGCCGAGCCCGTTGAGATCACCGTCTTTGCCGCCGCCTCCATGCAGGAATCCCTGAACGCTGTGATCGAGCAGTACAAGACTGTGGCCCCGGAAGTGACCGTAATCACCACCTACGACTCCTCCGGCACCCTGCTGACCCAAATCAAGGAGGGCGCCTCCTGCGACCTGTTCATCTCCGCCGCCCCCAAGCAGATCAACGCCCTGGACGGCTCCCTGAAGGACAACGCCGAGAAGAACCCCGACGGCCTGGACGTGGTGGTCCAGGGCTCCCGGCTGAACCTGCTGGAGAACAAGGTGACCCTGGCGGTTCCCGAGGGCAATCCCGCCGGCATTGAGAGCTTTGACCAGCTGGCCGACCTGCTGAAAAACGGCGATGTGGCTCTGGCCATCGGCAACAGCGACGTGCCTGTGGGCCAGTACACCCAGAAGATTTTCACCTACTATGAGATCGACGAGGCCGCCATTGCCAGCAAGCTGACCTACGGCTCCAACGTGAAGGAAGTCACCACCCAGGTCTCCGAGGGCGCCGTGGACTGCGGTATCATCTACGGCACTGACGCCTTCTCCGCCGGCCTGACCGTGGTGGACAGCGCCACCGCCGAGATGTGCGGCCAAGTGATTTATCCTGCCGCCGTGCTGAATGTGGGTGAGCAGCCCGAGGCCGCCCAGGCCTTCCTGGACTATCTGACCACTCCCGACGCTCTGGCCTGCTTCGAGGCTGTGGGCTTCTCTCCCATGGTCTGATCGTGACATATCACGCGGAGGTACGCCGCGAAAGCGGCGTACCTCCATTTCCCCTGTCAGGAGGTGTTCTCCCTTGGACTGGTATCCCCTTTATAACTCGCTGCGCATCGCGGCTATTTCCACCGTTGCTGTCTTTTTCCTGGGCATTTTCGCCGCCTATTACATCGCAAAGCTGCCCCGGCTGGTGAAGGGCGTGCTGGACGTGGTGCTGACCCTGCCGTTGGTGCTGCCGCCCACGGTGGTGGGCTGGCTGCTGCTGTGCCTGCTTGGCCCAAAGCGTCCGTTAGGAGCCTGGGTGCTGGAAACCTTCGGCGTCAAGCTGGTGATGACCTGGTGGTCGGCCATCTTCGCCACCGTGGTGGTGGCGTTCCCTCTCATGTACCGCACCGCCCGGGGCGCCTTTGAGAGCTTCGACTGGAATCTGGCGGATGCCGGCCGGACCCTGGGCCGGTCCAATACCTGGGTCTTCTGGCGGGTGCAGATGCCCGTCTGCAAGCAGGGCATCCTGGCGGGGACAGTCCTGGCCTTCGCCCGTGCCCTGGGCGAGTACGGCGCCACCTCCATGATCGCCGGATACACCCCCGGCCGCACCGCCACCATCTCCACCACGGTCTACCAGCTCTGGCGGACCAACGATGACATGGGCGCTCTGAAATGGGTCCTGGTGAACATTGCCATCTCGACGGTGTTCCTGCTGGCGGTGAATCTGCTGGAGACCCGCCAGCGGCAGAAGGGAGGCGGACGCTGATGGCCCTGTCCGTGGATATTCGTAAGAAAATGGGAGACTTCCAGCTGGAAGTCCGGTTTGAAGCGGAGCAGGAGACGTTGGCCCTGCTGGGGGCCTCCGGCTGCGGCAAGTCTGTGACCCTGCGGTGCGTGGCCGGCATCCTGATGCCGGACGAGGGTAAAATCGTGCTGGACGGTATTACCTTGTTTGACAGTGCCGCCAAAATCGACCTTCCCCCGCAAAAACGGCAGGTAGGTTATCTGTTCCAACAATACGCCCTGTTCCCCAACATGACGGTGCGGCAGAACATCGCCGCGGCGGTGCGGGACAAGCAGCGGCGAAAAGCAGTCACAGAAGAAAAGCTCCGCCAGTTCCGCCTGGAGGAGGTGGCGGACAAGCGTCCCGGCCAGATCTCGGGCGGGCAGCAGCAGCGGACGGCGCTGGCCCGGATTCTGGCGTCGGAGCCGAAAGCCATCCTGCTGGACGAGCCCTTTTCGGCCCTGGACAGCTATCTGAAATACCAGCTGGAGGTGGAGCTGGCGGAGACGCTGGAGCAGTTCCCCGGCACCGTCCTGTGGGTCTCTCACGACCGGGGCGAGGTGTTCCGCAACTGCCGCCGGGTCTGCGTGCTGGACCAGGGAAGGTCCCAGGGAACCTTTACCCTGCGGGAGTTGTTCCACCAGCCGGTGACGGAGGCGGCGGCCCGGCTGTCCGGCTGCAAGAACTACGCCGACGCGGTCCCTAAAGGAACTGACGTATTCCTGCCGGAGTGGGGGCTGACCCTGGACTGCGGCAGGGAGGTCCCCCCGGACATCCGCCGGGTGGGGATCCGGTCCCACCATGTGGCCATGGCGGAGCCGGGAAGCCCCGGCGCCTTCCCTTGTACAGTGCAGCGGGTGATTCAGGACGTGTTCGTCACCATCGTTCTGCTGCGGCCGGAGGGAGCCGCACCGGACGCACCGCCCCTGCGGATGGAGCTGGACCGGGAGGATTGGTCCAAAGTGACAGATAAAAACCATGTTTGGGCCGCCATCCAGCCCAGAGATATTTTGCTTCTGAAGTGAGGAGAGAGAACCATGTATCATGCAGCTGTTTTGACGGTCAGTGACCGCAGCTTCCGGGGTGAGCGTCCCGACGGGGGCGGGCCGCTGGTAGCTGAGATGCTGAAAAACGCAGGATATGAGATAACACTCACCGCCATTGTCCCGGATGAACAGGCCCAAATTGAGGAAAAGCTGCGCCAAATCGCCGACAGCGGAAAGGTGCAGCTCCTGGTCACCACCGGCGGCACCGGCTTTGCCCCACGGGACGTAACCCCGGAGGCCACCCTGGCGGTCTGCGACCGTCTGACGCCGGGCATCCCGGAGGCCATGCGCTACGCCTCCATGCAGGTGACGAACCGGGCCATGCTGTCCCGGGCCCAGGCGGGCATCCGCAAGGGGACCCTGATCATCAACCTCCCCGGCTCCCCCAAGGCGGCGAAGGAGAATCTGGAGGCTGTTCTGCCCGCCATCGGCCACGGCCTGGAGATGCTCTCCGGCCGCCCTGCCGACTGCGCGAAACTGACAGATTGAAGCTTGCAAAGCAACGGCCCCGGGACCGCAGTCCCGGGGCCGTTGCTTACAATTTGATGATGTATCGTCTGCCTGCGCGTTGTTTCATCTGCCGGAACGGGAAGCAGGTCACTCCCACTCGATGGTGCCCGTGGGCTTCGGCGTCAGGTCGAACAGAACACGGTTGACGCCCTTCACCTCGGCGGTAATACGGGCGGTGATGTGCTGGAGCAGGTCGAAGGGGACGTTTTCCACGGTGGCGGTCATGGCGTCCACGGTATTGACGGCGCGGATGATGACACACCATTCGTCGGCACGCTTGTTGTCACGCACGCCCACGCTCTTCAGGTCGGGAATGGCGGTGAAATACTGCCACACCTTGCCCTCCAGGCCGTTTTTGGCGAACTCTTCCCGCAGGATGGCGTCAGACTCCCGGACGGCTTCCAGCCGGTCACGGGTGATGGCACCCAGGCAGCGGACGCCCAGACCAGGGCCGGGGAAGGGCTGACGGTAGACCATGGAGGCCGGCAGGCCCAGGGCCACGCCGCAGGCGCGGACCTCATCCTTGAACAGCATCTTCAGGGGCTCCACCAGCTCGAAGTTCAGGTCCTCCGGCAGGCCGCCCACATTGTGATGGCTCTTGACGGCCTTGACAGTCTTGGTGCCGGACTCGATGATGTCGGGATAAATGGTACCCTGGCCCAGGAACTGGATGCCGTCCAGCTTGCGGGCCTCTTCCTCAAACACACGGATGAACTCGGCGCCGATGATCTTGCGCTTGCGCTCGGGCTCGGCTACGCCGGCCAGCTTGTCCAGGAAGCGGTCCACTGCGTCCACGTACACCAGGTTGGCGCCCATCTCCTCCCGGAAAACCTGTACCACCTGCTCGGGCTCGCCTTTGCGCAGCAGGCCATGGTTTACATGGACGCAGGTCAGCTGATCGCCGATGGCTTTGATCAGCAGAGCGGCCACCACGGAGGAGTCCACGCCGCCGCTGAGGGCCAGCAGGACCTTCTTGTCACCTACCTGGCGGCGGATCAGCTCGATCTGGTCGGCGATAAAGTTGTCCATGTTCCAGTTGGCCTCCGCCTTGCAGGCGCCGAATACGAAGTTCCGGATGGCGGCTTCCCGGCTGTCACCCTGGGCTGTCAGGGGAGCGGAGCCCTTGTGATCGATGGCCCAGAGGGGCAGGCCGCTGCCGTAGACGGCGGCGGAGGCGTCAATCTCCACGCCGTCCACCACCCGGTTGACGCCGCCGTTGAGGATGATGCCCTTTACATTGGGCAGAGCCGCCAGCTCTTCGGCGGTGATATCGTGGGGATGGATCTCCGTGTAAACGCCCATGGCGCGGATTTCACGGGCCAGGCGGGGGTTTTCTTCGCTGCCCAGGTCCAGAATTAAAATCATGTCCTGCTTCATAGAATCCTCCTGCAAATATTTGATGGTATTATCCTACCATGTGGGACCCCGAATGCGCAATAGAAAGGGAGAAAATTGGAGAAAAAGGAGGAATCTGGCCAAAGAGGAAATGGAAAAGTAAGGGGTGGCACACAGGAAGAGAGTGTGATAAAGTGATCACATGATACGAAAGGGGAGGACCGTATGGAGCGATATGTATTGGTGCCCGATTCCTTCAAGGGAACATTGGCCTCCGGAGAGATCTGCGCCATTCTGCGGGAGGAGATTCTGCAGGCAAAGCCGGACGCGGAGGTGGTCTCCATTCCGGTGGCGGATGGGGGCGAGGGCAGCGTGGACGCCTTTTTGACGGCGGTGGGCGGCCAGCGCGTGCAGGTTCCATGCCATGGCCCTCATATGGAGATGATGACCGGGTTTTACGGTTTGCTTCCCGACGGTACGGCCGTGGTGGAAATGGCGGCCGCGGCGGGCCTGCCTCTGGTGGGCAGCCGTTTGGAACCGGACACGGCCACCACCTATGGCGTGGGAGAACTGATGGCGGATGCCGCGGCCCGGGGAGCACGCCGCATTGTCCTGGGACTTGGAGGAAGTGCTACCAACGATGGGGGCTGCGGCGCGGCAGCGGCACTGGGAGTCAGGTTTCTGGATGGGAAGGGAAACGCTTTCCTGCCTGTCGGTGGGAATCTGGACCGCATTGCCCATATCGACCTCGGCGGCCAGCGGCCCTTGCCGGAGGTCACGGTCATGTGCGATATCGACAATCCGCTCTGCGGTCCCGCGGGGGCCAGCGCGGTGTTCGGGCCTCAGAAGGGAGCGGACCCGGAGATGGTGCGGCGGTTGGACAAAAACCTGCGCCATCTGGCGGAGGTGGCCCGCCGGGACCTGGGAGCGGAGATCCTGGACCTGCCAGGCGCCGGTGCGGCCGGCGGCATGGGCGGCGGTGCCGCGGCTTTCTGGAAGGGAAAGCTGCAGATGGGCATTGAGACGGTGTTGGACACCGTGAACTTTGATGAGACTGTCCGGGGTGCCCGCCTGGTGATCACCGGCGAGGGGCGGCTGGACAGCCAGAGCCTGCGGGGAAAGGTGGTGTCCGGCGTGGCGGCCCGGGCCCGGCGTGCCGGCGTGCCGGTGGTGGCCGTGGTGGGCGCCGTTGGGGAGGGCGCTGACGGAATCCACGACCTGGGGGTCTGCGGCGTGTTTACCACCAACCACAGGCCCGAGCCCTTTGAGGAGGCCAGACTCCACGCTGCCGACAACCTGCGGCGGACCATCCGGAACCTGATGGGCTTTTTGAGGGCCATGGAGGGGTGAGCGGCCGGGGCGGTTCTTTACAAATGCCGCGGAACCTCGTATAATACTCCCCAATGGATCAAAAAAGGAGGGCTTCGCCCTATGAGCAACAAGAAAAACAAAAAAAATCCCGGTATGACCCGGGAGATGGAAATGGAGAGCGCCCGCATATTCGGAAAGCATGTGGCCAAAGAGAAGGCCATTCTGCTGTTCGCGGTGACAATGATTGCCTGCGCCATGCCCGTGCAGCTGGGTATCCGGCTGTGGGACAAGATCCCCGAGATTGTGGAGACCGGCCTCATCGGCATGGACGGGAAGGATGACTCCCTGCCCCGGGCGGCGGTGGTGTTTCTGGTGCCCGGCCTCATGTGCCTGCTGAATCTGATCTGCCACGGCCAGCTGTGGTTCAATCAGAAGCGCATGACTCTGCCCGGCACGCCGGTGCGTCTGGTGGGCCGGTGGGGCTTCCCTATCATCTCCGTCCTTTTTTGCAGCGGCCTGATGCTGGAATCCGCCGGCGGCAGCCTGACGCTGCCCTTCCTCACTCCCTGCGTGCTGGGATTGGCACTGCTGATGCTGGGCGGACACATGTGGGACTGCCCCCGGGACGCCAGGATCGCTCTGCGGTTTTCCTTTACCGAGGGGAATGAACGGGCCTGGCGGGATGTCCACCGCTTCGCTGGCTGGCTGTGGTCCGTCGGAGGACTGCTGGTGCTGGAGGCGACCATGCTGACGGATGGCGCTGACATGATGGCGGCGCTGCTGGGGCTGGTGCTGCTGGTGGTTCCCGTGATCTACGGTTATCTGCGGGGCAGCCGTCTGAAGTGAATGATCTCTGACCGAGAAACGCCGTTTCCACGGCGTTTCTTTTGTTCCTATTTGGCGCCGCGGCAGATCATTACATTTTTTTCGACTAAGATTATAACGAATTCCCCAAATTTTGAATTCAATTTTCTACATTTAGTGTTCTTGACGCAAAAAAGACAGCGGACTATGATAGAGACAGATATTATATTGACAGGAACGGCGGGCGTCTGGCCTGCCGGCATGCGAAAAGGAGAAAGCCATGCAGTTGGCAAGGAGTGGCAGCGGCGATCAGAAGATCCCGGAAAAGGTCATGTGGGCGCTGATCGATGCCATAGAGAGCGGACAGATCAAGGTTGGGGAAGAACTGACCTCTGAACGGGACTTGGCGGAGACGCTGGGAGTGGGCCGGGGTTCCCTGCGGGAATGTCTGGGTATCCTGGAGTTTCTGGGGGCAATCGAGAACCGGGGCTACCGGAAGGTGGTGGTCCGGGATGCGGATTATATCCGAAGGATGATCTCCCTGGTGCGGGTTTCCGATCAGGAGGGTATTCAGGACGACTTCAGTGAGTTCCGCCAGGTGACAGAGGCCGCGATTGCCGAGCTGGCCAGCCAGCGGGCCACAGAGGAGGATCTGGAGCAGCTCCGGCAGGCTTTGGAGGCCCTGGAGGTCGACCCGCTGGACTATCAGAACGACGTCCGTTTTCATGACGCCCTGGCCAGAGCCAGCCACAATATGATGCTGGCGGCCACTATCCATCTGGTCAATGCCATGCTGGGGGATATCCGCATCCGGTTTGGCGGCCACGAGGATTATCAGAAGAAGACGCATGCTTCCCACTGTGCCATTTACGAGGCGGTACGGGACCGGGACGCGGTTCGCGCCCGGGAGGAAATGGAGAAGCATCTGCAGATCGTAGAGGAATATCGCGGTAAATATCCGGAGAAATTTGAACAATAATCCGTGAATTTGTGCAAAACGGAGAGAATTAGCGGCAGATTTTGGCGTGGGTTCTTTAAGTCTTTATTTGACTAAAAGTGTGGGGAATGATATGATAGCCTCAGATATAGATGGTCCTACCAAGTTGAGGCTACGCTGAAAAGGTCCACAATTCAGGAATACGTCCGTATTTCTGTGGAGCGGCTGCCGGAGGAGAGAGTCCGCATGGTGTGGAATGCGGAAAACCGGCGTCCGCAGCATTATAGGAAGGGATTGATACAATGAAAGCCTACAAAAAAATCATGAATGTTGTGGCTGAACTTGAGAAGATCGTTACCAGCGTGATTTTGGTCTTTGTCACAGCTCTGACATTCGTGAACGTCCTGGTGCGTAAGCTGAGCGACAGCCAGTTTGCCTGGACGGAGGAACTGGTCATTAACCTGTTTGTTCTGCTGATCATGTTGGGCTGCGGCCTGTGCGCCCGCGAGGGAAGCCTCATCAGCCTGTCTCTGATCTTTGACCGTCTGAAGGTCACGGGCAGAAAGATTTTCGTCTTCATCATCACCTTGGCCAACACCGCCTTCTGGCTCATCCTGCTGAAGACCGGTTATGACAAGGTGCTGACTCAGATGGCCAACGGAAAACTGACCTCCTCTCTGGGTTGGCACGAATGGGTCTTTACCATTTTCCTGCCCATCGGCGCGGTATTCCTGATTCTGCACACCATCGAGTACTTCATCGACGTCATGTGCGGTGAGGCCGATTGTGTGAACCTGGAAGAGAAGTAAAGGAGGAGAAGTGAAATGATTAACCTGATTCTGTTCGGCTCCTTCTTTGTGATGCTGTTTTTGAACATTCCCATCTGCGTCAGCCTGGGTATGTCCTCCATCTTCGCTATGCTCTACTCCGGAGACAAGCTGTCCATCGTTCCCACCAACGTCTATAACGGCATGGCCAAGTTCCTGCTGCTGGCCATTCCCTTCTTCGTCCTGTCCGGCAACATCATGGCCAAGGCCGGTATCTCCACCCGTTTGGTCCAGTTCATTGATGACTGTATCGGACACCGCCGCGGCGGCATCGCCATCGTGTGCGTGGTGGTGGCCTGCTTCTTCGGCGCCATCTCCGGTTCCGGCCCGGCTACCGTGGCGGCTCTGGGCATCATCCTGATCCCCGCCATGATCAACCGCGGCGGCTTCTCCGCACCCTTCTCCTCCGCCATGATGGCAACGGCATCCTCCATCGCCATCGTCATTCCTCCCTCCATCGCATTCGTGGTGTATGCCTCTATTACCGGCGTCTCCGTGGGCGATATGTTCATGGGCGGTATTATCCCCGGTATCATGATGGGCCTGGCCCTGGTGGTCGTTATCATGATCGAGGTTCGCAGAAAGGGCCTGACCGCCTCCCGTGAGAAGGCCTCCTGGGGCGAGCGCTGGAAGTCCTTCCGCACCGCTTTCTGGGGCTTCCTGATGCCCGTCATCATCCTGGGCGGCATTTACAGCGGCTTCTTCACTCCCACCGAGGCGGCTGCCGTCTCCGTGGTGTACGGCCTGATCGTCGGCCTGTTCATCTATCGTGAGGTCAAGATTCGCGACCTGTACGAGCTGCTGGTCGACTCCACCAAGACCACCGGCGGCATCATGCTGATTATCGGCGCCGCCACTCTGTTCTCCTACATCTGCACCGTCCATGGCATCTCCACCGCCGCCCAGAACCTGCTGCTGACCATCGCCGGCAACAAGTATGTGTTCCTGCTGATCGTCAATGTGATCTTCCTGATCGCCGGCTGCTTCGTGGACGCCAACTCCGCCATGTACATCTTCATCCCCATCATGTACCCCGTGGCCACCAAGCTGGGCATTGACCCCATCCACTTCGGCGTGCTGTCCACCGTGAATCTGGCCATCGGTCAGGTGACTCCTCCCGTGGGCGTCAACCTGTTCGTCGCCATCGGTGTCAGCAGCAAGCTGCAGGACATCAAGGACAAGACCCGCGTCACCATCGCCTCTATTTCCAAGGCTGTGTGGCCCATGATCATCGCCTGCGTTGTCACCCTGATGATCGTCACCTATATGCCCTTCTTCTCCACGGTCCTGCTGGGCCGCTGATCCTCAGTGATCTGTCATCACGAAAGTGGTATCAGATAAAACGCAACTTGTAAAATTTAAGGAGGAAAAACAATGAAAAAGTTTCTTGCATTGATCCTCGCGCTGGTCATGGGCCTGTCCCTGGTCGCCTGCGGCGGCGGTAAGACCGAAGAGAAGCCCGCTGAGAAGCCTGCTGAGAATACTGAGCAGCCCGCCGAGACCGGCACCGAGTTCCCCGAGATGACCTGGAAGTTCGCCTGCTCCGCTACCGAGAACACCTGCTGGGCTGACATGGGCCGTGACTTCGGCAAGATGGTCAGCGATGCTACCGGCGGTAAGGTCAAGGTCGAGGTCTACGCTGCTGACCAGCTGACCGCCGGCAACCAGACCGAGGGCATTCAGGGCGTTATCGACGGCACCATCGAGCTGTCCGCCCACTCCAACATCATCTACTCCAACTTCGACGCTCGTCTGAACGTCGTGTCCCTGCCCTTCCTGTTCAGCTCCTTCGACGATGTCGACGCCAAGCTGGACGGCGAGGCCGGCAAGGCTGTCGGCGATGTCGTCGAGAGCATGGGCCTGCACCTGCTGGGCATCGGTGAGAACGGCTTCCGTCATCCCACCAACAGCGTCCGTCCCATCGAGTCCCTGGCTGATATGAAGGGCCTGAAGCTGCGTGTTGCCGGCTCCAAGCTGCTGAACGCCGCTTATGACAAGTGGGGCGCCAACTGGACCAACGCCAACTGGTCCGAGGTCTACACCGGCCTGCAGACTGGTACTTATGACGGCCAGGAGAACCCCCTGCCCACCGCTGACGGTGCTTCCATCGCCGAGGTTCAGAAGTATGTCACTTACTGGACTGGTATCTATGACTGCATCTTCTTCACCATGAACGGTGAGCTGTATGACTCCCTGTCTCCCGAGCTGCAGAAGATCGTTGACGAGGCTGGCCAGAAGGCCGCTCAGAATCAGCGTGTTCTGGAGCGCGAGGGCGACCAGGAAGTGCTGAAGAAGTGGGCCGACGCTGGCATCGTTGTCAGCGAGCTGACTCCCGAGGCTGCTGAGGAGTTCCGCAAGGCTGCTGAGCCCTGCTACGATGAGTTTGCTGACCAGCTGACTCCCGAGCTGATCGCTGCCTTCACCAAGTAATCAGGTTGCGGTAAGATTCGTATAAGAAATCGAAGTTGCGTGATGAGAACGCGGCGGCAGCTGTCTGCCGCCGCGTTTTTCAATACCGCAAAAGGAATTTTTTCCCAGGTTCCGGACTGCCGGGAACCTTTCTGACGCCGGATTCCGCATCACATCATAAGGAGGACTATCATGCAGTACGAAAAGGAATTTCTGCGGAAGCTGTATAAAGATCTGCTGGATATGCGGCTTTTGGAGAAGAAAATGGTAGATACCTATGCCCAGGGGCGGGTCCCCGGCCACGTCCACAGCGGCGTGGGCCAGGAGGCCGCGTATGTGGGCGTGCTGACCAACTTTAAGGAGGGCGACTACTATAAGCGCACCCACCGCGTGACCGCTGTGCCCTACATGATGGGCACCTCCCTGGATACCTTCTTCGGGGAGCTGCTGGCCAAAAAGACCGGCAACTCCGGCGGCCGGGGCGGCAGCCTCCACATTGGCGAACTCCGCACCGGCGATTTGGGCTTTTCCGGTACCCTGGGCTGCGACGCCGCCGTGGGCGTGGGTGCGGCCATGACCATCGACATGGAGGGCCGGGACAACGTGGCCTTCGTGTTCATGGGCGACGGCACCTCCAGCCGCGGTCCGGTGTACGAGGCCATGAATCTGGCGGCGGCCTGGAAACTGCCGGTGCTGTTTGTGTGCCATAACAACCAGTTTGCCATTTCCACCCCCTGCTCCTACTCCATTGCCGCCAAGAATGTGGTGGCGGACCGGGCCCCCGGTTACGCCATGCCTGCCAAGGTGGTGGACGGAACTGATGTGCTGGCGGTCTACGAGGCCGCAAAGGAGCTGCTGGAGGGCGTCCGGGCCGGTAAGGGTCCTGCTGTCCTGGAGTGCAAGGACTACCGCTGGCGCGGCCACTTCGAGGGCGACCAGTGCGCCTACCGGGATGCCGCTGTGACGGAGGAATGGATCGAGAATAAGGACTGCGTCAAGAACATGGAGGCCATGCTGGTGGAGCAGGGCGTCATCACCCCCGAGGAGATTGCTCAGATGCGGACGGACTTCGACCGGGAGATGGATGAGGCCATCCTCCGGGCCGAGGCGGCGCCGGAGATGGAGCCCGAAGAGATCTATGACGGTCTCTACGTTTGATAAGGAGGGCAGAACGGTATGAAAGTTACTTACGCGAAAGCGATCGGCGACGCACTGAAGGAAGAGATGCGCCGTGACGGCAAGGTTCTGATCTACGGCGAGGATGTAGCTCAGTTCGGCAACATTTTCGGTATTACCCGCGGTATGCTGGAGGAGTTCGGCCCCAAGCGGGTCCGCAACACGCCCATCACCGAGACCGCCATCATCGGCAGCGCCATCGGCGCCGCGGAGACCGGCCTGCGCCCCTGCGTGGAGCTGATGTACTCCGATTTCACCATGGTGGCTTTTACGGAGATCTTCCACTGTGTTGCCAAGTGGCGGTACATGCACGGCCCCGAATACAAGCTGCCCCTGGTGATCCGCAGTGCCTCCGGTGCCTCCAACGGCGCGGGAAGCGAACACTCCAACACCGTGGAAAGCCTGTTCCTGCACGCGCCCGGCCTCACCATTATCACTCCCTCCTGCCCCTACGACGCCAAGGGCCTGCTGAAGTCTGCCATCCGCTCCGATAATCCGGTGCTCTTCTGCGAGCCCAAGCAGCTGTACCAGACCAAGCAGGACATCCCCGACGATATCTATGAGAGCGATTACACCATTCCCATCGGCCTGGCGGATGTAAAGCGCCCCGGTAAGGACGTGACCCTGGTGGCCATTGGCCTCATGGTGCCCCGGGCTCTGGAGGCTGCCGGGAAGCTGGCTGCCGAGGGCATTGACGTGGAGGTCATCGACCCCCGTACCATCGCCCCCTTGGACAAGGAGACCATCTTCGCCTCCATCCGCAAGACCCACATGGCCGCCGTGGTGGAGGAGGGCAACAAGACCGCCGGTGTCGGCGCGGAGCTTGCCGCCATGTTCCAGGAGGAGCTGTATGACGAGCTGGACGGTCCTGTGGCCCGTATCGCGGCTCTGGATGTGCCCATGCCCTACAACATCCGCATGGAGAAGCACAGCATCCCCAGTGTGGACCGTATCTGTGCTTCCATCCGCGCCATGTTCTGAGACCCGCTGAAAAGGAGGATATCATGAGTACTGCGATCGTAATGCCCAAGGCGGGTCTGACCATGGTGGAAGGCACCATCGCCGAATGGAAGGTGGCGGAGGGCGCCTACGTGAAGAAGGGCGACGTTCTCATGGAGTATGAGAACGAGAAAAATACCATCGACTGTGAGGCTCTGGGTGAGGGCTATGTCCACATCATTGCCAAGGAAGGGGATACCATCCCCGTGGGCGAGGTGATCGGCATGCTGGCGGAGAGCGAAGCGGAGCTGGCCCAGCTGGCCGGCGGCGCCGCACCGGCTGCCCCTGCCGCATCCGCTGAGACGGAGGAGAAGGGCTGCGCCCGGGAGTGTCCCACCTGCGTCCATACGGCACCCGCCGCCGCTGCTCCGGCCGTCACCGGCGCCGTCAGCGCCGCTGTCATGGCTGACGGCCACATCCGGGCCTCCGGTCTGGCCAAGAAGCTGGCCAAGGAAGCCGGCGTCAGCCTGGCGGACATCGCTGCCTCCGGCGGTCCCGACGGAACCCGCATCATCGCCCGGGATGTGCGGAAGTATCTGGAGCAGCCCAAGGCCGCGCCCGTGGCCGCTGCCGCTCCTGCCGGGGCGGAGGACGAGATCACCGAGACTCCCTGGACCGGCGTCCGGAAGGCCATCGCCCGCAACATGTACAACAGTCTGCAGGAGATGGCCCAGTGCACGGCCACCTGTGAGATGGATGTCACCGAGCTGCTGGCCCTGCGGCAGAAGCTGGTGGCCCAGCAGGAGTACCTGGGCTGCAAGATCACTGTCAACGACTTGCTGTGCAAGGCTGTGGCCAAGATGCTGGTGAAGCATCCCCTGGCCAACGCCACCTTCGACGGTAAGACCCTCTTCTCCCACAAGCATGTGCAGCTTTCCGTGGCGGTGGCCACCGAGGGCGGCCTCATGGTCCCTGTGGTGAAGAACGCCGATACGCTGCCCCTGGTGGAACTCAGCAAGACTATCAAGGATCTGGGCACCCGGGCCAAGGAGAAGAAGCTGCGGGAAGGGGAGCAGGGCTGCGGCACCTTTACTGTCTCCAACGTGGGTATGTTCCCCATCGACATGTCCACTCCCATCATCAATCCCCCGGAGGTGGCCATCATGGGCTTTGGCCGGACCACCAAGAAGCCTGTCTATGTGGATGGACAGTTCGTGCCCCGGGATACCATGATTGCCTACATGACCTTCGATCACCGGGTGGTGGACGGCCTGGAGGTGGGTGGAATTTTCAAGGACCTCCAGACGCTCATCGAGCATCCCGAACTGATCCTGGCCTGAGGGAGGAGCGCACCGTATGAATATCATCGTTATCGGCGGCGGCCCCGGCGGCTATGTGGCCGCCATCCGCGCGGCCCAGCTGGGTGCGCAGGTCACCGTCATCGAAAAGGAGCATCTGGGCGGCACCTGCCTGAACGTGGGATGCATCCCCACCAAGTGCCTGCTGCACTCCGCCGAACTGGTCTCTCAGATCAAAGAGCAGGGAGCGGACATCGGCGTGGAGGTGGAGGGCGTCAAGGTTAACTTCCCGAAAGTGATTGCCCACAAGAATGAGATCTCCAAAAAGCTGACGGGCGGCATCGCCGGGCTGTTTAAGATGAACAAGGTGAAGAAGCTCGACGGCGAGGCCTCCTTCATCGGCCCTCGGAAACTGTCTGTGAAGAAGTCTGACGGTACCACGGAGACCATGACCGCCGACGCCATCATCGTGGCAACCGGCTCCGTCAATGCCGTGCCGCCCATCCCCGGCATCCGGGAGAATCCCAACTGTATTGACTCCACCGGCGCTCTGAACCTGGAGGCTTTGCCCAGAACCATGGTGGTCATCGGCGGCGGCGTCATCGGCCTGGAGCTGGCCTGTGCCTACGCGGCCTTCGGTACCAAGATTACGGTGGTGGAGGCCATGGATCACATGCTGCCCATGCTGGACGGCGACCTGACCGCCATCGGCGTGGCCCACATGAAGAAGATGGGGATGGAGTTCCATCTGGAGTGCCCCGTGCAGTCCGTGGAGGCCAGCCCTGTGGGCGCCAGGGTCGTCTGTAAGAACAAGGCGGGGGAGACCGTCAGCTTTGAGGCAGAGAAAGTCCTGGTGGCCATCGGCCGCAAAGCCAACACCGCTTCCCTGAATCTGGACGCCGGCGGCCTGAAGCACGACCGGGGCCGCATTCTCGTCAATGAGAAGATGGAGACCAGCGTTCCCGGCGTCTATGCCGTGGGCGACTGCGTCATGGGTCACGCCCAGCTGGCGCACACTGCCAGCGCCATGGGCGAGGTGGCCGCCGAGAATATCTGCGGCGTCCCCGCCGTCTACGACGAGAGCACCAACCCCACCTGCGTCTACATGGAGCCGGAGGCGGCCTCGGTGGGCCTGACGGAGGAGCAGTGCAAGGCCAAGGGCATTGCCTGCAAGGTGGGCAAGTTCCCCATGAGCGCCAACGGCAAAGCCCTGATTCTCAACGGCGGCGAAGGCCTGGTGAAGATCATCGCCGGAGCCAAATACGGCGAGGTGCTGGGTATGCACATCATCGGCCCACGTGCCACGGACCTGATCGCGGAGGGGGCCCTGGCCATCCGGGTGGAGGCCACTCTGGACGAGCTGATCTCCACCATCCATTCCCATCCTACCGTCACCGAGACCATGCGGGAGGCCGCTCTTCACGCCGAAAAACGGGCCATCCACACCAAAAATTGAATTGTGTCAAAGAGGTCCGGCATTTGCCGGACCTCTTTGCGCATATCTCGAAAAAATGAATTCAAAATGACGAAAATCAGCTGTAATTTTTGGCACTATAAAATGCGAAACATGGCTTGTTGGATAAAAAGCGGCGTGCTATAATCGGGGCAGATGGAGAAACTGCCAAAAGCTGCCTGTGCGCGGCGTTGAGGCTCATTGTAAAGAACGCCGTGCGTTACATATAGGAGGATGACATGAAACGAGAGACTTCGCTGCAGGATTACGCGTTTTTGGAGATCCGGAAGCGGATTCAGAATGGAACGTATCCCCCCGGCTCCAAACTGTCCACCCAGGAGATTTCCGATTCCCTGGGCATTAGCCGCACGCCGGTGGTGGCGGCCATCAATCGTCTGGTGGCCCAGGGTGTGGCGGAGGCCATTCCCAACCGGGGCGTCACTGTGGCTAAGATCACGCCGCGCCGGATTCTGGAGACTGTGGATATCCGTATGATGATCGAGCGCTTCTGCGTGCGCCCTGCCATCAAAAATGTGGATTACGCGCCGGAGATCATCGAGGAGATGCGGGAGGTGGTGAAGGGCCTCCAGGATATTGAGGATTTCAACGCCGCCTACGAACTGGAGAGCCGGTTCCATACCCTGTATGTGAAGCTGGCGGGCAATGAGAAGCTGCTGGGCATCTACGAATCCAACTGGAGCATCGGCAGCATCTTCTTCCTGTGGACTTCCTCCACCACCAATGTGGACTTCCTGCGGGACTCCCTGAGGGAGAGTCAGAAGATTCTGGACCTGCTGCTGGCCAAGGACGCCGAGGCGCTGGAGGCCTTTATCCAGCAGCATATCCAGGTGGTGTACGATACCATCGACTGGTATATCCGCCAGGGCATGGACCAGATCACCATGATGCCCAAACGGAAGGTTGCCTGGGAGAAGAAGTAAGGCTTGGCAAAAAAGTCAAAAATGGTCTTACCACTTATCTAAAAAGTAGACTTTTTACAAGAAACCGCATTTTATCATTGACTTTTTGAATATCGAATGATAATTTTGTATCGAAGAAATCGCGAAATTGAATTCAATTTTGCGCGGTGAAAGGAAAGGCATGGACGAGAAGCTGCGGGTGACACTGGTCTGCAATGCGGGACTGCTGCTGGAATACCGGGGGATCACGGTGCTGATGGACGGCATCTACGGTCCGGAGGGACATCCCTTCAGCAATCTGACGGATGTGACCTGGCAGCAGATGCTGCGGGGCGAAGGGCTCTTTTCCAAGGTAGATTACCTGCTGTTCACCCACGCCCATCCCGATCACTTCTCTCCGGGCATGACCATGGAGTACCTGCGGCATCGTCCGGTGAAAGGCATTTTCAAGCCGCTGGCGGACCAGCCGGACTCCGCGTTGGACGCTTTCCTGCGGGAACGGCATATCCCCTGTGTGGACCTGTCCCGAAAGACGGACCACGCTTCTTTTCGCGTGGAGCCCCACCTGACGGTGCGGGCTTTCACCACGCAGCATCTGGACCGGAAATTCTGGGGTGTCCGGCATCTGTGCTATGTGCTGTCCTTCGACGACAAGCACGTGCTGTTCACGGCCGATGTGGATTACATGAGTGCATCATTTGAAGCGGTGAAGAATCTGCCTCTGCGGGCGGTATTTCTGAATCCGCTGTTTTTCCGGGCGTTCCATAACCCGAAGTTTTTCCACGGCAGCCTGAAGGCGGAGAACTACTGCGTGTATCATGTGCCCTTCCAGGGGGATGACACCATGCAGATGCACTACATGCTGCAGCGGGACCTGGCCAACTGGCCGCCTGAGGAGGGAACAGCCCTGGCCCTTACAGAGCCCTGGCAGACCGTGGAGCTTTAAAGCGGTATCCCATGAAGAGAGTCGTCTCTTTTTATCATATATCAATAGGGAGGAAGGGTATAAGGTATGAGCTTTGACATGGAAATGGCTCAGGGCAAACTGGGCCGCGTGATCGCAGTCCGTCTGAAACCCGGCTCGGATGTCCTTCTGGGGCTGCAGGAGGCCTGCGAGCGCAACGGCATCAACAACGGTGTCATCCTCAGCGCCATCGGAAGCCTGCAGGATCCGCATTTCTGCAATCCCGTGGAGCTGCCCACCAAGGCGGGCTACGGCTACGGCGAGACGCTGCATCTCACCGGTCCCATCGAGCTGACCAGCGCGTCCGGTATCATCTGCCATGATGATGAGGGCAACACGAACCTGCATGTCCACATGACGGTGACTGACCGGCACGGCAACGCCCACGGCGGCCATCTGGTGGAGGGCACAAAGGTTCTGCTGACCGTGGACGTGATCCTGGCCGAGATCGAGGGCCTGGTCATGGGCCGCAAGTTTGATGAGGAGCTGGAGGTTCCCCTGTTCGCTCCCCGTCAGGCATAAGTTGTTTTCAATTGCATTGTGATCCATAGAGCCAAACATTTTAAGAAAGGCGTGAAAACATTGGCAACGAAAAAGAAGAACTCTGAAGAGAAGTACTCCAAGGAACTGCTGCTGGGTTTCTACCGGACGATGGTCCGCATCCGCGCATTTGAGGAGCACGCGGCTGAATGCTTCACCAAGGGCATGCTGGCTGGCAATATCCATCTGAGCATCGGCCAGGAGGCCGCTGAGGCCGGCGCTTTCGCCACCATCCAGCCCCAGGACTATTTCACCTCCACCCACCGCGGCCATGGCCATGTCATCGCCCGCGGCGGCGATCCCAAGCTGGCCATGGCCGAGCTGTTCGGCAAGCGCACCGGCTACTGCAAGGGCAAGGGCGGTTCCATGCACATCGCTGATATGGCCAAGATGAACCACCTGGGCGCCAACGGCATCGTGGGTGCCGGCCAGCCCATCTCCGCCGGTTCCGCCCTGGCCTCCAAGATTCTGGGCGACAACTGCGTCACCGTCGGCTGCTTCGGTGACAGCTCCACCAACGAGGGTACCTTCCATGAGTCCCTGAACATGGCCGCCACCTGGAAGCTGCCTATGGTCTGGTTCATTGAGAACAACTGCTACGGCGTTTCCACCGAGATTCACCGCGTCACCAACACTCCCGACCTGGCCACCCGTGCCGCCGCTTACGACGTGCCCTTCGCCGTTGTGGACGGCACCGATCCCGTGGCTGTTTACGAGGCTATGACCGAGGCTATGGACCATGCCCGCAGCGGCAAGGGCCCCTATGTGGTGGAGGCTAAGGTCTATCGTTATCAGGGCCATTACTGCGGCGACCCCGCCGTGTATCGTCCCGCTGAGTACATGGAGAAAGCTCTGGCCAACGACGGCATCGAGAAGCTGGGTAAGAAGCTGATCGGTATGGGCGTCAAGGAAGAAGAGCTGGAAGAGATCAAGAAGGCCGCTCAGGAGGAGATGGACGAGGCCGTCAAGTTTGCCGATGAGTCTCCCTATCCCGATCCCTCTGAGGTCACCGACGATATGTATACTGCCGATAACGAAAGGTGTGTGGCAAGATGAGCAAGAAGATCACTGTGAGCAAGGCCATTCGTGAGGGCCTGCTGGAAGAGATGCGCCGGGATGACAAGATGTTCATCATGGGCGAGGATATGGCCGTCATGGGCAACGTGTTCGCCGTCACCACCGGTTTCCTGGATGAGTTCGGTCCCAACCGTGTCATCGATACCCCCATTTCCGAAGAGGGCTTCCTGGGCATGGCCGTCGGCGCTGCTATGCGTGGCATGCATCCCTGCGTGGAGCTGATGTATGACGACTTTGTCACCGTCTGCGCTGATCCCCTGTTCAACCAGGCTGCCAAGCTGAAGTACATGTCCGGCGGTCAGTGCTCCATCCCCCTGGTACTGCGTATGCCCATGGGTTCCGGCCGCCGCAACGCCGGTCAGCACTCCCAGTCCCTGGAGGGCATGGTCTGCCACTTCCCCGGCCTGAAGGTCGTGGCTCCCTGCTCAGCCGCCGACGCCAAGGGCCTGATCAAGTCCGCTATGCGTGATCCCGATCCCGTTGTGGTCTTTGAGCACAAGCTGCTGTACGCCAAGAAGGAAGAGATCCCCGAGGACGAGGATTACCTGGTCCCCATCGGCAAGGCCAACGTGAAGCGCGAGGGCAAGGATCTGACCATCATCACCTGGAGCCGCGAGGTCAACTTCTCCATGGAAGCCGCTGAGAAGCTGGCTGCCGAGGGCATCGACGTGGAGGTCCTGGACCTGCGCACCCTGGTGCCCATCGACTGGGACGCCATCAAGGCCTCTGTCTCCAAGACCCATAACGTCATCATCGTCTCTGAGGAAGTCAAGCGCGGCAGCTATGCCGGCGAGATCTCCGCTCAGATCGCCGAGGAGCTGTTCGACGAGCTGGACGCTCCCGTGGAGCGTGTCTGCGGCCTCAACATCGTCTCTCCCTTCAGCCCCGTGCTGGAGGACAAGAACTTCCCCCATCCCGACGACATCGTCAAGGCCGTCAAGCGCGTCCTGAACAAGTGAGGAGGTAATCAACATGGCACATGAAGTATTGATGCCTCAGCTGGGCCTGACCATGGAGGAGGGTACTGTCTCCGCCTGGATCAAGCACGAAGGCGATGAGGTGAAGGCCGGTGACGTGATCGTGGAGATCACCACCGATAAGCTGACCAATGAGGTCGCCAGCGAATTCGACGGCGTCCTGCTGAAGATTGTGGCCCAGGAGGGCGAGGACATCCCCGTCAAGGGCCTGCTGGCCTACATCGGCCAGCCCGGCGAGGCCGTGGGCGGCGCTGCCCCCGCTGCCGCTCCCGCCGCTCCTGCCGCCGTGGAGGCCGCTCCAGCTGCTGCCCCCGCCGCTGCTCCCGCTCCTGTGGCTGCCGCCAACGGCGCCCGCATCCGCATCTCCCCCCTGGCCCGTAAGACCGCGGCCAAGCTGGGTGTGGATTACACCAACATCGTCGGCACCGGCACCTCCGGCCGTATCCGCCAGGCTGATATCCTGGCTGCCGCCGAGGCCCAGAAGAACGCTCCCGCTCCTGCGGCCGCTCCCGCCGCTGCGCCCGCTCCCGCTGCCAAGCCCGCCGCTCCCAAGGCTGGTCTGGACCTGATGGAGGGCGACACTGTGGTGAAGCTGTCCGGTATGCGCAAGGTCGTCTCCGAGCGGATGCTGGCCTCCCACACCGAGATCCCGCCCGTCACCCAGAACATCAAGGTGGACGTCACCGCTCTGATGAAGTTCCGCAAGATGCTGCTGGCCGAGACCGGCAAGAAGTACTCTGTCAACGACCTGGTGCTGAAGGCTCTGGCTGTCTGCCTGCGGAACCATCCCGAGATCCTGGTGAGCTTCGACGAGGCCAACCATCAGATCATCCAGCGCGCCCATGTGAACATCGGCATGGCCGTGGCTCTGGACTCCGGCCTGATCACTCCCGTCATCCGCGATGCCGACAAGATGGGTCTGGATACCCTGGCTGCTACCGCCAAGGATCTGGCCACCCGCGCCAAGGAGAACAAGCTGAAGCCCGAGGAGTATAAGGGCAACACCATCACCGTGTCCAACCTGGGCATGTTTGGCATTGAGACCTTCACTCCCATCATCAACCAGCCTGATTCCGTCATCGTGGGCGTCTGCGCCATCGAGGACGAGCTGGCTCTGGACGATGAGGGCAAGGTTGTGAAGAAGCAGGTCATGCGTTTGTCTGTGACGCTGGATCACCGCACCCTGGACGGCGCCGTTGTGGCGAAGTTCCAGATGGATCTGCGGGATCTGCTGCAGAACCCCATGAGCATCCTGCTGTAAGGGGAGGAACATACCAATGGCTTACGAACTGAAAATGCCCCAGCTGGGCCTGACCATGGAGGAGGGTACTGTCTCCAAGTGGGTCAAGCAGGAGGGCGATACCATCAAGGTCGGCGATGTGGTCGTGGAGATCACCACCGACAAGCTGACCAATGAGGTCGCCAGCGAGGTGGAAGGCACCATGCTGAAGATTGTGGCCCAGGAGGGCGACGATGTGCCCGTCAAGGGCACCCTGGCATGGATCGGCCAGCCCGGCGAGCAGATCGGCGGCGCCGCTCCCGCGGCAGCCCCTGCTGCTCCTGCCGTGCCCTTCGCTCCCGCTGCCCCCGCCGCTCCCGCCAAGGCGGCCGCTGACACCAGCGTCATCGTCATCGGCGGCGGCCCCGGCGGCTATGTGGCTGCCATCCGCGCCGCTCAGCTGGGCGCCAAGGTCACCGTCATCGAGAAGGAGCACCTGGGCGGCACCTGCCTGAACGTGGGCTGCATCCCCACCAAGTGCCTGCTGCACTCCGCTGAGCTGATTTCCCAGATCAAGGACCAGGGCCCCGACATTGGCGTCAAGGTCTCCGGCGTGGAAGTGGACTTCCCCCAGGTCATCAAGCACAAGAACGACATCTCCGCCAAGCTGACCGGCGGCGTTGCCGGCCTGCTGAAGATGAACAAGGTCAAGAAGATCGACGGCGAGGCCACCTTCACCGCTCCCGGCAAGCTGTCTGTCAAGAAGGCTGACGGTACCACCGAGGAGATGACTGCGGACGCCATCATCGTGGCTACCGGCTCTGTCAACTCTCAGCCTCCCATTCCCGGCCTGAAGGAGAACCCCAACTGCATCGACTCCACCGGCGCTCTGAGCCTGGAGAAGCTGCCCAAGACCATGGTGGTCATCGGCGGCGGCGTCATCGGCCTGGAGCTGGCCTGTGCCTATGCTGCCTTCGGTACCAAAATCACCGTGGTGGAAGCCATGGACCACATGCTGCCCATGCTGGACGGCGACCTGACCAAGATCGGCGTGGCCCACATGAAGAAGATGGGCATGGAATTCAATCTGGAGTGCCCCGTGCAGTCCGTTGAGACCTCTCCCGTGGGCGCCAAGGTGGTCTGCAAGAACAAGGCCGGCGAGACCGTCAGCTTTGAGGCGGAGAAGATCCTGGTGGCCATCGGCCGCCGTGCCAACACCGCTTCCCTGAACCTGGAAGCCGGCGGCATCGACAACGACCGCGGCCGCATCATCGTCAACGACAAGATGCAGACCAACGTCCCCGGCGTCTATGCCATCGGCGACTGCGTCATGGGCCACGCCCAGCTGGCGCACACCGCCTCCGCCATGGGCGAGGTGGCTGCCGAGAACATCTGCGGCATGGAAGCTACCTACGACGAAAAGACCAACCCCACCTGCGTGTACATCGAGCCCGAGGCTGCTTCCGTTGGCCTGACCGAGGAGCAGTGCAAGGCTCAGGGTATTGAGTACAAGGTTGGTAAGTTCCCCATGAGCGCCAACGGCAAGGCTCTGATCCTCAACGGCGGCGAAGGCCTGGTGAAGATCATCGCCGGCAAGGAGTACGGCGAGATTCTGGGTATGCACATCATTGGACCCCGTGCCACTGACCTGATCGCTGAGGGTGCTCTGGCCATCGGCGAGGAGATGACCCTGGATGAGATCATCAACACCATCCACAGCCATCCCACCGTCACCGAGACCATGCGGGAGGCCGCCCTACAGGCCGAGAAGCGCGCCATCCATACCTCTAACAAGTAAAAGCTGCAAGAAAGCTGTGATGGGACTGCCCCGGACGCATCGCGTCCGGGGCAGTTAGTCTGTCCATGGACCTGAAATCATAAAAAATCTTCTTGACAAAATGGACGGTTGGTGGTATTTTAATCCAATAAACCAACAAGAATAATAGGTTAATGGAATAGAGGCGTATGATGATGTTGTTGAATACCTTCACAAAGCTGCTGCGCAGCAATTTCCGCTGTGGCCGAATGCTGAACTCCCGGACTGTTGAGATGGCCGGGTGCTTCGATGCGCCCATTGTCCACTAAGTATTTTATGAGTGGACCTCGATTTGGCCATACGCAGTCCGGGAGCGAAGTTCGCCCCGGATTTTTTCGTACCCAAATTTAAATTCTAACACGAAAGAGGTATTTACCATGAGTAACTATAAATTTGAGACCCTGCAGCTTCACGTCGGTCAGGAACAGCCCGACCCCGCCACCGATTCCCGCGCCGTCCCCATTTACCAGACCACTTCCTATGTCTTTCACAATTCCGCCCACGCCGCCGCCCGGTTCGGCCTGGCAGACGCCGGCAATATCTACGGCCGTCTGACCAACTCCACCCAGGACGTGCTGGAAAAGCGCATCGCGGCATTGGAGGGCGGCGTGGCGGCTCTGGCGCTGGCTTCCGGCGCCGCGGCCATTACTTACACCATCCAGGCCCTGGCCCAGGCGGGAGACCACATCGTGGCCCAGAAGACCATCTACGGCGGCAGCTTCAACCTGTTGGCCCATACCCTGCCCCAGTTCGGCGTGACCACCACCTTCGTGAACGCCCGTGATCTGGCGGAGGTGGAAAACGCCATTCAGGACAACACCAAGGCCATCTATCTGGAGACCCTGGGCAACCCCAACAGCGATATCCCCGCCATCGCCGCCATCGCCGCCATCGCCCACAAGCACGGCTTGCCCCTGGTCATTGACAACACCTTCGGAACCCCCTACCTGATCCGGCCTATTGAGCACGGCGCGGACATCGTGGTCCACTCCGCCACCAAGTTCATCGGCGGCCACGGCACCACCCTGGGCGGCATCATCGTGGACTCCGGCAAGTTTGACTGGAAGGCCAGCGGCAAGTATGCCCCCATCGCGGAACCCAATCCCAGCTACCACGGCGTCTCCTCCGTGGATGCCGCCGGTCCCGCCGCTTTTGTCACCTACATCCGGGCCATTCTGCTGCGGGATACCGGCGCCGCAATCTCTCCCTTCAACGCGTTCCTGCTGCTCCAGGGCGTGGAAACCCTCTCTCTGCGCCTGGACCGCCATGGGTCGAACACGAAGAAGGTTGTGGAGTTCCTGGCGAACCATCCCCAGGTAGAGCATGTGAACCACCCCAGCCTGCCTGACCATCCCGACCACGCCCTGTACGAGAAATACTTGCCCAACGGCGGCGCGTCCATCTTTACCTTTGAGATCAAGGGCGGCCAGGAAGAGGCCCACAAATTTATCGACAATCTGGAGATATTCTCTTTGCTGGCCAACGTGGCGGATGTGAAGTCTCTGGTCATCCACCCGGCTACCACCACCCACTCCCAGTTAAGCCCCGAGGAACTTCTGGACCAGGGCATCAAACCCAACACCATCCGTCTCTCCATCGGCACGGAGCATATCGACGACATCATCGCCGACCTGGAAAAGGGATTTGCGGCGGTGAAGTGACGGCCCTTGAGACCTGTCAAGGATGGGGTGGGGAGGCGTGTGTCTGAGAAGGCAAGCCAAAAAACTCCGGTTCACGGCACAAGCCGGTGAGGAATTCTCCTCACCGGCTTGCGTTCTTATGTTGATCAGATCACGTAAAAATCTCCGGAGGCATCCTTTTTCATCAGGTCTGCGATGGTGATGTGATCCAGATAGTCACTGATGACCTTGTCCAGCCCCTGCCACAGGGAAAGAGTGCGGCACTCCGCCGCCAGGGAACAAGCAGATGCGCCCGGCTGCAGACAGGAGACCGGCGCCAAGGAGTCCTCCGTCAGCCGCAGAATGTCACCCGCCGTATACTGCTCCGGGGTCTTGGTCAGCTGGTAGCCGCCGCCCTTGCCCCGCAAGCCGTTGAGAAGCTTGGCCTTCACCAGGAGCTTAATGATGCTTTCCAAATACTTTTCCGAGATTTCCTGCCGCTCCGCGATCACCTTCAGGGGGACGAATCCGTCTGCCTGGTGTTCTGCCAGGTCGATCATGACCCGCAGCGCATAACGGCCCTTTGTGGAAATCAGCATATCAGATCCCTCCAAACTTTAATAAACCTATTATACAGCATGGTTAATAGGGAATCAACGGAAAAATTTTGAAAAGACCACTTGACAAATGCATGTGCATAGACTATAATCCACATTAACCTACTTGATAGATTGGTAATACATGAAATACGAATTGATGAATCTGCGATGTTGCCGCTGTCCATGATCACGGCAAACCGTATTTATTTTGACACATGTAAAATGATATTCAGGAGGAAATGATGATGAGCAAGATCTATACATCCGCCGACCAGCTGATCGGCAAGACCCCGCTGCTGGAACTGGTACACATTGAGAAGGAAGAAGGACTGGAGGCCAAGGTCCTGGCTAAGCTGGAGTATTTCAACCCCGCCGGCAGCGTAAAAGACCGCATCGCCAAGGCCATGATCGACGACGCCGAGGCCAAGGGCCTGCTGAAGCCCGGCTCCGTCATCATCGAGCCCACCTCCGGCAACACCGGCATCGGCCTGGCCTCTGTGGCTGCCGCCCGTGGCTACCGGATCATCATCGTCATGCCGGAGACTATGAGCGTGGAGCGCCGCCAGATCATGAAGGCCTACGGCGCGGAGCTGGTATTGACCGAGGGCGCCAAGGGTATGAAGGGTGCCATCGCCAAGGCCGATGAACTGGCCAAGGAGATTCCCAACAGCTTTATCCCCGGTCAGTTCGTGAACCCCGCAAACCCCGCCGTCCACAGAGCCACCACCGGCCCTGAGATCTGGGAGGATACTGACGGCAAGGTGGATATCTTCGTGGCGGGTGTCGGCACCGGCGGCACCGTCACCGGTACCGGCGAGTATCTGAAGAGCCAGAACCCCAACGTGAAAGTGGTGGCCGTGGAGCCCGCCTCCTCTCCCGTGCTGAGCAAGGGCACTGCGGGTGCTCACAAGATTCAGGGTATTGGCGCGGGCTTCGTACCGGATGTGCTGAACACCGCCGTGTATGATGAGATCATCACCGTGGAGAACGACGACGCCTTCGCCACCGGCAAGAAAATCGGAAAGAAAGAGGGCGTGCTGGTGGGCATCTCCTCCGGCGCCGCCGTGTGGGCCGCTATTGAACTTGCCAAGCGGCCGGAGAACAAGGGCAAGACCATCGTGGCCCTGCTGCCGGACACCGGCGACCGCTACCTTTCCACCCCATTGTTCGCGGACTGAGTATTGATTCCGTACCGGGGCCGATGGCATTGCCGTCAGCCCCGGCATTTCGTTAAATGAAAGCCGTCTATCCATTGCACAGCAATGAATAGACGGCTTTTTGCAATTATTCCCACTCTGTTTCCGCTTACACTGAACATAGCTGAAAAGTGTGCCTTTTGCGGAAAATATGGGTAAAATCCGGCAAAAAGTTCATGATATTCAGTTCAAAACGAACTCCTAAAGCAATCTCTGAACTCCTGGTAGTACGGTTTTAGTACGCAATTTTTTCATCCGCTCTGAACTCAATATACCGCATCAGGATCAGGGTATAAATCCACAGTGGGGAAGGTTTTGATCAGAAGATTTTTGCCTTGCTCCAAGCTGGTTTTCATGATAGCTTCAGGGTCAGCAATATCTTCATCCAAATGATAATTCCGCCCCCTGTGGGTATAGATGGGCCAACCAGAAGGACAGGCATAATACAGCCGCCCACCGAAGCGCCTAATAAAATCTTCTTCAAGCTGTTTCCTAATTCCATCACCATAAAGAACAGCTTCTTCCGGTGAAGAAAGGTTAATGTTCCCGGCCTGATCCACCAAGATCAGACAGGGCAACCCGGTTGGGGGAACAGCTTCACCAACCGGAAGATCATAGAACGGCGCATAGCAGAAGAAGTCATGATACCGCCCCAAGTATTCAGCACCATCATAGCCTTCTGATTTTGCATACTCCATAATTTTGCCTGATCCATGATCACACCCCCTTCAATCAATCCCACAGAATAGCGCTCACAATATTGGTTTCCTTCAATGGTTCCAGACACACCGGGCAAAACATTTCTTCACCTGCTCTGATTCGGTGCATGATTTTCCCACAATCACAGTGTTGGTGAATTGAAACCCGAACAGGGGCCGATACTTTGACCGCCAAGCGGCTTTCCAGCTTGCCGCAGGCTCCGCATTGGTATACGGCCCTTTCCACGCTCACAGCGGATTCAGGATGGGCTACAAGGGCGGTTTTAACCTTGGGGCCATAGATACCCGCCAAAATGTTTTCGCACTCTGTGGCGGCTTCCTGCTGGGCCATGAAGCCTATACCAGTAAGCAGTTGTTCTTCATGGCCACATTTGGGGCATCTGTAAACAAAGCCTATCTCTGCTGCAAAGTCGGCAAATTGCGTGTTCCAGATCACCTTGCCGGCCTCTCGCCCGGCAACCACCGTCTTCATGTTGTCGGTGAGTACCTCCTTGGGTACACCGCCGAAATACAGAAAAGCGTTCAGCATACACCGTTCCATGCTGCGCAGGTCACAGCGGCTCACAAACTCGATGTACTTGGCACGGGAATGTCCCAATATCATCACGAAAACAGCGACTTTGTGCAGCACACCGTTTTGGTCCAGGTACTGACAAATTCCCCAATCCATCTGCGCTTGCTTGCCGCTGGGTGTCTCATAGCGCCGTACCGCAGGCGCAGATTTCGCTGGCCGGTACGGGTGAACATATTCTTTCAGGATACTCATCCCGCCGTCATACCCCATCGCCCGCAGCCGCTCCATCAGCACCACACAGTTGAAGACGCCTTGCCGCATCCAACCATCCAACTGTGCCTTGTAAGGATCCAATTTGGAGCCTCTCTTTATCCCCTTCAATCCATGAGGCTGTGCTGACTGCGTCATGTATTTCCGGGCGGTGTTCTTGGATACCCCAATTTCCTGGCCGATTGCGTATGCGCTCTTGTCTTTTCCCGCTAAGTCTTTTATCATAAGTATCAGCCCACTCCTAATCATTCGGCCATCTCCCTTAAAAGTATTCGACACACTTTTAAGATAGCCGTTCTTTAGGCGTGGGTCAATTTTTGCCCGGCGTTTGCGGTCTATTATACTCCGGCGATAACATATGTAACTGATCCCACCGGGCGGCTGTTCGGTCAGACGAAGCATTATCTTCTACATGAAATGATCCGGGGGTGTAAGAAGTCCGGGATTAAGCGAATTAGAATTCATGATTTACGACACTCTCACGCTTCCTTCTTAATTGAAAAAGGTTTTTCACCTTTGCTGATTGCTGACCGGCTAGGCCATGAGAACATAGAAACCACACTTCAGACATATAGCCACCTTTACCCGAACAAGCATTCAGAAGTTGCCGCCTTAATTGAAGAAGCTCATGCAGATTTCAGCGAACCTTAACAGGTCTAAAAATTCAGCGTACTTTTTCGCAAATAGTACGATTATAGTACGGCGGCAAAAAGAACCACGAAACACAGAACATTTTTCGCTGTGTTTCGTGGCTTTCCTTTTATATTCTTTTGATTTCCAAACTAATTCAGAGAGTTCAGGAAAATGGTTCTTATTCCCACTCGGCAAATTCAAATATATGGGAGCGTATTCGAGGTGATTTCACGGGTAAAGCATTCGCAAATATGTTAATATTTTCCCCGTTATTCGGGGCACCTCGTTTTCTTAGTATCAAAATAGTATCACAGAAATGAAGGAAAAGCAACCTTTTCAAGCCCTACACGGCCTTGAAAACTTCCCTTATTTTAAGGGAGGTTTTGGTCGAAATTAGTCTCGAATCGAGACTAATTTCGACCACCGCCTGGGAGCGTGAACGCTCCCAGGCAATAGGGGATTGATTTCCGCCGGGGGCGGAAATCAATCCCACCATGGGACGCAATTCGACAACCGGCCCCACTCAAAATCAAAGGAGGCGGGCAAGCACCCTTGGGGCTTGCTATCTCCCTAACAAATCGGAATCAGCAAATTTGCATGAATCAAGTAT